>PXSG01000001.1 GCA_003023485.1 Halobacteriales archaeon SW_10_68_16
GTTACGCCCGAGAGCCTCAGTCAGGAACAGCGCGAAGCACTCGAAAAATTCGCGGAGGCCGGCGGCGAGGAGGTTGACGTCGAGCAGGGCTTCTTCGACAAGATCCGCGACAGCCTCTAGTAGCCCTCTTCGGTCGGGCTGAAATCGAGGACTTCGACCTCGCCCAGCGTGAGGGCGTCGGGCTGGAAGTTCCCGCTCGGCGGGTGGTACCCCGTCGACTCGAGGACGGCACGGACGATTGCCTGCCGTTCGGCCCGCATGCCCATCGTCTCGGCCACCGAGTCGACCGCGTGGTCCCCACAGTAAACGCCCTCGATCTCCCAGGAGTGATCCTCGTAACAGGACAGCGCGACGGTGACACGGTCGCCCGAAGAGAGTGGGACGGCGGTCCCGTCACAGGACCGGCAGCCGACGGTCGCAGTGCCGAAATCCTGCTTGATCGCCAGGCTCTCGACGACCAGTCCCGTGAACCGTCTCGCGAGTTCCTCCTCGGTGTGGCGGCGAGTCATCGCTCCACCGTTGGGTCCGCAGGCAGTTATAGCCGTCTACGCTCAGACGCGCCCCGCCGCGAGCACGTCCCGGACGCACGCTTTCAACAGGTCCAGGCCGAGCGCGGCCTCCTCGAGGTCGATCCACTCGTCGGTCGTGTGTGCCTGGTCGAGCGACCCCGGCCCCCAGACGATGGCGGGGATGTCCCGGGCGACGAACTCCCGGACGTCCGTCGCCGCCTGGAGACCCCACGGGTCGCCGGACACGCCGGCGCGCTCGACGGACTGGCCTCGGAAGGCGGTTGCGAGCGGGTGGTCGTGGTCAATCTGTCGTCTCACTCGCCGCTCCCGGCCGAACCACGCTCTTCGAGGCGGCGCTCGTACTTCTCGATGGCATCGTCGAGTGCCGACTCTGCATCGACGTCAGTGGCCTCCGCGAACGCGAGCAGCGCGAACAGGGCGTCCCCCAGTTCGTCCTCGGCGACCTCGACGCCCTCGGGATCGGACCCGTAGTCGGTCGACTCGTTGACCTCTTTGGCGAGCTCGCCGAGTTCGCTGGCCGCGTCGAGCAGCCGGTACGCGGGCGGTGCGTCGATGTCGTGTGTCGCGACGAACCGGGCGACACGGTCCTGGGCGTCCCTGACCATACACCCGCCTTGACGCGAGCGGGCCAGTGCTTTGCGGTCGACGGCCATTTGTCCGCTCGGTCGAACCCCCTGTATGGACACGCTCGCCGCCGTGCTGGCCCGCTGTCGGGAGCGGGAGGGTACGGCTCTCGACGCGCCGGAGCGGACCACGCCCTACTCCTATGGCGAGTTCGCCGAGAACGCCTGGAAGGCTGGAAATCTGCTGCGCCATTACGGCGTCCGCCGGGGGAGTCGCGTCGCCCTCGTCGTCGGCCCGAAAGCGCCCGAATCCGGCGATACGGTCGGCCGCCTCGGTGCCGCGGTCGACCCGTTGCTGGCGCTGTTCGGTGCCGCGTCGCTGGGCGCGACGGTAGACGTGACGCCCACCTCGCCGGTGGCCGCGCGGGCACTCGTGGCTCCCGACGCCTGGCTGGACCGCTACGAGGGCGATCCGGGGTGCTCGCTGATCGCCTACGGCGGCCCGCCCGACCGTCCCGAGGTGGCCCACTTCGAGCGCGAACGCTGGAGCGAGAATCCGGCCGAACCGCCGGACACCGTCGAACCCGACGACCCCGTGTTGCGCGTGGACGACCGCGAGTACACACACGCGACCGTCCTGGAGGCCGCCACGACTCTCGTCGAGGAGTACGGCCTCGAACCCGGGGACGTCGTCGCAGTCGACGCGCTGCTGACGAGCGCCGGCGCCGTCGTGGCGGGCGTCGTCGCTCCCATCGTGGCCGGGGCGATCATCCGACCGATACCTGCCGCTGGCACCGCTGCTGGCGCGGACGCCGTCTACACGGTGCGCGAAGACGGTGAAATCGGGAGCAGTGACGCGGGCGGTGGGGACGTCCTGGCCCCGTCGACGGTCATCGAGTAGCGCGGTACTCGCCGTGTTTGACGCCGAGTGCGAACGCGACGATGCCGAAGACGACCATCGACGGAAGGACCATCATCAGGACGGTCCGGGTGGTCATGACGCCGCTCGTCGCGAGGCCGGCCACGCCGAGGGCGACGATCACGAGCAACAGGCCACCTGCGCGGGGGAGGTCGAACTCCATACACGAGGCTGCGGGCGGGACGCGCAAAAGCGTTCAGACTCGAAGAACGATAGCAATCCGTATCAGTCGGCGGTCGGGCGCACGAGGTCGGCGAGCGTGACGACGATGCCGAGGATCCACCCCACGGGGACGGAGACGCCGAACCAGATGACTCGACGAAGAAGTCGTGGATGACCTGGGGCATCTGGTCGAGCGACCACGTCGCCAGCGAGTCACTCCGCGTCAGCACGATCTCGGCGACCGCCTCGGAGTACAGCGCCGCGACCACCGGCGGGAGGAAGATGGCTGTCATCGCGAAGGGGTAGGCGAAGAGGACAGTCACAGGCCGCCCGTCGAGCACCCAGAACCCGAACGCGAGCGCCGACGAGAGGACGGCAACGGCGCTCGCGGCGACGATTGCGGTGACGCCGCCGCTGTCGACCTGCCCTGCAAGCGGGAAGGCCACCAGCGCCGAGAGTGTGCCCCACAGCAGGACGAACAGCAACACGACGCCGACAAAGCCCAGGCGGACCGCGGTGACGTTCACCCGGCGGGTCTGGAAGCGCACGAAGTATCCGAAGAGGACGATCGGGTAGAGGAGTCCGACGACGGGCACGCCCAGGGCCGACCACAGTTTGTAGAGGTACAGCTGGAGTCCCTCGTCGGGCCGCCACTTGCCGAGGACCGTCGACTCGGCGTCCCGCTGGCGCGGGTAGAAGACCTCCATCCACGTTTCGTGCATCCGCCGCAGGTCGAACCGGATCGCGTCCCCCAGTCCCTGTTCGGTCCCGGCAGCCATGTAGGGCCGTTGCGGGTCGGTCGGTATATGTCTTCTCGAATGGCTCGTTCCCGCGACCGCGACGCGCGAGTCGTGCTCGGAGAGAAGCGACGGCTCGCTACCAGGCGTCGGGACCGAAATCGGGGTCGATCAGTCGTTCCCGCCGGTCGATGGCGTCGATGCGTGCGAGTTCCTCGTCGCTCAGGGACAGCGCCAGACTCTCCCAGTTGTCGCGGATGTGGTCGGCTCCGGTCGCCTTCGGGATGGCCGCGACCCCTTTCTCGCGGAGCCACGCGAGGCCCACCTGCGCCTCGCTGACGCCGTGGTCGTCGGCGATCGCCGAGAGGGTCGGGACCTCGAAGACGCGACCGCGGGCGACCGGCGCGTAGGCGACCATATGCACGTCGTGTTCGGCAGCGTATCGTCGCAGTTCCGACTGGGGCAACAGTGGGTGCATCTCCACCTGGTTCGCGAAGACCGGTGCGTCCAGCACCTCGCGGGCGCGGTCCAGGTGGTCGGGTTCGAAGTTCGAGACGCCGACGCGGCGGATGTCCCCTGCCTCGACGAGGCGGTCGAAGGCCGGGAGCGTCTCCTCTGAGTCGTAGGTCTCGGCCGGCCAGTGGACGTACAGCAGATCGAGATAGTCTGTCCCGAGGCGGTCGAGACTCCCACGAGCGCTGTCGAGGACGTCCCCGGAGGAGAGGTCGCTCTTCCAGACCTTCGAGGCGAGGAACACCTCGTCGCGGTCGATGTCGGCAGTGGCAATCCCGTGCCCGACCGCTCGCTCGTTACCGTACATGGCCGCCGTGTCGACGTGCCGGTAGCCCATCTCCAGGGCCGTCCGGACCGACTCGACACACTGGTCGCCCTTGTTCCGGTAGGTGCCGAGTCCGAGCAGCGGCATGCCGTCGGCCCGCGGAACGCTCTCGGGGGTGAGACGGTCGTTCGCCACGGTTCACCCCCCCGCCCGGTGGCGGGCGAACCTGGCCAGCATCGGGAGATCCGAGAGGTGGATTATGTGGCGCATCGCCAGCTTGTTCCCGGCGTTGATCTCGGCGAGCGTGTCGCCGGCCGTTCGGCGCGAAGTAGAGCAGTTCGGTCATCAGGAGTCTGGTGTCCATCCGCGGGGCGACCTCGGTGTGCCACAGCTCCTCGTAGAGTTCCATCGCCTCGGCGGAGGTGTCCGGTTTTGCGGGCGTGAGGCAGGTGTCGGCGGTGACGGCCGCGGCGCGGCCCGATTTCATGCCCTTGTGGATCCCCTCCCCCCAGAGCGGATCCACCGTCGGCACGGTGTCGCCGATGGCCATGAAGTTGTCCGTACACAGCTGGTCCGGGGGCTGGATGTGTGCGGAGCCACGGTGTTGCTTGCCCTCGAAGCGCTCGGCGTCTTCGAAGCGCGGGTCGGTCTCGAGCCAGTGCTCCAGGTAGTCGTCGATCGTCATCCCGTCGCGTGCCCGCTCGCGGTGGAACTCGTTCTGGATGTAACACAACCCAACCTTGGCCGTGTCCGCGCCGGTGTGGAAGATCCACGAGTACCCGCCGGGAGCGAGGTCGTGGTCCAGCCGGAGCATCATCGCGTCGTGGAGGTCGGCGTAGTCGTCGTGGTCCACCTCGACGCCCTCGAACTCGAACTCGACGCCGATGGCCTGACGCTCGCGTTCGAGGTCGCTGACCCCCAGCGCACGCGCCAGCGGTGCCGACGGACCCGTTGCGTCCACCATGATCTCGCCGTAGACCGCCTCGTCGCCGTTGTACTCGACGCCGACGATCTCGCCGTCCTCCATGACCGGTCCCGAGACGCGCGCGTCGAAGCGGTACTCCACGCCACGTTCCCGGCCGTCGCGCACGAGGAACTGCTTGAACTCGGCGAAGTCCATGACTGCACCGGCCTGTTCCTGGACGTAGTGGCCGTTGGGCGACTCCAGGACCACGCTGTCGGTGAAGTTCATCACGACGTCGTCGGGTATCGAGAAGGAGGCCATCATCGACGGGAACGTCCCCGCCGTCGACTTGTCGCTCTGCTTGGGGAACGCCGCCTCGTTCTCGGTCTCCAGGACGAGCACGTCGTAGTCCCGGCCGGCGAGATCGCGGGCACACTGGGCGCCGGCCGGCCCCGCCCCCGCGATCACCACGTCGTACCGGTCGTCCATAGACGTTCCTGAGGCCTGGCAGTAATCAGTCTTGCTGATGTGGGCGACCGCGTGACGAAAGCGTCCGGCGCTGCCGTTTCCACCCCTCTTATACCCCCTGCCCCGGAACCCCCGGTCGATGGGAGCGGCCACCGCACGCGGGTACCTCGAACTGACGCGGCCGATCAACGCCGTCGCCGCGGGCGTCCTGACGGCCACCGGTTCGTTCATCGCCGGCGTCGGTGGGCAGTACCTCGCGGTGGCTGTGGCGACGGCGGCGACGGTGCTGGCGGTGGCAGCCGGCAACGCCATAAACGACTACTTCGACCGCGAGATCGACGCCATCAACCAGCCCGACCGCGCCATCCCCCGCGGGGCGGTCTCGCCACGTGGCGCGCTCGTCTTCTCGGCCGTACTCTTTCTCGCGGCGGTCGCGCTCGCCTTCACGCTCCCCCTCGCAGCGCTCGCCATCGCGGGCATCAACCTCGTCGCGCTCGTCGCGTACACGGAACTGTTCAAGGGGCTCCCCGGCCTCGGCAACGCCGTCGTCGCGTACCTCGGGGGCTCGACGTTCCTGTTCGGTGCCGCTGCCGTCGGGAATCTGCAGGCGGGCGCCGTGCTGGCGTTCCTCGCGGCGGCCTCGACGTTCACGCGGGAGATCATCAAAGACGTCGAGGACGTCGTCGGCGACCGCGAGGAGGGACTGCGGACACTCCCGATCGTCGTCGGCGAGCGCCCCGCGCTGTGGGTCGGGGTCGCCGTCCTCGCCGTGGCCGTCCTCGCCAGCCCCATGCCGTACCTGCTGGGGACCTTCGACGTCGCCTACCTGGCGCTTGTGGTCCCGGCCGACGCCGTCATGCTGTACGCCTGTTACGAGAGTTTCGCGGACCCGACGGCGGGTCAGAACCACATCAAGTACGGGATGTTCCTCGCCGCAGCCGCGTTCGTCGTCGGGCGGGCAGCGGTGCTCCTGTGACCCTCGGTGGGGCCGGCGTGGCGAGTGGATACGCTTTTTAAACCGGCGGAAAACAGTGCGACTATGCCGGACCTCGACGCCATCGCCCGGCGGCTGGACACGCTGGAGACGCTCGTCTCTATCGGCGGGCGCACGCTGTTTTTGGCGGACACGAACCCGGTCCCGCCCGAGTGGGACCACATCACGAAGGTCGACCCGGAGGGCGAAAAGCAGTTGCCGCTGGCCTACCCGCTCTATCTCGCACACACGAGTGCAGTCTCCGTGGGCGGTTCGCGGAACGTCACCGAACAGAACACGCTCGAGACGTTCGACCTGCTGGACGAGACGCCGGTGCCCGCGTTCCACGAGCCGAGCGAGGCGACTCACGTCACCGAAGACGTCCACGACCGCGCCGAGTTCATGGCCGTCCCGGAGGTGCTCAACGGCGATACCGAGGCAATCGTCGGGGCGCTCGGGAAGTCACTCGAACACGGCCGCGAGGAGATGGCCCCCAATATCCTCGACCGGAAGCTCCCGCTCCCGCTCGGGGGGACCATCGAGGACCGGCTCTCGAACTTCCTGACCTCGTGGCTGTTCAACGAGGCCGTCTTCGAGGCGTACATCATCATGAACGTCGACAGCGCGGCCGCCCGCGAGGCCGGCGTGGACGAGGACGACCGGCTCTCGCCCCGCCAGGCCAAACAGCACGCCATGGCGGCCGAACACCACCTCGAGAGCGAGGTCGTCTACCTCGAGTACTCGGGTACCTTCGGCGGCGAGGAGGCGGTCGACATCCTCGGGGCAGTAGAGGACAGCGTCGAGTGGTCGCGGGTCTGGTACGGCGGCGGACTCGACACCCGCGAGAACGCCCGGGCGGTCCTCGACGCGGGCGCCGACGCGGTGGTCGTCGGGGACATCTTCCACCGGACCGCCGCCGAGGAACGCGAGCACTGCGAGGCCGCGCGGGAGGCACTGGGGACCGACGCCGGCCCCGACGAGATCGAGGAGTGGGTCCGCGAGAACGTCGACATCGAGGCGTTCAGCGGCACCCGCTACCTCTCGACGATCACCGCCGTCGCCAATCCGGCAGCGCAGGCACGCCGGTACCTCGTCGCGGCCATCGGGGTGTACCTCCGGCTCGCGGAACTGGGCGAGGAACTCGCTGCCGAGGAGCCCGGGACCCTCGCCGGCGTCGAGCGGTTCGTCGAGTCCCGACAGCCAGTGGCGGACGGTAACTCCACGACTGCGGGCGACGATGGGTCGACTGTGACGCTCGATACGCGGTACTCCAGACGCCTCGCCGTGTCAGTACTCGCCGACGCCGCCGGTCTCTCCTCGGACCTTCCGGTCGCCCACCTGGCAGTCGACGTCGACGACCTATGACGATGCGCGCGACCAGGCACTGGCACACAGTCGGGACGCCGACAGTGTCGCCGCGGCCGTCCTCCGTGGGCGAACAGAGGTAGGTCAAACACATCCACCCGGTCATGATTCGTTCAACACGCTGGCAGGGAGAACAGTCCCGAACCGCGTTGTACTGCCCGTTCAGTCTGTTCTTCGACGAGCGACTTCCGTGCCCCGACTTTATTTTCACATCCGGTCCTCGGCTCTACCTGTTCCGACGGCGAGACGGGCGAACTATATGACGCTGGTGCGTTGGCACGTCTATGACCGATCCGGGAGAGACCGACCGACCTGCGGACACCGAGGAGTTCGCTCGCAAATTCGAGGCCAAGTACGAGCACTACTTCCCCGAACTGCAGCAGGCCTACCGGCAGGCCTTCGAGACGATGAACGACGCCTACGACTCCGAACTGATCCACGCCATCGATCAGCAGATACTGGCCGAGAGCGAACCCCTCTACGAGGGCGACGGCCAGTTCCGCGTGGAACTCCCCGAGGAGCCGGTCGGGAAACTCGGGGGCGTGGTCGTCGCCGACGAGAAGGCCGAGGCGGTTCTGGAACGGTACGTCGGGGAGATCGAGACGGAACTGCGCGGCGTGTTCGGGTTCGAGTAGACCCACTGACCTCCGTGGTCGGCAGGTCGGGGGTGGGCGAGTCCAAAGGCCTAAGCCCGGCGGCCGTCTATCACCCGGTATGAGCACGGAGACGGAGAACCCAGACGACGAACTGCGCGAGCGGATCACGAACTTCCTGCGGCGGAACTTCCCCCAGATCCAGATGCACGGGGGCAGCGCCGCCATCCAGGACCTCGACCGCGAGGAGGGGAGCGTCACCATCCAGCTCGGCGGTGCCTGTTCGGGCTGTGGCATCTCGCCGATGACCATCCAGGCGATCAAGACACGCATGACCAAGGAGATTCCCGAGATCGACACCGTCCACGCCTCGACGGGCATGAGCGGCAACGAGGGGATGGCCGGCGGCGCCGACATGAGCCCCTCCTTCCCCGGCGAGACCCGCGGCGGCGACGTCGAGGACGACGAGGGTCCCGAGGCGCCGTTCTAAACGCATTTATTCCCGCGGGTGGTCGGGGGTAGTATGACCGCCGACCGGCCGAACGTCCTCTTCGTCGTGCTGGATACGGTCCGGAAGGACCACCTCTCGGTGTACGGGTACGATCGGCCGACGTCGCCGACCCTGGAGTCGCTCGCCGAGGAGGCACGCGTCTACGAGCAGGCCGTCACGCAGGCGCCCTGGACGCTGCCGTCCCACGCCTCGCTGTTCACGGGGCTGTACCCCAGCGAGCACGGCGCCACCCAGGAGGTCCCCTACCTCGAGGGGGCGACGACGCTCGCGGAGTCGCTGTCGGCGGCCGGCTACGCCACCTGCTGTTACTCCTCGAACGCCTGGATCACCCCCTACACGCGCCTGACTGACGGTTTCGACGACAGTGACAACTTCTTCAAGGTGATGCCCGGCGACGTCCTCTCGGGGCCGCTGGCCCGCGCCTGGAAAGCGCTGAACGACAGCGACCGCCTGCGCGGGCTCGCGGACACCCTCGTCGCGGTCGGCGCGGCCATCCCCAGCCGCCTCGCCTCGGGCGAGGGCGAGGACTCCAAGACCCCGGCGGTCGTCGACCGCACCATCGACTTCGTCGAGCGCGCCGACGAGCGGGACCAGCCCTTCTTCGCGTTCGTCAACCTCATGGACGCCCACCAGCCCTACCACCCCCCAGAGGAGTACGCCGAGCAGTTCGCGCCCGGCGTCGACTCCTCGGCGGTGGTCCAGAGCGCGACGGCGTTCAACTGCGGGGCCGAGACGGTCACCGACGACGAGTGGGCGGACATCGAGGGGCTCTACGACGCCGAGATCCGCCACATGGACGCCCAGCTCGGCCGGCTGTTCGAGTACCTGCGCGGAGCCGGGCTCTGGGAGGAGACGGCCGTCGTCGTCTGTGCCGACCACGGCGAACTCCTCGGAGAGCATGGCCTCTACGGCCACGAGTTCAACATCTACGAGCCGGTGGTCAACGTCCCGCTGGTGGTCGACCACCCCGCCCTGGCCGCCGGCCGGGACGACCGGCAGGTCGAACTGCTCGACATCTATCACACCATCCTGGACGCGACCGACACCGAGGGCCGGGGCGTGTCACTCGACCCCCGGCGGTCGTTGCTCCGTGAGGAGTACCGCGACCTCGACGAGTTCCCGGGCGCGGGCGCCTACGGGTTCATCGAGTACCACCGGCCGCTGGTCGAACTCAACCAACTGGAGTCGGTCGCCGCTTCGGCGGAGATCGACCTCGACGAGGAGTCGCGCTTCTACTCGCGGATGCGTGCCGCCCGCCGCCCCGACGCCAAGTACATCCGCAACGAACGCATCCCCGACGAGGCCTACCGTCTCGACACCGACCCCGGAGAGGGGGAGGATCTCGCCGGGAGCGACGACCCAGCCATCGCGGAGACGGAGGCTGCCCTCGCCGCCTTCGAGGAACGTGTCGGCGGCGAGTGGAAGGCCGTCGACCGCGGGGACGAGGACGTCCTCGGGGATATGGGTCAGGAAGCCAAAGAGCGGTTGCGCGATCTGGGCTACGTGGAGTGAGGCCGGTGTCGTCGCCGGCGGGTGGTCGATTGTCCACCGGTATACCCATCCATTCTCGAACTTTGATTTGTCTGAATGTAAACCGTCACGGGAATTACGTTTTCCAGTTACGACATATAGGATGCTAATAACGAAATATAGACAATGATATAAGGGGCGTAGGAGAAATATCACAACGTATGTCACGGAAACGTACTCGGCGGCAGTTCCTCGCACTGACAGGCGCAACGGGCGTCACCGCACTGGCTGGCTGTGGTGGCGACGGCGGCGACGGCGACGATGGCGGCAGTGATGGTGACGACGGTGGCAGCGACGGAAGCGACGGCGGCGATGGAAGCGACGGCGGCGACGACATGGACGGCGACGGCGGCGGCGGACGTCTCTGTTCAAGACGGTCGTCGAGGAGCACACGGACTTCACGCTGAACGTCCAGTCGACGGGTGCGAGCGTCGAGAACGTCGGCAGCCTCGCGAGCGAGGACGCCGACTTCGCGCTCATCCAGAACGACATCGCCTCCTTCGCGAAGAACAGCACCGGCATCGACACGTTCGAGGACAACGCCATCCCGAGCCTGATGGGCGTCGCGACGCTGTACCCCGAGACGATCACCGTCGTCACGCTCCAGAGCACGGGCATCGAGACGGTCGAGGACCTCTCCGGGGCGACGATCAACACCGGCGACCTCGGGTCGGGGACGCAGGTCAACGCCCTCCAGATCCTGGAGGCGGTCGGTGTCGAGGAGTTCGACGAGCAGAACGCCTCGTTCTCGCAGGCGGCCGACCAGCTCCGCAACGGCGACATCGACGCCGCGTTCGTCGTCGGCGGGTGGCCCGTCGGCGCCATCGAGGACCTCGCGACCACCAACGACATCAACATCGTCCCCATCGAGGGCGAGGACCGCGAGGCCGTCAAGGACGCCGCCTCCTGGTTCGCGGACGACACCATCCCCGGCGGCACCTACTCGGGCGTCGACGAGGACGTCGAGACCGTCTCGGTCCAGGCGATGATCGCGACCAACGAGTCCCAGTCCGAGGACACCGTCGAGACGGTCACGGAGGCAATCTTCGAGAACGTCGACGACCTCACGATCAAGACGGACTTCATCAGCGCCGACAGCGCACAGGACGGCATGTCGATCGAACTCCATCCCGGCGCGCAGGCGTACTTCGAGATGTAGGCAGGCCGGGTCTCCCGGCCCGACGCGGCGTCACTGACTCATGTTTCGCCCCGAATCGGCACGGAGCGTGCCGATACCGGCGAGCGGATCATCACCCAGCCCGTCGAGAACGGGACGGCCGTCGCACTCGAGTACACCCACAGCGTCGAGAAATCCCGCGTCTACGACGGATATACGGTCCGGGGGGAAAAACTGGCCATGACACGGATGGAGTTCGAATCCTACGGCTGGGGGCTGCCGGCGGACGCCAACGTCACCCGCGAGGACGGCCACCTGGTGTCCCACCCGGAGGGATCGTTCGCCGAGCTGTCGGTGTCCCCCGGCGAGATCGCGGGCCACCGCCTCCACGTCGGTGACCGGACGTACGACCTCGTGGAGCGCTCGAACGGTACCTCGGTGCGCATCTACGTCGAGCGGGAGTCACCGCTCGACTCCCTTCCATGAGCGACGACACGACCGACGGCCCGGCGGGGACGGACGCGGGGCCGGAGCCGGAGATATCGCGCGAGGAGGCCGAGGAGCTCGTCCAGGAGATCGAGCGGCGCCGCTCGCTCCGGGGCGTCGCGACCGTGGTCGTCTCCGCCGTCGGCCTCCTCTTCTCGCTGTTCCAGATATTCCTCGCCGCCCAGGGCTTCGAGTTCGGCGTGCCGGTCCCCTTCTTCGGCCGGCTGGAACTGTCCCTGCAGTTGCTCCAGGCCAACGCCGTCCACGTCGGGTTCGCGCTCGCCATCACGTTCCTGCTGTTCCCTGCGAGCATGGGCGATGGATTCGTCGCCCGTTCGCTCGGCAGCGTCGTCCCGGGGCTGTCGGCCCGCCTCGGCGAGGAAAACCCCGTCACGCGGGCCGCCGTCGCCGTCCGCAGGGTCGTCCGGTGGGCCTTTCTCGACCCCGACCGCGAGCGGGTCGCGCCCGTCGACTACCTCCTCATCGCCGTGACCGCGCTCGCGGTCGCC
>PXSG01000002.1 GCA_003023485.1 Halobacteriales archaeon SW_10_68_16
GAGTACGCGGGCTACGATGTCGAGCGCCACTACTACGTCAACGACGCCGGCCGCCAGATCGCCGTGTTCACCTGGGCCTACGAGACCTTCGACGAGGCTGACCTGCCGGACCCGGAACGCGACTCCCCGGAGTACGACCTCGTCCGCTACTACCGCAAGGGCAACGAGTTCCTCGAGGAGGGCGACCCGGAGGAGGTCGCGGCGGCCGAGGACGAGATCGACGCCATCCTGCAGGGACTGGAGGCCGGCGACGAGGATGTCTACGAGCGCGTGGGCGAAGTCGTGGATACCGTCCTCTCGGGGATGCGCGAGACGCTCGAGCGGTTGCCCGCGGAGTTCGACGAGTTCGTCAAGGAGACCCGCTTCATGCGGGACGGCTCGACCGACGACGTGGTCGAGCGGCTCACGGACCTCGACGGGGCGGTCTACGAGGAGGGCGCCTGGCAACTGGAGTTCGAAGACATCGACAAGAACCTCGTCTTCCTGCGCGCTGACGGGACCTCGCTGTACACGACACGCGACCTCGCCCACCACGAGTGGAAGTTCGAGCACTTCGACGAGGCCGTGACCGTCCTCGGCGAGGATCACAAACTCCAGGCCGAACAACTCTCGACCACGCTCTCGATGCTCGGTCACGACACCGACAGGCTGCGGTCGGTCCACTACTCGTGGGTGAACCTCCCGGCGGGTGGGATGAGCACCCGCGAGGGGACCGGTATCGACCTCGACGACCTGCTGGATGAGGCCATCGACCGCGCCCGGGGGGAGGTCCGGGACCGCCTGGAAGGCAGGCTCCGGGACGACGACCTCACCGACGCGGACGTCGAACGGATCGCCCACCAGGTCGGCATCGGGGCCGTCCGCTACGACATCGTCGCCACCCAGCCCTCGAAGGGCATCACCTTCGAGTGGGAGGACGCGCTGGATTTCGAGGCACAGAGCGCACCCTACGTCCAGTACACCCACGCCCGCGCCTGTGGCATCCTCGGGGAGGCACGGGCCGCCGGTCACGAGGTCCCCGAGACGGTCGACGCCGCCGCGCTGGAAGAGCCCGCGGCACGCGAGTTGCTGCGGGTCATCGCGCGGTTCCCGGCGGCCATCGAGAGTGCCAGCGAGGACCTCCGGCCCCACGTCGTCGCCACCTACACCAGGGAGTTCGCCGAGGCGTTCAACGCCTTCTACAGGGAGTGTCCGGTGCTGGACGCGGCCGGCGAGACGCGGGACGCACGGTTCGCACTCGTCGTCGCCGCGCGCAACACCGTCGCGAACGCACTCGACGCGCTCGGCGTCGAAGCACCCGAGTCGATGTAGGCCCGGACCGACGAATTGCTGCGGCTCGTACCGAAGAGAGTGAAACAACGGCATCTGTTCCGGAACTGGCAGGCGGGGGCGGGCAACATACAGAGGATTAGTCTGTCATCTAAACTCGTTAAGGTTTGCCTGTCGGTGTTGTCTCGATTCCTCGTTTCGAAGTTCAATGTTGTCGAGAGGTTCCTGAAGAATATCAAATATCTCGGTAGCACGGAATCGTCTATTACGCTTCTTTCCGGTGATTTCAGTCAATATACCATCTTCGACCAATTGGCTAACTGTGGCATTCGCTGCTGGATAACTCACGTCCAATTCTTCTTGTGCGTCTTTCACTGTAATTTCGGGCTGAGAAAACAAATAGTCCACTAGCTGAAGATGAGTCTTGGACTTCTTATTTTGGTACTTTTCACGATACTGTTCCTGTAGTGTCAGCATCTCTTTCGACCGAATATAGGCTTCATTCGCTTGAGTTTCAATTGCTTCCAAAAAGAACATTAGCCACTCCTCCCAAGCACTTTCGGAACTGACTTGATACAATCTATCTATATACTCAGATCGATTTCGATTGAAGAAAGCACTAATATACAGAAATGGCTCATCTAGGAGGCCACGGTCACACATTAGCAGTGTAACCAAGAGTCGGCCAATTCTCCCATTTCCATCCCAGAATGGATGAATTGTCTCAAACTGGTAATGAATTATGCCTAAATCAATCAAGGGGGGAAACTGCCAGTCATCCTCAATATAGTTTGCTAATTGTTTGATAGCAACCGAGGCGTGTTGAGCTGGTGGTGGAACATAGCGAGCTTCTTCAACATTATCACCAGGTCCAGCAATATAGTTCTGACCGTCTCTAAACTCACCAGGTGATTTTTCATTACCCCTTACATCTTGCATGAGTATCTGATGAAGTTCTTTTATAAGTCCCAAATCAAGTCCAGAAGAGTCTAACTCCGAAAGTCCATGTTCTGTTGCCCAGACGTAATTTATGACCTCTCTTGCGTCATTACGCCGTGGTGGATCGATCGTATTCTCCTGGCCTGCTTCAAGAGCATAGATGTCTTCTAGGTCTGCTCGCGTACCCTCAATACGCGATGATAGCACAGCTTCCTTTCTAATAAAGGGATGAATCAACATGTGAGGGTTTTCAACGTTCCTTCCTACCCCTTTTAGTTCGGCTACAGCCTTCAAAGCATCCGCATGAGCCATAGCCAATTTGTTATTTATTTGAATATCAGGGGGGAGGGGATCAGGATTGAATGCATCATATCCTTCGAAGTTTATAATTTCACCCGGACTTTCACCCGATTCGAATTCATCGATGTCCATACTACCCGTCCAGCCCGCCAATTATTAAACTTTCCTCTATATAGGTTAATCAAAGGCCCCCAAATGTAATTAGGTGCCATGAAAGTTTGTTTGTGTGATTGTGTTCAACCACAGTTTGATAGAACAGAAGAAATCAAACCTCTTTTATACAGTGGTATAATAAAACATCAATTTTTAATTATAATAGCTTTCGAGCGATGGTCTTGACTGACACACATGACCGATATACGCCCTACATTTTGTACACCAGTTAGTGTAAATATCACACTAATAATATTTTCTTTCACCGGAGTAGGCAAGAGCGCCCGCTGCTGGCCCTACTCCTGGAGGTCAGCCTCGCGTAGCGCCTCGTTCAGGTCGGCGCGCACGCGCTCGCCGAGGTCGCGGTCCCGGGCGGTCGTGACGACGCGGTTCTCCTGGACGCTGGAGCCGTCACGGACGAGCAGGCGGACGTTACCGTTGTCGTCGGCCCGTGTCGTTTTCGCGCGCAGTCCCGACCGCGAGCCCGACCCTCCGGCGTCGATGGGGCCGGGGATGATCTTCTTCACGTGGGGGTGGTCGGCGACGGTTTCCAGGCAGCGGGGCGTCGCCGCGGCGCTCGCGGACGTGTTCGACCGGATCCTCGGCCGGGACGCGGTAGAATTCGAAGTGTAGTTGCGCCCGTACGGCGCCGAGTACGTCCCGATCACCCGTCGCGTACACTTCTTCGGGTCGTTTGCGACGCACCTCGTCGGCGATCTCGCCGGCGAAGTTCCGCAGCGCCGCGACCGTGCGCTTGCTGTCGGACGGTTCGGGCGTCGTCGTGACGACGTGTCGACCCAGTACCGTCTCCCCGTCGAGCGTGGTCACCGTCGCGCGCTCGCGGGCCAGTTCGAGGACCACCGTGTCGGCGTTGGCCGTCCGGCAGACCAGACAGTAATCGCCGGGCCGCTCCAGCGGCGAGGCACACTGCCGACACTCCATGGCCGAGGGTAGCGGCCAGCGGGGAATAAGCGTCGTGTTTCACAGGTCCGCAGGGTCACACTTCAGGTACTCGCGCAACAGGACGGTCGCGTACGACCCCCGGGGCAGGGCGAACTCGAAGGACAGCGGGTCCCGCGAGACGGTCAGGTCCGTCCACACGAGCACCGGGCGACGGGTGCCCGCGGAGTCGAACTCGCCCGGGAGGTCGAAATCCGCCGGATGGATGCCCACGTCTTTGAGGACTGCACGCTCGATTTCGCCCGGAGCGCCGTCGGCGAGGTCGGTCTCCGTGCCCACAAGCGGCGCGGTCACGAACGCCCGCCCGCGCTCGCAGTGGCGCCTGACCGTCCCGAGGCGCTCGTCTGTCACCCGCTGGGTGCGGTCAGTCTCGGGAATCTCGAACCCCTCGGGAGCGTCCGTCTCGACGAAGCAAACCACGTCGCCGGCGACCGGTTCGGCGAAGGGGAGCCCGCGGGCCAGTCGCTTCGAGAGGAAGCGGTTGAACACATCGGACTGGGCGGCGTTGACGAACAACTGCTGGAGGTTGGTCGGTGCCGTCTCGAGTGCACCGCGGTAGTCGCTGGGGTCGTCCTCGTCCTCGGCGAGTCTGTGGAGCATCGCCCGCTCGTACCCGAGGTGGCCGGGATACCGCTCGAGGGCAGCCCCCCAGTCCGGACTCGTCTCGTCGAACTGCGCGTCGACGAACGCGCGTGCCTGGCGCGTCCGCTCGGGTTCGCGCTCGCCGGGGTTGCCCACGTAGGCGCGCACGGCGCCGCGCCAGTCCCCGCGGACGATGGCCAGGCCGACCTCGTGGGTGACGGGGCGGAGACTGCCGAAGCGCTGCTGGCCGAAGTAGTCCGGCACTGCGACAGTCACGGTCCGCTCTCCATCGGTGAATCCTGGCGGCTCGTCGCCCTCGATACCGGCGAACGCTCGCAGGTCGGCGGTCACCCTCGCGACGTCGTCCGGATTCGTGGGCTCACGGATTGTGACCTCGAATTCGTTGCCCGCGAGGTCGCCGAAGAGAATCGGCCGTCCCGCGCGCCCGACCACCTCGATGTCGACGTCGGATAAGTCCGGGAGGTCCGCAGGCGAGACGCCGTCAACGGAGAACAACTGAGTCGTGACGGCGCGCTTGTCCTTCGTCCCGGCCCAGGAGACGCGCTCGCGGGAGATACCCAGGCGGTCCGACAGCGCCCCCGCGAAGTCGTTGGTGTCCCAGTCCCGAAGGGTCACACGGACGACGAGGGGGGGGGAGGCGTCCGGGTCGGCGTCGACCGGTTCGGCCTCGAACCACTCGCGCTCGCGCACACGGAAGTCCGCGGGCGTCTCCCGGAGGCGTCCACCCACCCCGGGTGCATCGCTGACGTAGTAGTCGATGCCGACCACACGTTCGACGGGGTGGGACTCGCGCATCCGGTGGTTGGTGTTCGGCCTGTGGCGGATAAAGTATCCGGGTGCGGCGGTATCGAATTTACGGGATGGTCTCGACGCACTCGACGAGGTCGTCGAGCATCTCGAAGATCGCCGTCTGCATCCCGCTGTAGGGATTCTCCATATCGACGCCGGTATCGATGTCGTCGGGGCCGAGGTCGTCGTACTCGCGCTTGCAGACATGCGTTTTCGCGAAGTACTCCTCCAGAGCAGTGAAGTAGCCCTGTTCGACGAGGAAACCGCCCTGAGCGTGTTCGGCAACGCCGACGATATAGTCCGCGTAATCCGCGAGGAGGCGGAACTTGAGATAGGTGTTGACCCACTCGCTCCGAATGTCGACCATCAGAAACGCGTAGGTGCCGGGCCGTCGATTCCTGGCCGAGCACAAGCTCCTGCGCGCCGAGGAGACGCTCGGGGACATCTACGACCGGATCGAGAAGACTCCCGAAATCGAGCGCTACGAGTCGGCACCGCGGCCCGACCGGTAAGCGATTCTACAACAGGTCGGTCGCGCCGTCGTACTCCTCGATGTCGACGCCGTCTTCGGTGACCGTCGCCAGTACCAGCCCGTTCCCGGACCCGGTGTCGCGCTCGGTCGCGGCATGGACTGCGCGAGCCGCGAGCGTCTCGGCTTCCTCGATGGAGAGGCCGGGGTCGTACGCGCCTTCGAGGGTGCCGTGGGCGAGTTGCATGCCGCTTCCGGTGACGGTGTAGTCGTCGGCCACCACGCCGCCGGCGGGATCGATGCTGTAGACGTGGGCACCCTCGTCATCGACGCCGCCCAGGATCGGGTTGATGGCGAAGAAGGGACCACCGCGCGCGAAGCTGCCCGCGAGCGTCGCCAGGGCGTCGACCGAGAGCGCCTCGCCGCGGCGCTTCTCGGTCAGGCTCGCCTCGGCGCGCAGCGACCGGATGAACGACTGTGCGCCGCCGACCGAGCCGACGAGGGTCACCACGGCGGTCGGGTGGACTTGCTCGACCTTCACGACGTTCTTGCTCGAGACGAACCGGCCGCCGAGGCTGGCCCGCCGGTCCGTGCCGACGACGACGCCATCCGCCGTGGTGAGGCCGACGGTCGTGGTGCCGGTCTTGGCAACCGAATCGCCCTGCTCTCCCGCGCCGGCCGCCTCCTGAAAGGAGGCCAGTTCGGGCCCGTAGGGGTCGCGGGTCCCGCGACTCTCGAAGTCAGTCATGCCTCGTCACCGCCGATGTCGGTCTCCGCGAGGTGATCCGCGACCTCCTCGGCGGGGAGCGTCCGGAACTGTTCGGACTCGACGTTGACGGTCGCGACTTCGACGCTGTCGGCGTCGACATCCTCCTGGACCTGCCCGAGTGCGTCGAGCGCGAGCGTGACACCGCCCGCGAGGTCCGTCCCCGGGTTGTACTCCGCCTCCAGGTAGGATCTGATCTCGTCGCTGCCGCCGCCGACTGCGACGGCCTGCCACTCGTAGGGCGTCCCCGAGGGGTCCGTCTCGAAGAGGCGGGGTTCGCCGTCCTCGATGCCGCCGACCAGCAGCGCCACCCCGAACGGGCGTGCGCCGCCGGTCTGGGTGTACTCCTGGACGTGGTCGGTGATAGTCTTCGTCAGCGTTTCCACGCCGACCGGCTGGCCGTACCGCAACTGTTCGAGTTGTGCCTGCTGGCGCGCGACATCGACGAGCTTGCGGGCGTCGGCGACGTGACCCGCGCTCGCGACGCCGACGTGGTCGTCGACGGCGTGGATCTTCTCGATGCTCTCGCGCTCGATGAGCGGCGAGCGCGCCTGTCTGTTCGCCGCAAGCACCACTCCATTGGCCGTCCGGACGCCGACGCTCGCGCTGCCGCGCTCGACGGCCTCCCGTGCGTACTCTACCTGGTAGAGCCGCCCGTCCGGCGAGAAGATGGTGATACCGCGGTCGTATGCCTGCTGTTGGTTGTCCTGCATTGGGGTCTGTCTCTTCGTCGTTGGTTGTCGCTTTGTTCACTTCGAGTAAGCGCTAATAGTATATAAATATTTCTAGATTGCTAACAAGGAACGCGGCGAGTCAGTACAGCGGGAGGTCACCGGTGACCGCGTCGACGCGCTCCTCCTCGGCCGGGCCGACGGCGAACGTCGTGGCCGTCCCGGGGTCCAGTTGGGTGTGACCGGCGTCGCGGACGACGGCGTGTGGGAGTCCCTCGACGTCGGCGATTTCCGCGAGTTCGAAGAGCGTGGACTCGCCGTCGGCACGCAGGACGACCTTCTTCTGGCCGTCGCCCTTCCAGTCCGAGCGCGTCTTCTCGTCGGCCGCCTCGTAGGCCATCAGCGAGGCGTGGGCGACCTGTGCTGCGAGTTTTCCCGCGCCCATGCCGAGGTCCCCGCGGGCGACGATCGCCTGTTTCATGCTATCCGTAGGGGGTGCGAACGGATAGACCTGGCCATCGTCGAGACGGCGATGGCCTCCCGGAACGGCAGCCCGTATCGGGCCGGGACCGGGGATTTTACACCGGGGGCCCGGTTGCTACCGGTATGATACTCTCGGACGCGGACATCGCCCGGCGCCTGGAGGAGGGTGACCTCGTCGTCGATCCCCTTGACGACCCCGACCTGCAGATCCAGCCCGCCAGTGTCGACCTCCGACTCGGGCGGACGTTCCTGGAGTTCCAGCACGCAAACATTCCCTGTATCCACCCCGAGAGCGAGACCGAGACCGACGAGTACGTCGAGGAGACCGTCGTTCCGGAGGACGGCGAGTTCATCCTTCACCCCGGCGACTTCGTCCTCGGAACGACCCGCGAGCGCGTCGAAATCCCGCCCGACCTCATCGCGCACGTCCAGGGTCGGTCCTCGCTGGGCCGGCTCGCTGTCGTCATCCACGCCACGGCGGGCGTCGTCGATCCCGGCTACGCCGGCCAGATCACGCTCGAACTCTCGAATCTCGGCACTGCGCCGGTCTCACTGACGCCGGACATGCGAATCTCGCAGGTGATCTTCACGGAGTTGACGTCGCCGGCCGAGCGGCCCTACGGTGTCGAGCGCGGGTCGAAGTACCAGGACCAGTCCGGACCGCAGGCCTCCCGCATCCAGGACGACGCCGAGTTCGGCGGTGACCAGTAAGCCATGAAGTTCGTCGAGGAGATCGTTGTCGAGGAGTTCCTCCCCACCTACCGGTCGCTGCTGGCAGAGGCACTCCGGGAGCGGGGACTCACCCAGGAGGGGGTCGCGGCGTTGCTGGGCATCAGCCAGAGCGCCGTCTCGAAGTACGTCCACGGCGAGGTCGAGCGCAACGAGCGACTGCTGGAGAGCGACCGCCTGCGGGAGCTGGTCGACCGACTCGCCGACGGACTGGCCGAGGGGAGTACGACCCCGACCGAGGCTCTCGTCGAGGCCGAGGTGCTCGTTCGCGAACTGGAGCGGGGCGGCGCCATCGCGGACCTCCACGCCGAGGCGGTCCCGGAACTCGCCGAGTACGAGGACGCGTTCGGAATCCACGACCCCGACAGCCGCCTGCGAGCGGCGGGACAGGTCCGCGCGTCCGTGCGCCGGGGACTGCGCATCGTCGAGAACACAGCTGGATTCGCCGGGCTGATCCCGGCAGTCGGGTCGAACCTCGTCGAGGCGCTGCCCGGCGCCGAGACCATCGAGGACGTCGCGGGCGTACCCGGGCGCATCCTGGCGGTCCGGGGCCGTCCCACCGTCCCGGGCGAACCGGAGTTCGGCGTCAGCCAGCACGTCGCGACCGTGTTGCTCTCGGCCCGCGAAGCCGGCAGCGACGCACGCGCGGCGCTGAACGTCCGCTACGACCCCGACACCGTCGCGGCACTGGAAGCCCAGGGACTCACTGCAGTCGAGTTCGACCCCGAGGCCGACATCGCCGACGCACTCTCGACCGCACTCGCGGACACACCGGGTGTCCAGGTGCTCTACCAGACTGGGACGATGGGTGTCGAGCCGATCGTGTACGTGCTGGGACCGGACGCGCCGACCGTCGCCGAACGGATCCGGGCTGTCGCCGATGGATAGTCGAACCTTCTACGGGCGGTGGGCCGGCGTCTACGACCTCCTCGCGGCCGCGCCCGGGATCCGATCCTGGCGCGAAGCGGCCGCTGGCGCGCTCGAATTGGTGCCTGGCGACACCGTCGCCGAGATGGGCTGTGGCACCGGCGCGAACGTCCCCTATCTCCGCGAACACGTCGGAGACGTGGGACGAGTGATCGGCGTCGACGCGACCCGTGAGATGCTCGTCCAGGGACGGGGCCATCCCGACCGGACGGGAAGCGGCGTCCACTACCTCCAGGCCGACGCCGCCCAGCCACCCGTCTCGGCCGCGGACGCAGCCCTGGCGACGTTCGTCGTCGGTATCTTCGACGACCCGGCGGCGGTTGTCCGGCGATGGTGTGACCTCGTGGGGTCCGGCGGTCGCGTTGGGGCGCCTGTCGCGGACCTCCCAGGCTGCCGTGTTCGAGGAGCGTGTCGAGTCGGCACGGACGGCGCTTCGCGAGCGGGCCGACCGAACGGAGTTCGAGACGTTCGCCGGCGGCTACGTGGGACTGCTCTCGGGGCGCGTAGAGTGACTGCCGTCGGGTCAGGAGCGACACCGAGGGAAGCAGCTCGCGTCCCGGACGCTTATTGTCCAAGCGTGCGACCGGCCGTCTGTATGATCGTTCTCCACGCCGAAGTTCCGATAGCCTCCGAGCACCGCGAGGACGCCCTTGAGACAATCCGCGACCTCGTCGAACAGTCGCGCGCTGAGGACGGGATGATCGACTACCGCGCGACGACGGACATCGAGGATCCCAACACGGTCCGTTTCTTCGAGCAGTACGAGGACGAGGCGGCCCTCGAGGCACACATGGAGACGGACCACTACCTCTCGTTCGCGAAGTCGCTCCCCGAGTGGCTGGCTGGCGACGCGGGGTCGTACGCCTCGGAGTGGCGTTCGCAGAACTCGGGGTCGCGCAGTTGCGCCTGGATGACTCCGGGCTGACGATGCGGATTCGCGAGCCGACACCCTTCCTCGTCGCAGAAGGCCTCGCCGGTGGCGAGGTAGTGGTAGGCCGCCAGGACGTACCCCTTCAGGGCCTCCGACGTGCGGGGGTCGTCGGCGACGAGGAACTCGCCGTCGACCTCGTTTTCGAGGAGTTCCCGGGGCGGCGCGTCGCCCGAGACCAGCGCGTGTTTCTGCTTTTCCCTGTAGTACTCCTCGGGCTTTGCCGGTGCTTCGTAGAGCCCGGGGACCGAGACGAGTGCGGGCTGACCGAGGACGGCCACGCGCTTGTGCCAGCGCCCGTCGTGGTCGCCCCAGGTACCGAGCACGCGGTCCAGAAGCGGGACGTGCAGGTGACCGAGGCCCCGCTCGTCGTCGGGAATCCGGGTCCGGAGGACGTCCTGGACTCCCAGACCGTCGTAGATGACACCCCCGGCGCGCTCGGGATGCTCCAGGGCACGTTCCTCGTAGCGGACGATACCGAGCATCGTGTTGCCCGTCCCCTGATCGTAGGGGTCGAGCACCCGTGCGGCCGCGAACGCTTCGGGGAGCGAGTCGTCGGCGTACAGCGAGAGAAAGCGGTCCCGGACGACCACCTCGGCGTCGACGCGCTCGCGGAGCCAGTCGGCGACCGCGTCGGCGTCGGCGACGGTCGTCGGCGCGCGGTAGAGCGTGACCGTCTCGATCATACCGGTGCCAGTCGGTCGCGCAAGAAACGCCTTCGGGTCTTCACTTCCGGGCGACGATACGGAGGACGTCCTCGTCGGCGAGTTCGTGGTCCCGGCCGACCTGCTGGTCGTCGTGTTTGGCGCTCGGGCCGCGCACGCGGGCAAAGCGGAAGCGCTCGTCGAAGCTCCCGCCGAGTTTCTCGCAGGCGTCGTCGACGGTGTCGCCCTCGCGCAGGATCAGCGGCTCCTCGCGGTCGACGCCCCGGCCGGGTTTGTCCATGTACACGCGGATCAGACCGAGCTCGTCCCAGAGGCGCTCGCGCAGGGCGTCGAGGCCCCGCTCTTCTTCGGCGCTGATGAACACCGCGTCGTCGGGGTCGACGCCGTGAGCCCGGAGGTTCTCCTCGACGGTCGGGAGGTAGTCGCGGTCGATGAGGTCGACCTTGTTGACGACCACCAGCGAGGGCAGGTACACGCGGTTGTCGACGACGCCGTCAACGAGGCGGTCGATGTCGACGGGTTCGCCGATGGTGACGTCGGCGTTGGTGTAGCCCTGCTGGCGGAGGACCTCCGCGACGGTCTCCTCGTCCAACTCGAGGTCGACGCTCGCAGTCACGGAGATGCCGTCCTTGTGTTTCTTGCGGACGTTCACGCGCGGGGGCCGCCCGTCGAGCCGGATGCCGTTGGCGTAGAGTTCCTCAGAGAGGCGCTCGTAGTGGTGGATCTCGAAGGCCGACAGCAGGAAGACCACGAGGTCGGCGGTCCGGACGACCGAGAGCACCTCCTGACCGCCGCCGCGGCCGTCGGCGGCCCCTTCGATGAGTCCCGGCACGTCGAGCAACTGGATGTTCGCACCGCGGTACTGGAGCATCCCCGGATTGACGTCGAGCGTCGTGAAGTCGTACGATCCGGTCTCGCTGTCGGCGTTCGTGAGGGCGTTGAGGAGTGTCGACTTGCCGACGCTGGGAAAGCCCACGAGCGCCACCGTCGCGTCGCCGTGTTTCTCGACTGCGTAGCCGGGACCGCTCCCCGAGGAGGACTGCTTTTTTTCGAGTTCCTCCTTCTTCTCGGCGAGTTTGGCCTTCAGCCGGCCGATGTGGGCCTCGGTCGCCTTGTTGTAGGGAGTCTCGGCGATCTCCTCCTCGATCTCCCGTATCTCCTCTTCGAGCCCCATCACCCGAATCTCGGCCGTCCACCACCAATAGGGCTTTCGTACCCACTCGCGTGGAGTGTGGACCGTTCGAATCCGATACACTAATACAGCGAGCCCGGAAATGAAAAATCATGGCAGATGTGGCCCGCCTGCGTGACAGCACGCAGATCCTCCTCCCCACCGGTGCCCTCGAAGGACTCCGAGACGACCTCGAAGAGCGGTTCGTCGTCTCGGTCTGCCGGGAGGACGAGCGGGTCCGCATCATCGGCAGCCCCGTCGAGATCAAGAGCGTCAGCGAGTACCTCGCCCGCAACGGTATCGCCGTCGCCTGATTGCAGTCCCCGGACTCGGTCTCACTCCGGCGTGTGGGCGTCTCACGGACGGAGCGCGAAAAACAACCCTTAAACTCGCCCGTGCGGACATCCAGGTATGGCTGAAACCATCGAGGTACTCGTGCCGGGCGGCCAGGCCGACCCGGGCCCGCCGCTGGGACCCGAACTCGGGCCGACGCCCGTCGACGTCCAGGCGGTCGTCGGGGAGATCAACGACCAGACCGAAGCCTTCGACGGAACGGAAGTCCCGGTCACGGTCACCTACGAGGAAAACGGCTCCTTCGAGATCGAGGTCGGCGTCCCGCCGACGGCCGAACTCATCAAGGACGAGGCCGGCTTCGAGACCGGCAGCGGCCAGCCCCACGAGGAGTTCGTCGCCGACCTCTCGGTCGACCAGATCGTCCAGATCGCCGAACAGAAACACCCCGACCTGCTCTCGTATGACCTCAAGAACGCCGCCAAGGAGGTCGTCGGCACCTGCACCTCGCTGGGCGTGACCGTCGAGGGCAACGACCCCCGCGAGTTCAAGCACCGCATCGACGAGGGCGAGTACGACGAGTACTTCGCCGACAAAGCGGCGGCGTAGCGAGGCTACACGCGGGCTTCGACGCTTTTAAATGGCGGATTCTCCTGAGTCGAAACGAGACAGGCATCGCCTGTTTCACTGACCCGTAGGAGCCACAGGCGCACTACGGAGGTGAACGATGGCAGATCAGGACATAGAGAACGCAGTAACTCGCGCGCTCGAGGCGGCCCCGCCGCGGAACTTCCGCGAGACGGTCGACCTCGCGATCAATTTGCGCGACCTGGATTTAGACGATCCGTCGAACCGTGTCGACGAGAGTATCGTCCTCCCCGAGGGGACCGGACAGGAGACATCCATCGTGGTCTTCGCGGAGGGCGAGACTGCGGTCCGCGCCGAGGAGGTTGCCGAGGATGTCCTCGACGCCGACGACCTCGAGGACCTGGGCGACGACGAGAACGCCGCGAAGGACCTCGCGGAGGAGACCGACTTCTTCATCGCCGAGGAGGCGATGATGCAGGACATCGGCCGGTACCTGGGGACCGTCCTCGGTCCGCGGGGGAAGATGCCGGACCCGCTCTCGCCCGACGACGACGTCGTCGAAGTGGTCGAGCGACTCAAAAACTCCGTCCAGCTACGGAGCGGCGACCGGCGCACCTTCCACACCCGCGTGGGCGCAGAGGACATGTCCGCCGAGGAGATCGCCGACAACATCGACGTCATCCTCCGGCGGCTCCAGGCCGACCTGGAGAAGGGCCCCATGAACATCGACGACGTCTACGTGAAGACGACGATGGGCCCCGCCGTGGAGGTGGCCTGAGATGAGCGCAGAGACCGAACGCAAGACCGAGACGATACCGGAGTGGAAGCGCGAGGAGGTCGACGACATCGTGTCGTTCCTCGAATCCTACGACAGCGTCGGCGTCGTGGACATCACCGGCATCCCGAGCCGGCAACTCCAGGACATGCGCCGGGACTTGCATGGCACCGCCGCGTTGCGCGTCTCGCGCAACACCCTGCTGGTCCGTGCGCTCGAAGACGTCGCAGAGGGCCTGGCGGAACTCACCGGCTACGTGAGCGGCCAGGTCGGGCTCATCGGGACCAGCGACAACCCCTTCGGCCTCTACCAGCAACTGGAGGCCTCGAAGACGTCGGCGCCCATCAACGCCGGCGAGGTCGGGCCCAACGACATCGTCATCCCCGAGGGCGACACCGGCATCGATCCCGGCCCCTTCGTGGGTGATCTCCAGAACGTCGGCGCCAGCGCCCGCATCGAGGGGGGCTCGATCCAGGTGACGGAGGACTCGACGGTGCTTTCGGCCGGCGAGGAGGTCTCGCGGGACCTCGCGAACGTCCTCTCGGAACTGGGCATCGAGCCAAAGGAGGTCGGGCTGGACCTGCGCGCCGTCTACGCCGACGGCGTGCTCTTCGAGCCCGCGGACCTCGAACTCGACGTCGATGAGTACCGGCAGGAGGTCTCCGCGGCTGCCGGCCGGGCGCGCAATCTCGCGGTCAACGCGAACTACCCGACCGCTACGACGCTACCCGCCCTGCTCGCGAAAGCCAGCGGCGAGGCCAAGAACCTCGCTTTGCACGCGGGCATCGAGGACCCAGAGGTCATGCCGGACCTCATCGGCAAGGCCGACTCGCAGGTCCGTGCCCTCGCGGCACAGATCGACGACGAGGAGGCCCTGCCCGAGGAACTACAGGACGTCGACGCGCCGGAACCGGAGACGGAACCGGCCACCGACGACGACGGGGAGACGGACACGGAGGAGACGGAATCGGACGACGACCAATCTGCCGAGGACGCCGACGACGAGGACGACGGTGACGACGCGGACGCTGCCGGCGACGCCCTCGGCGACATGTTCGGAGACTAACAATGGAGTACGTATACGCAGCACTCATCCTGAACGAATCGGGCGCAGAGATCAACGAAACGAACCTGACGGACGTCCTGGAGGCGGCCGGCGTCGACGTGGAGGAGTCCCGCGTCAAGGCGCTGATCGCGGCCCTCGAGGACGTCGACATCGGCGAGGCCGTCGAGGAAGCGACCGCGGTGCCGGCCACGACCGGCGGCGGCGGCGGCGGCGGTGCGGCCGCACCCACAGCCCCCGAGGAAGAGGAAAAAGCAGCCGACGAGGAAGAAGAGGAGGCCGCCGACGAGGGAGGCGACGAGGACGGAGACGACGACGAGGAGGCCGCCGGCGAAGGCCTCGGCGAACTGTTCGGCTGACCCCTCGGGTCGCTGAATCCGAGACTTCTTCCGATGTGACACGGCCAGCGACCGCGCTCGGACGGTCGACCCGGCCACCGTAGGTTGAAATACGGGCACGGCTCCACCCCTGCCCGGTGAACCTCGGATCAGTGGAAGTCGTGCTCACCCCGGGGAACACAGCTGCTGGACTCGCGTTCGTCGTCGGGGGCATCGCGCTCGGGACCGCGAGCGGGCTGACGCCCGGACTCCACGCCAACAACTTCGCGCTCCTGATGGCCGCGTTCGCGCCGTCGTTGCCCGGCCCGCCGCGGTACGTCGGTGCTGCGATGCTCGCAGCAGGTGTCACACATACGTTCCTCGACGTCGTGCCGGCGCTCGCGCTCGGCGTCCCGGACCCGGCGATGGCTGCGACCGCGCTGCCCGGTCACAGGCTCGTCCTCCAGGGGCGAGGCCGCGAGGCGCTCCGGTTGTCGGCGCTTGGCAGCGCCCTCGCCGTCGCCTTCGCCGTCCCGCTCGCGGTGCCCGTCACGGCCGCGATGGAGCGGGCCTATCCCACGATCAGGGCCCACCTGCCCCTCGTGCTCGGGACCGTCGCGCTCGCCCTCGTCGCGTCAGAGCGTACGACCCGCGCCAGGGTCGGCGCGGCCTTCACCATCGCAGCCAGCGGCGCGCTCGGGACGGTGACACTGGACCTGCCCGCGAGGGGTCTTCTTCCCAGCGGCGGGATGCTCGCACCGCTCTTTGCGGGGTTGTTCGGCGCGCCGATCCTGATCGAGGCAGTCGGCGGGGCGGGCGTCCCACCACAGGCCGACGCGTCCGTCGTCCCGACGCGCCGGACCGTCGCGAGCGTCGCACTCGTCGGGACCCTCGCGGGCGCAATCGTGGGCTACCTGCCGGGCATCTCGGCAGCCATCGCGGCGACCGGCGCGCTGGTGGCGCTCCCGTCGCGTGGCCCGCGGGCGTTCGTCGTCGCGACCAGCGGCGTCAATACTGCCAACACGATTTTCGCTCTCTTCGCTCTCGTCGCGCTCGGCACACCCCGGACGGGTGTACTCGTGGCGCTCGAGGATGCCGGCGTCCCGCTCGAACTCCCGACGTTACTGGCGAGCATCGGCATCGCTGCCACAGTCGCGTTCGTCCTCGTCCTCGTAGTCGGCAGTCGACAACACCCTGTTGTCGGCGTCGGTGCTCGCGCTGCTCTGTGTGCTGGTGGTCGCGTTGACCGGAGCGGTCGGGCTGGGTGTCTTCGCCGCGAGTACGGTCGTCGGACTCGTCCCTGCCCGGTTCGGCGCGCGCCGGGCGAACTGCATGGGCGTGTTGCTCGTGCCCCTGGCGCTTGGACCGTGACCTGCGGAATCCACACAGGGAACCGGAACCGCGGCGCCGACGGGACGCAGCCCTTAACCCGCTGCCACGACAAGGCGGTGTATGACCGACGACCCCGAGGACCCCGAGGACCACGTCTTCTCGGAGGGGCAGGGGTTCGAGGACCCCTACGAGGCGTTCGACATCGACCCGCCGGAGTTACAGGTCGATACTGACCAGGTCGACCCCGTCGACTCCAGGGTGGTCGCGGACACGCTCGACAGCGCCCATATCCCCGCCGGCCAGGTCGACGCCGACACCCTGCTTGACGTGGGGCTGGACTACATGCGCATCAACCGCCACGAGCAGGCCGTCGACACCTTCGAGCGGGCCGCCCGCTTCGCCGAGGACGACCACGTTGCACAGGAAGCCTGGGTCGACAAGGGCGTCGCCCACGCCGAACTCGAGGAGTACGACGCCGCCATCGGCGCCTACCGCGAGGCGCTGGACATCGACGACGATTCCGAACACGCCGCGACGGCCGAGACGAACCTCGCGTACGCACTCTGGGAGTTCGGCCGCACCGAGGAGGCCCTGGAACACGCCGAGCGCGCCGTCGAACTGGACCCCCGTTTCGGCCAGGCCTGGTACAACCGAGGCTTTTTCCTCAACGAACGTGGCCTCGCCGAGGACGCCCTGAACTGCTTCGACAACGCCGTCCGGCTGGGCTTCAAGAACGTCGACCTCCTGGAGGAGAAGGCCATAGCCCTCGAACAGCTCGGCGAGGACGAGCGCGCCGAGGAGGTCGCCCGCGAGGCCGAACAGCTCCGCGAAGAACGGGAGGAGCAACTGGTCGAGTGATGGGACAGAGTGGAGACACCACGGCACTGCTCCTCAACGAACGCGAGACCGACGAGGGGCTGCTCGTCTCGGTCTGTGACGCGGATGTCCTCGGGGAGAACTTCGAGAACGG
>PXSG01000003.1 GCA_003023485.1 Halobacteriales archaeon SW_10_68_16
CCACACTGCGGACACGCGGGGCCGACTGGATTTCGTCTGCGGTGGGGGAGGCCACGACGACCGCTGTCTCGGTCCCGTCGACGGACTCGGTCCCCCGCCAGTAGACGTCTGTCGCGTTCCGCGGGACCGACCCGGGAGTGTCCGCGGGAGTGTCGCACGACGTATCAGTGCTTGGTGATGAGCACCTTCGTGAGTCCCTCCTCGATGTCGATCTCGAAGGGCAGGTCCCGGCAGGAGCGTTCGATGAAGCGCGTCATGAACCACCGGATGTGCTCGGAGGGGAAGACCACGTGGTAGCGGTCCTCGTCGCTGCGCCGCACGCTGAGAAAGCCACACAACGAGAGCCACTCCAGGACCTCCTCTACGGTCTCGAACTCGCCGTCGTACTCGCGGGCGTGGTAGTCCGAGACCTGGTCGGCCGACTCCAGGAAGGAGGGGTCGGGCTCGCCCGATTCGTCGGTCACGTGATCGAGAAAGCAGTGCAGGAAGTCGACGTCCAGCAGGACGTGCTCGCCCCCCGAGAGCATCGAGTGGTACTCCCCGAGCCTGGTCCCCGCCTCGGTCGTCGCGGCCTGGTAGTTCGCCGCGTAGAATGTCAGCGCCCGCCGGACGACCTCGCTGCGACCGGCGTCGGTCCAGTCGGTGAGGTCCGCCAGCGCCTCCCGTGCGTCGTCGTCCAGCGAGACGGTCACCCTGTCGCTCGCCATGCACGCACAGACGCGTCCGAGACGTGAAATACTCTGTGCCCCTGCACGACTCGGGGGCGCGACCGCGAGGGTTGCGTTTTCAGTTCCCGGGGTGCCCGCCGAGTTTCGACAGCGCGGAGAACGTCTTCTGTCGGACCTCCTCGTCCTCGGTGTCGTCGAGCAGCGACTGGAGGCGACGGGCGGTCTCCTCGTCGCCGACTTTCCCGAGCGCGAACACGGCCTGGCCACGGACATCGCCGTCCTCGCCCTCGTCCTCGGCGAGTTCGAGCAGTTCGCGCCTGACGTGGGGGCCGCCGATTTCGGCGAGGCTGGTGGCGGCGAACTGCCGGGTCATCTGTCCCTCGTCACGGAGCGCCTCGACGAGGGCGTCGACGGCCTCGCGGCTGTCGGGGTCGTCCATGACCCGCCCGAGCAGCCAGGCGGTGTTGCGCCGCTGGGCGGCCTGCGTGCTCTCGCGCAGGATCTCCACCAGCGGCGCGACCACCGTCGCGTCGTCGGTCTCGGAGAGGCGCTCGACGACCGTCTCGCGGATGCGGTGGCTCTGCTCGGTCGGGACGTTCGCGAGCAGTTCCACCAGCGAGTAGACGGCCGTCCGCCGGACCGCGGGCGAGGGGTCGGCCAGCGCCTCGATCAGCGGGTCGACCGGGCGGTCGTTGGTGAAGTTGCCGAAGGCGCTGACCGCCACGCGGCGGACGCGCTCGTCCTCATCGTCGTAGAGGTCGAGCAGCGCCGTCAGCGCCTGGCGGTTGCCGATCCGACCCAGTGCGTCGGCGGCCTCGCGGCGGACCCCGCCGACCGGGTCCGAGAGGAGTCCCGTCAGCGGGTCGGTCGCCCGCGGGTCGCCGATCCCCCCACATGCGCGGGCAGCACGGGCGCGAACCCGGGGGTCGGCGTCGTCGAAGCGCTCGACGAGTTTCGGAACGGCGTCGGACTGGTCGAGGTCGCCCAGCGCGTTCGCCGCGGCCATTCGCAACTCCGGGACGTCCGCCCCGAGTGCCCGGACGAACGCCTTCGCCTTCACCCAGTCCGCGGCATCCTGTTCGAGGTCGACCCCCGCCATCGTCGCCAGGAGTTCCTCTAAGGCGTCCTGGCCGTGCTGGTTCAGCGCGTCGATGGCCGCCGCCGCGACCTCGCCGTCCTCGTTCTCTGCGGCCTCCACCAGGGCGTTGATGATGTCCCGTCGGTCGACGTGGTCCTCGAGGCGGCCGAGCATCCCTGCGGCCCGCTTGCGCACCTCGGGGTTGTTCGCGCGCCGGAGCGCACCGATGAGTTCCTGTGCGTTGCCCTCGCGTTCGTGTTGGTACAGAGACATTATAGGCGTCGGTAGATGCGGTGTTGCTTGTGGACCGGGTCGAACGCGTCCCGACACTCCGCGGGCAGCGTCTCGGTCATGCCGATCATCAGGTACCCGCCCTCCCGCAGGGACCCGCGGATGGTCCGGAAGATCGGCGTCTTGTACTCGGCGTCGATGTAGATGAGGAAGTTCCGGCACAGCACCAAATCGAAGTCCCGCTCGGGATCCCCGCGGATGAGGTCGTGTCGCTCGAAGGAGACCGGCCGTTTGACGCGGTCGCGCACCTCGAAGCGGTCGCCGTCCCGGTCGATGTACCGGTCGTCGTCTTCCAGTGGTTCGAGTTCCTCTGCGATGTCCGTGGTCTGGGAGGTCTCGTAGACGCCGCGGCGGGCCACCTCGAGGATGTCGGGGTTGATGTCGGTCGCGGTGATCTCGAGGCGGCGCTCGGCGATGTCGGGGTCGTCCATCGCGAGCATCGCCACCGAGTACGGTTCCCGGCCGTCCGCACACGGGGCCGACCAGACCCGAACCCGTCGGTTCTCGGCGGTCAGTTCCCGCAGGACGCCGCGCAGTTTCTCCCAGGCGTCGGGGTTCCGGAAGAAGCCCGTGACGTTGATCGACAGCGAGTCCAGCAGCGCCTCCTGCTCGTCGGCGTCGCGGTCGAGCAGGCGCTTGTAGGCGCGGTACCCGTCGGTGTCGGTCCGGCGCATCCGGGCCGTGATCCGGCGGTCGAGGTACGCGTCGTTGTAAAAGTCCGTCTCGAAGTCCAGTTCCGACTCGATGTACTCGAGCAGGCTCTCGAAGGCGCGGTCCTCGGCCCGGCTCATAGGGTGACGACGTCCAGGATGTGCACGATGTTGCCGTCGCCAAGCACCGCGGTCCCCGAGAGCCCGGGGGTGCCGCTCAGGATGCCCTCCAGGGGTTTGACGACGACCTCCTCCTGTGCGTTGACCGAGTCACACTTCAGCGCGACCTGCCGCTCTGATGCGCGAATACGGACGAGCATCCCCTCCTCGATTTCGCCCTCGATCTCCTCGACTTCGAGGCCGTCGCCGCCGTCGGTCGCCGCGGCCTTCCCGCCCTCTGTGGCGTGGGTGCCGGGCACGTCGAAGGCCTCCGCGAGGTCGATCACGGGGTAGATCTCGCCGTTGTGCTTGATGACCTCCTGGCCGTTGACCTGCTTCATCTCGTCGGTGCGGGTGATCTCGTCGACGTTCTTGATGGGGACGCCGTACTCCTCGTCGCCGACCTCGACGAACAGCACCTTGACGATGGCCATCGTCACCGGCAATCGGAGGTTGACGGCCGTCCCCTCGCCGGGCGTCGAGTCGACGCTGACCGAACCGTCCAGTTGCGTGACCGTCTCGTGGACGACGTCCATCCCGACGCCGCGCCCGGAGACGTCGGTCACCTCCTCGGCCGTCGAGAAGCCGGGGTGGAAGACCAGATCGTAGATGGCCGAGTCGGACATCGTCTCCAGTTCCTCCGGCGAGCGGATGCCCTGCTCGACGGCCTGGCGCCTGATCTCCTCGACGTCGAGGCCGGCGCCGTCGTCGACCACCTCGATGATGACGTGGTCGCGCTCCCGGGAGGCCCGCAGCGTGACCTGGCCCTCGCGGGGTTTGCCCTTCCGTTCGCGCTCGTCGGGGCGCTCGACGCCGTGGTCGATGGCGTTCCGGATGACATGCATCAGCGGGTCCGAGATCTCCGTCAGGATGGTGCGGTCGAGTTCGATGTCCTCGCCCTCGACCGCGAAGTCGATCTCCTTGTCGAGTTCCCGCGCCAGATCACGGACCATCCGGGGGAACTTCCCGACGACCTTCTTCAGCGGGATGAGCCGCATGTCCATCACCGTGTTCTGGAGGTTCGCGGTGATCTTGTCGAGTTCGTTCAGCGTCTCGCCCGCCGAGTCGAGGTCGTCGTCCTCGACGGCCCGCCGGAGTTTGATGCGGCTGGTCACCAGTTGCTCGACCAGCCCGTGGAGGTCGTCGAGCTGGTCGACGTCGACCCGGACGGACTTGATCTCGTCGACGGAGTGGTCGGCGTCGCCGCCGGTCGCGTCCGCCGCCGTGTCCGCCGTCAGGTCGTCGGTCGCGTCGGTGACCGTCGCCGACTCGATTTGCCCGACGGCGTCGAGTTCGGCGTCGACGCGCCCGAGGTCCTCGGCCGCGATGAACAGGCCGAACGTCTCCCCGAAGTCGCCGTCCTCGATGTCGGCCCTGTCGGGGTGGGTCTCCAGAACGTCGAACAGTTCCTCGATCCGCTCCATCGCGAACATGGCGTCGACGCCGGCCATCTCCGTCTCGCCCAGCGACACCTCGACGTGGACGACGCGACCCTCGACGTCGGCGGGATCGACGTCCACCGCCCCGCGGTCGAGGTCCGGCCCGTCGCCATCGTCGTCGCCGGTTGCGCCGGATTCGTCGGCCGATCCCGCCGGGGCGCCCTCGCCGGCCGTGTCGGGGCCGTCTTCGAGGACCGCCCGGAGTTCCGCCACGAGGTCGCCGGTGTCGGTGCCCGCCTCGCCGTGTTCTTCGATCTCGCCGACGATGGCCTCGATCCGGTCGACGCCGGCGAACACCAGGTCCATCACCGCCGGCGTGACGGCGAGGTCGCCCTCGCGCATCTCGTCTAGGAGGTCCTCCATGGCGTGGGCAAGCTCCGAGGCGTCCTCGAAGCCCATCGCGCCGAAGTTACCCTTCAGCGTGTGGGCCGTCCGGAAGATCTGGTCCATCGCCTCCCTGTCTTCGGGGTCCGACTCGAGCGCGAGCAGCGAGTTGTTCAGCTTCGTTATCTCCTCTCGGCTTTCGCGGATGAACGCGTCGAGATACTGATCGTCCATTGTTATATCCCCTCCGCAGCCGCAGTGTCCAGGATCCGCCCGGGGATCTCCCCGATGGGGAGCACGTCGTCGACGTGGCCGGTTTCGATCGCACGCTTTGGCATCCCGAACACGGCCGAGGTCTCCTCGTTCTGTGCGATCGTGTGGCCGTCGACGGCCTTGATCGCCTTGATGCCCGCGGCGCCGTCCTCGCCCATTCCCGTGAGGATGACGCCGACGATCGGGTCCGTGACCGTCCCGGCGGCCGACCGCATCGTCACGTCCACGGACGGGCGGACGCTGTTGACCGGCGGGTCGTCGGTCACCGACACGCGCAGGCGGCCGGCGTGGTAGTTCGAGACTTCGAGGTGGCTGTTGCCGGGTGCGATCAGCGCCTCGCCGCCGCCGAGCCGGTCGCCGTCGCGTGCCTCGCGGACGTCGTAGTCGCTGTTGGCGTCGACGCGCTCGGCGAAGCGGCCGGTGAACCCGTCGGGCATGTGCTGGACGACGAGCACCCGGAACTCCGCCCCGCGGGGCAACTCGCACATCACCTGCTCGACCATCTTCGGGCCGCCCGTCGAGGAGCCGATGACGAGTGTGGGATCCTCGACGTACCGGCGCGCCGTCGCGCTCGTCGCGGCGCTCGTCCCGCCACCGGCCTCGACACCGGCGTCCGTGCCGGCGTCCCGGCCCGCCGTGGTCCCTGCCGGGGACGCGGTCGCGTCGGAGCCTGCTCCGGTCCCGGCGGCCACGTCCCCGCCGGTCACGTCGGCCTCGGCGACCGAGGAGACCATCTCCACGAGCTGGTCCTCGAGGCGGGACATCTCCATCGACACCTCGCCGCCGGGTTTGGTGAAGAAGTCGACCGCGCCCGCGTCGAGGGCCTCGAAGGTGACGTCGGCGTTCTCGTCGGTGTGGGCCGAGAGCATCACGATCGGCGTCGGGTGCTCGGCCATGATGCGCTCGACGGCCTCGATACCGTCCATCTCGGGCATCTCGACGTCCATCGTCACCACGTCCGGGTCCACCTCGGCGACCAGGTCGACGGCCTCGTGGCCGTTGCGTGCCTCGCCGACGACCTCGATGCCGCCACCCTCGAGGATGTCGGAGATGACGCTCCGCATGAAGTGGGAGTCGTCCGCGACCACAGCACGGGGGCGCGAGCGCGACATCACCGCACCTCCCGTCGCCGACGTTGCCGAACCGTCGTCGTCTCCATTCTCGTCACGAACTGTGGTCAGATCCCGCATAAAGACACCGCCCCGGTAATCAAATCTGATAGCACGGGAGCCACGTTTAAGACGCTCGGGTGGGGTCTTCCGACCACGAACAGGGAGGCCACGATGACAGCCACGATAGCCACGACCGGCCAAGTACTGGAGTTCACGCTGGGCGAGGAGACCTACTGTGTCAGCATCGACTACGTGACCGAAATCGTCGACGTGGGCGAGCTGACGAC
>PXSG01000004.1 GCA_003023485.1 Halobacteriales archaeon SW_10_68_16
GTCGGGCTGTATCAAGCGCGTCGGCTGCGTCGTCAACCACGTCGTCACCGGCTTCGACAGCAACTGCATGGTCGTCTGGGACGTCCCCGACGACGAGCGCGATTCCCTGGGCGAGACGGTCGGCCAGCCGGTCTGCCAGTGCCGGGTGGTCCCCACCCGTCGAGACGAACGGCCCCAGGACGCCCGGCACGAACGAGAAGACGAAGACCATCACGACGAGGAACACGCTGACGCCGATAGTGAAATCCAGCGCCGTCTGCCCCCGCGGACGCCCCCCCGAGGGGCTCCGGATCACTTCCAGAAGGCAGGCGTGGAGCGCTCTTATCGATTGTGGCCGAAATCCCATCAGTGATAATTGGCCCGAGTGGGGCCAGCACGTACGCTCGTCGGCCCGACGTGGAGATTTCAACCGGCGAAACTCGATTCAATAGCTTTATTTCCGCCATCATCGTTGCTGGCGGCGTGTTCGTCCTCCCGATCCTCGGGGTCGTGGTGTTCACCCGGCCGAAAGACGGGAGACAGGCGTCGGAATATCGGTACTCCATCGCCGACTTCGACGACAAGTGACGGGGTTGACCCGGCGACAGTTCGCGGCGAACACCGTCAATCCCCGGCGTCAGGGTGGTCCTCGACGGCCGGCACGGTCGGGTCCTCGGTGAGGTCGGCACCGCGCCAGGTGCCCCGGCGGAACCACACCAGGGCGATGGCGGCGCCGACGACGTTCGAGACGACGAAGGCCGCGAAGAAGCCCCGCGTCCCGAACCGCTGGGCGCCGAACCACGCGACCGGCAGCCGTATGAGGCCCTGCGTGAAGATGGCGATGGCCGCGGCAGTCAGCGTCCGGCCGGCGCCGCGAAAGCCCCCGCTGTAGGCCCGGACCACGCCCAGGAAGCCGAAGGTGGGCGCGACGGTCCGGAGGAACTGTGCGCCCACGGGGATGACCTCGGGGTCGTCGGTGAACACCGCGACGATGGCGGGGGCGGTGAACCAGACCAGCACCGCGGCGGCCGACAGCACGACGAACATCGCCACGGCGGCGAAGTCGTTCGTGCGGGCAGCGCGGTCGGGGTTGCCGGCGCCGATGTTCTGGCCGGTCAGGGTCTCGACGCCCCGGCCGACCGCGATGGCCGGCAGGAAGATGACCGAGAACACGCGGATGCCGACGCCGAAGGCCGCCACGACGGGGTTGGCGAAGGTGGCGACGATGATGAGCAGGAGATTGACGGAGACGGCCCGGCCGGTCACCTCGACGGATGCGGGACCGCCCACGCGGACCAGCGTCCGGAGGTATCCGAGGTCGGGGCGCAGGTCGGGGAGGTTGATGGCGACCCCCCGCTTGCCCCGGAACATGATCCCGAGGCCGACGACCGTCGCCAGCCCACGCGAGAAGACCGTCGCGACGGCCGCCCCCGTGACGCCCCACTCCGGGAAGGGACCGACCCCGAAGATGAGCAGGGGGTCGACGACGATGTTCAGCACGACCGTCCCCAGCATGACGAGCATGGGCGTGATGGTGTCGCCGTAGCCCCGCATCAGCGAGATGAACACGAGGAAGCCAAAGAGCGCGAACAGCCCAAGCGAGACGACCTGCATGTACCTGGCCGCCAGGGGCAGGATGTCGGGGCCGGCCCCCAACAGCGCGAGGACGTCGTCGACGAGGACGTAGCCGGCCGTGCCCAACAGGACGGAGACGACGACGGCGAAGGCGACCGTCTGGGAGGCGGCGTACTCGGCCTCGCGTGGTTCGCCGGCCCCGGTGTGCTGGGCGACGAGGACGCTGCCCGCGACGGTCAGCCCGATGCCAAACGAGATGAGCAGGAAGACCATCGGGAACGCGAAACTGATCGCCGCCAGGGCCTCGGTGCTGTACTGGCCCAGCCAGAAGGTATCGGCGAGGTTGTAGGCCGTCTGGAGGAGGTTCGTGACGACGATGGGCAAGGAGAGGTAAAAGAGCGGCCAGCCGATCGAGCCCTCGGTGAGGGTCAACTCCTCCGGTCCCTTGAAGAGGTCGCCCACGCTCCGGAGCAGGCGACGGGGGCGGGCCTTCCCGAGGAGCGCCAGCAGGTCGCGGGGGGTCATCCGCCGGTCGCCTCCGGACCGGCACGGGTGGAGGGCATCGGGCCAAAGCACCCGCTGGCCGGCCAAAAACGTTCGGAAACGGAGACGGACCGCCCGACTGCGGGCGCGGCGTCGGGGGAAGCGACACACCCTTGCTGGGGCGGTCCCAACGGGAACGCATGAACCACCTGGCGGTCGCCGGGGAGGGGGAGTGGCACCTCCCCCAGCACGCCCACGTCGTCGTCTACGAGGCCGACCGCGGGGAGTTGCTGACGGTCTACGACTGCGGGGCCGCGGGGAAGCCGCCGTCGGCGCAGTTCACGGGCCACCTCGTGCGGGTCGACGCCGACCACGACCTGCGCCCCCAGCCCACCGGCTACGTGGTTCGCCTCAGGGAACGGGCACGCCTCGAAGGGCAGGCCGAGGACCGCTACGTCATCCGCGGATAGCCGCGCTCGGGTCGTGGGTCACTCGACGTCGAGTTCGAACTGTTCGTGTTCCTTGGCGGCGTTGAGGACGACGCTTGTGTTGGACTCCTTGATGTCGGGGTTGTTCAGCAGCGTCTTGATGGCGTCGTTCATGTCGTCGGTGTCGGCGAACTTCCCGACGGCGACGATGTCGTGGTCGCCGGTGACCTCGTAGACGCTGACCATCTGGCGGTGCTCGGTCAGTTCCTCGGTGACTGCCTGGAGGCCGCTGCCCTCGACCTTCAACTGGAGGATGGCTGTCACGTCGTAGCCCAGGGCGTCGTAGTCGATCTTCGGCGTATAGCCGCGGATGATGCCGTCCTCCTCTAAGTCCGAGAGGTGGTTCGAAACCGTCGTCACGGAGACGTCCAGGTCCTCCGCGAGACTCCGCAGACTCGCCCGCCCGTCGCCCAGCAGCGCATTCACCAACTTTCGGTCTAGATTTTCGTACGTCATCAACCGTACAAACGGAGGCACGGCATTAGAATTTTACGAATATACAATTCTGTGCGCAACGGGCAAGGATTGCGCAAAATAGGAGGGTTTTTGTGGCAGCGGGATAGCTTCTCAGGTGTCGAAAGATGACAAGCGAAAACCTCTCGCCGGCGGAAGAGAACGTGTTAGACGAGATAGAGGAGAAGGGGGTGGACTTCATCCGCCTCCAGTTCACGGATATCCTGGGGACGGTCAAGAACGTCTCTATCCCGGCCGACCAGGCCGAGAAGGCCTTCACCGAGGGCATCTACTTCGACGGCTCCTCGATCAACGGGTTCGTCCGCATCCAGGAGTCGGACATGCGCCTGGAACCGGACCCGTCGACGTTCGCGGTCCTTCCCTGGAGGGATGGGCCGAAGGTCACGAGCGCCCGGATGATCAGCGACGTCCACGACACGGCGACCGACGAACCGTTCGTGGGCGACCCGCGCAAGGTACTGAAAGACGCCGTCGCGCGCGCCAACGACATGGGCTACACCGTCAACGCCGGGCCCGAGCCCGAGTTCTTCCTCTTCCAGGAGGACGAGGACGGCAACGCGACCCTGGAGTGGTCGGACAAGGGCGGGTACTTCGACCTCGCCCCGAAGGACATGGCCCAGGACGTCCGTGGCGACATCATCTACGGGCTCGAGGACATGGGCTTCGAGGTCGAGGCCAGCCACCACGAGGTCGCACAGAGCCAACACGAGATCGACTTCAAGTACGACGACATCCTCACGACGGCGGACAACGTCGCGACCTTCCGGTCGGTCGTCCGGGCGATCGCCTCCCAGCACGACCTCCACGCGACGTTCATGCCAAAGCCCATCCCGCGCATCAACGGCTCCGGGATGCACACACACCTCTCGCTCTTTACCGAGGACGGCGAGAACGCCTTCCACGACGGCGACGACGAGTTCAACCTCTCGGGGACGGCAAAGCAGTTCCTCGCGGGTGTGCTTGACCACGCGCCAGCGATCACGGCCGTCGCAAACCCGACCGTCAACTCCTACAAGCGGCTGATTCCGGGCTACGAGGCGCCGGTCTACGTCGCCTGGAGCGACGTCAACCGCTCGGCGCTGGTCCGCAAGCCGGCCGCTCGCGTGCCCGCAGCGAGTCGCATCGAACTGCGCTCGCCGGACCCGTCGTGTAACCCCTACCTCGCGTTCGCGGCGATGATCCACGCCGGCCTCGACGGCATCGAGCGCGGCATGGACTGTCCGGACCCCGTTCGGGAGAACATCTACGAGTTCGACGAGGAAAAACGCGAGGAGTACGGCATCGACACGCTGCCCTCGAACCTCGGGCAGGCCATCGACGCACTCGAGGCCGACGAGGTCGTCATGGACGCGCTGGGCCCGCACGTCTCCGAGAAGTTCATCGAGGCCAAGCGCCAGGAGTTCCAGGAGTACCTCGTCGAGGTCTCCGAGTGGGAACTCGACCGCTACCTCGAGAAGTTCTGAGACGAACAGTCGTCTCGAGCCACAAACACACTCCGTTTTTCAGGGCCGGAGCTTTCTGAGGAGACCGAGTGCACGCCCGGGGAGTCCGATAGCCGCCGCCGTCACCCCGACCAGCACCATCAGCGTGTACAGGCCGAGCGTCGAGAGCCAGACGACCAGCATAGCGAGAATCGCCCAGCCACCCGAGAGGAAGTAGAAGGCACCCAGCGTCATCGCGGTCCCGTAGAGCAACACGAGGTAGGGGCCCCACCCGCGGGCGTGGCCACGGCGGGCCTGCTGGCGGACGTACTGGCGCAGGTCGCGTTCGAGTTCCTCGCGGTGGACGGTGCGGTCCTCGATCTCCGCCTCGAAGCGCTCCAGGTCGCGCCGTAGTTCGGCGAAGTCCTCGTAGTCGACGGTCTCGGGTTCGACCGTCGCGACACCGTCGTCGTCGCCGCCAGTGGCCGCCTCCCCGAGATCGGCGTCACCGTCGTCCGCGTCGCTCATCAGTCGTGTGGTATCTCGGGGGCCCCCCTGTTGTAGTTGCCGGTCGTAGCCGGCGAGGGTGGCGTTGATGGCCCCGCCGAGCAGGACGACCAGCGCCTCGGTCACCTGCTCGACCAGCGAGACCGACTCGACGGCGCCGTACACGCGCGAAAAGGCGATGTCGAGCCCGCGGAACAGCCGCAAGGAACTCCAGAGCAACACCACGACGCCGAGGACGGTCGCCCCGCCCCGGCCGGAGGTGCTGGTGAGGCCCCCCCACACGAGGGTCGCGATGGCGAGGGCAAGCACCACGAGCGGCACGAGCGAGACGAACGCGTAGTAGGCGATGGCGGCCGCCAGGAAGGACAGCTGCTGGTCGCGGGCGGTCACGACGACCGCCCTGGCGAGGCCGACGAGTCCGGCGTTCCGGGTCACGGGCACACCTCGGCCGACGTGCACAAAGCCCTTAGGAACCCGCGACCACGCCACCGTATGGACGTCTCCGAGCGCGCGGTCCGGGCCACGTTCGTCCTGCTCGTCGCCAGCCTCGGCCTGCTGGGAGCCGGGCTGGCCGGTACCGCCGCGTCGCTGACCCTCGCGGCCGGCCTCCTCGGTATCGGCGGCGTTCTCTTTACCGCCCGGGGCCGGCTGGATGCCGGGCCGGAGTTCGCCGGCCGCGACCCGGGTGCCTACGGCCGGCTGTTGTGGGCCGGTCCCGTCGTCGCTGCCGCGGTCTGTCTGGCCTTCCTCGGCGCGACGCCGGCCGAACTCCAGTCGCTGGGCGGGCTGGTCGGCCTCGTCGGCATGGCGAACTACTTCCTGCGACCGGTCTACCGCGCGGGGTCGATCCTCTTCGAGCGCGTGACGGGGACGCGCTGACCCCCGGACCTGCCAACGACTAAGTGGGTCACCCTCCTCCGGGTTCACATGGACGACCAGCGCCCGAGCGGGGACGAGCGCGGCGGCCCGGCGACCGACGAGCCGATCGACTTCACGATGGAGATCGCCGACGGCCGGACGGAAATCGTCGTCTCCGGTGACCGCGACACGGCGGTCGTCGTCCGGTCGCAGTCGAGGGAGAAGATCTACCTCCCGCCGGAGGACTTCGACCGGCCGCCCGAGGACCGTCAGTCGGCCTACGACAGTCCCTACCGCCCGCGCAGCGGTGCCGAGGACAGCCCCTACCAGACACCCCCCGACGCCTTTGTCGTCCACCCCGAACCGGTCACCGACGTGCGTTTCCTGCGGTAGGTCGGACCGTTTCGTCGCTGTGTTCCGGGGACCGTGTTCCGACAGAAATACAGGCAAAATAGACAGTACATTCATTACATACGCACACTAGTACACAGTATGCCGGTGAGCATCGACGAGTTCGAATCCGGTGAGCGACTACAGCAATCCGTCTCAGTGCTGTTGCATCCCCCGGTCGTCGAGCGTGTCGAGAAACGAGAGGATGTGCTCGCGCGCCGTCTCGACCCCGTCGACCGCCTCTCTGAGGAGTTCGCGTGACATGTCTACGCTTCGAGCACGTCGTGATAAAAAGCCGCGTGCTCGTCGGCCACCTCCTCCCAGGTCCGTTCCTCGTACTCGATGGGGGTGTCCAGCGAGAGTGCGTACTCGATGCCGTCGGCGATGGACTCCGAATCGGGCGTGATCTCGATGACACAGTCCTTGGGGAGCAGTTCGGCGACACCGCTCCGGCAGGCGACGACCCGGGTGCCGACTGAGAGCGCCTCGACGATGGTGAGCCCGAACGGCTCGGCCAGCGAGGGCGAGACGAACAGGTCGGCGCTGGCGTAGTAGTCACCCAGGTCCGCCTGGTTGATGTAGCCGACGTACAGCACGCTGTCCTCGATACCCAGCAACTGGCCGAAGCGCTGGAGCTGGTCGGTGAGGTGGCCCGTCCCGCCGAGCACGAGCGTCACGTCGTCCCGGCGGAGTTTCGGGAGCGCGTACAGCAGGTACGAGAGCCCCTTCTGGTAGGTGTGCCGTCCCACGAAAAACAGCATCGTCCCGTCGATGCCGAGTTCGGCCTTGACGTCTTTTCCAGTCGGCTCGACCGAAGAGAAGCCGTTGTAGATGACAGTCGGGTCGGCGTCGTACTCGTGGCGGATGCGCTCGCGCGTGAACTCGCTGACGGCGACGAGGTGGTCCGCGCGGTTGGCGACCCGCTGTTCGGTTCTGACCTCGCGGTCGGGCGGGTCGACGTTGCGGTCGGCCGACAGCGAGTGAAACGAGGAAACCCAGGTGACGTCGGTCTCCGAGCGGGCCCGCGAGCCCGGATTGTACCCGAACCAGTCGTTGGTGTGGATGATGTCGGCGTCGGCTGCCCGCTCGGCGAACGCCCCGGCAACGGCCGACAGGCTCTCCGGGTCGGTCTCGAAGGCATACTTGTCCACGTAGTAGTCACCCAGGTCCGCCTGGTTGATGTAGCCGACGTACAGCACGCTGTCCTCGATACCCAGCAACTGGCCGAAGCGC
>PXSG01000005.1:0-3800 GCA_003023485.1 Halobacteriales archaeon SW_10_68_16
CTGCCCGCGGCCTCGCCCGCGTCCATCCCGCAGGCCATGCGTGCCTCGCCGTCGACGATGACCTTCGAGGCGCCACAGACGCCGCCGTCACAGCCACACTTGACGCCCTTGTAGCCGGCCGCCCGCAGTGCCGTCGCCAGGTCGTCGTCCTCGCTGGCCTCGATGGTCTCTCGCGTGCCGTTTATGATGAGTTCGATTTCCACGTGTATCACTCCTGTCTGTCCGCGGCCGGCCCTGCCGTCTCCGGTCGCCGGGACTGCGTCGCCGGCCGGCGGACTGTCGTACCTCGGAAGATGGACGCACCGACACAAATATCTGTGGTTGCCGCCGGATCGTGCTGGTCATTCCCCGTCGGTGTCGGCGGATTCGGCCGGTACGGTCGTCTCCAGCGAAGCCGACTCCGTGACGACGATGCGCACGGAGAACTCCCCCTCGTCGGCCGGCGGCCCCTCGCTGACCGCGAACCCGTGCTTGTAACAGAACCGCCGGATCGAGCGCTCTGCCGGCGGATAGTCGCCCGTGACCACCAGCTCCTCGCCCGTCTCTAACTCCGCCAGACACCGGCGGACGACCGCCGTCGGTTGCGGACAGACGAGGCCGCTGACGTCGAGTTCCACACTCGTTCGGTAGTCGGTGTCCCGTAATAAATGCTCCAGGCTGGTGGTCGCCACGACCGACGTTATCTACCGCCGCCTCCGGGCGTTCAAAGACGCCGAGACGTTCGAACGGCTGTTCGGGGAGGATGGCTTCGAGGAAAATCCCGACTGGAGCGAGGACCTCCCGGACCTCGGAAAGGAGCCACTACCCTCGCGGGAGTCCGAGCGGGACCGGGGTGACACGGAACCGGGACTCGACGACATCGCGGAGATGCCGGATACCGACGAGTGACGGATGGCCACGTACTACCCGCAAGGGGCGGTCGTCGTACTCGACCACGATCCGTACGGCGCCAGGTCGAGTCGCCCCGCGCTCGTCCTCTCCGACGACAAACACCCGGACAGATACGACGAGACTGACGACGACCCCGCCTACACGGCTGCGCTTCTCACCACGGGCTTCTATCTCGATCCCGACCGCACGCGGCTGTAACACGCATACACGAGGGTCCCGGTTTACGGCTTCACTTCCTGTGCGCTCTCGCGTGCCGCTTCGAGGTCCAGGCTCTCCGCGATCTCCTGGGCCTCGTCCCGGATCGCGTCGGCGTCGGCGACCAGCACCTCGCCGTCGCCCATCAGGATTTCGCCGTCGCCCATCGTCAGCTGGACGTCCGAGGCCCGCGCGCCGTAGACGAGATGCGAGAGCACGTCGTGCAGCGGCGTCGCGCGGGTGACGTCGGTCCGCAGGCCCACGATGTCGGCCCGCCATCCCTCCCGGAGTTTCCCCACCTTCTCGAACCCTGCCGCCCGGGCGCCGTTGATGGTCGCCATCTCGAAGAGGGTCTTTGCGGGCGTGACCGTGGGGTCGAGACAGTCGACCTTCCCCAGCAGGCTGGCCTGGCGCATCTCGGTAAAGGGGTCGAGCGTGTTGTTACAGGGCGGCCCGTCGTTGCCCAGCGCGACGTTGATTCCCCGGTCGAGGTAGTCCGGGACCGGCGCGATGCCACTGGCGAGTTTCATGTTCGAGGACGGGCAGTGCGTGACGTGGGTGCCCGTCTCCGCGAGCACCTCCCGCTCGCTCTCGTCGGTCCAGACACAGTGGGCGAGCACGACGTCCTCACCCGTGAGGCCGACCTCATCGAGCCAGTGGATGTTGCGCATCCCGGTGTCGTCCTCGACGGTCGCGATCTCGCTGCGGTTCTCGCTCGCGTGGGTGTGGATGCGCACGCCGTCGTAGGCGTCCGCGAGTTCGCGGGACCCACGGAGACAGCCCTCGGTGCAGGAGACCGCAAAGCGTGGCGTCACGGCGTACCGGATGCGGCCGCCGTGACTGCCGTGGTACTCCCGGATGAGCCGCTCCGTTTCGGCGAGCGCCTCGTCGGTGTCCTCCCGGAGCCCCTCGGGCGAGCGCTGGTCCATCAGCACCTTGCCGAGTCGACCACGGATTCCCATCTCGCCGGCGGCCTCGAAGGCGCGGTCGGCGTGGGCGACCGAGAGGTGGTCGATGGCCGTCGTCGTCCCGCTCTCGATGAGTTCGAGGTAGCCCAGGCGTGCGGCGACCTCCATCTCGTCGGCGGAAAGCGTCGCTTCCATCGGGAGGATGTAGTCGAACAGCCAGTCCAGCAGTTCGGTGTCGTCGGCGATGCCACGGCCGAGGCTCTGGACGGAGTGGATGTGTGCGCCGACCTGGCCCGGCAACAGTACGTCGTAGGATGCCTCGCGGTGGTCCGGGTACTGGTCGAGGAGGTCCGCACGGTCGCCCACCGCGACGATGTCTGACCCCTCGACGACGACCGCGCCGTCCCGGACCAGCGTCGAAGAGTCGGCCACGACGGTCCCCGTGAGAATCATACCACGTCCACCAAGCGCACACGTCGGTAAAAACGTTCACCCGCAGTCCCCTTGGACGACAGCGACTACCCGTCGGATCGCTTCACGACGGCCCGACCGAGCACTTCGACGCCCGCGAGGACGTCTTCCCACTCGGTGTACTCGCTCTCGCGGTGGCTCACGCCGTCGACGCTGGGCACGAATACCATCGCTGTCGGGCAGATGTCGTGCAGATAGCTCGCGTCGTGGCCGGCGCCGCTGGTCAGGCGTGTCTCCGCGTAGCCCGCCTCCCGCATCGCGTCGACGACTGTCTCCACACACTCCTCGTCGAAGGTGGCGCTGTCGACGCGCATCAGTTCCTCGTACTCGCAGTCGAGACTCTCTCGCCGGACAGCCCACTCGATCGCCTCCGCGACGCGCTCGACTGCCGCGGCCACGATGGCATCATCGGCCGAGCGTAGATCGACCGTGAACGTGACCCGCTCGGGGATGACGTTGATCGAGTCCGGCCAGACGTCCATGCTGCCGACCGTTCCGACGAGGTCATCGCCGCCGGTTGCGGTGAGGCGGCGCACCGCAGTCACGACGTCGCTCGCGCCGACCAGGGCGTCCTGCCTGGCGTCCATCGGCGTTGGGCCGGCGTGGTCGGCTTTGCCCTCGAAGGTGACCTCCAGCCAGGAGAAGCCGAACACGCCGTCGACGGCCGCCACCGACAGGTCGTTGTCGTCGAGGTAGGGGCCCTGTTCGACGTGCAGTTCCAGATAGCAGTGCAGGTCCCGGGGTTCGCAGGGTGTCTCGCCCCTGTAGCCGATGCGCTCAAGTTCCTCCTCGACGGTGTTCCCGTCCTCGTCCTCCCGGGCGTACGCGAACTGCGTGTCGAACTTCCCACTGAAGACGCCGCTCCCGAGCAGGTCCGGCTGGAACCGGACGCCCTCCTCGTTGGTCCAGGAGACGATTTCCAGGGGCCGCTTCGTGGTGTGGCCGGCGTCGTTAAGCGATTCGACGACTTCGAGCGCGCCGAGGACGCCGACGACGCCGTCGAAGCGCCCGCCGTTGCACTGGCTGTCGACGTGCGAGCCGAACATGATCGGGGCTGCGTCCTCGCGGCCCCCCTCGCGGCGGCCGAAGATATTACCCATCTCGTCGACCGTGACGGCCAGGCCGGCGTCCTCGAACCACTCGACGAGTAGGTCCCTGGCCCTCTTGTTCGCGTCTGTCAGGGTGGGTCGGTCGACGCCCCCCGCGTCGGTGGCACCGATCTGGTTGAACTTCTCGAAGCGCTCGCGGAGTCGACTGGGGTCGATGACGAATTCGTCCATGGGCGTTGCAGTCGGGGACCCCTCTTGAACGTTGATACCCGGTTTCCTGGGACTG
>PXSG01000005.1:3843-5429 GCA_003023485.1 Halobacteriales archaeon SW_10_68_16
GAGGACGCCACCCCCGAGATCCGCGAGTGGGTCGACGACCACCGCGAGGACTGTATCGAGTTCCTGCAGGAAATCGTTGCCACCCCCTCGGCGACCACCGCGGGAGAAAACGAGGAGGCAGTCGCGAATCGAGTCCTCGAAGAGATGGAACGGCTGAACTACGACGAGGCCTTCATCGACGAGTTCGGGAACGTCCACGGCGTCGTCGAGGGCCACGAGGACGGCGCCGTCATGCTGAACTCCCACGTCGACACCGTGGGCTACGGCGACCGCGACCAGTGGGACCACGACCCCTACGCTGCCACAATCGAGGACGGACAGCTGTACGGCCTGGGCGCGTCGGACATGAAGTGTGCGATGGCGTCGATGGTCTACGGCGGCGCCGCGCTGGCGAACCTCGATCTCGAACCCGAACACGACGTCTACGTCACCGGCGAGCTGATGGAGGAGGTCAGCGAGGGCCACGCGATGAAGTACGTCGTCGAGGAGCTGGACGTCGACTGGGAGGCCGTCGTCATCGGCGAGGCCTCGGAGATGGACGTCAAGCGCGGCCACCGCGGGCGCTGTGAGCTACGGATCGACCTCCAGGGGGCGTCCTGTCACGCCAGCGCACCCGAACGGGGGATCAATCCCCTTTACCACGCGGCCGAGATCATCGACCGCATCGAGGAACTGAACGAGGAGACCAACGACCACGACTTCCTCGGGGCCGGCACCATCGCGGCGACCAACGTCGAGGTGGACACGCCCTCGAACAACGCTGTCCCTGCGGGCGCGACCATCTACGTCGACCGCCGGCTGACCATCGGCGAGGACGAGGCGACCGCACACGCGGAACTGGAAGACGCCATCGCGGCCGCCCGGGAGGAGTACGGCAACGATGTCGACGCTAGCGTCGAGACGCTGACCTTCGACCGTCCGACCTGGCGGGGCTACGAACTGGAGTCGAAGAAGTACTACCCGATGTGGCTCCTGGAAGAGGACCACCCGCTCGTCCAGGACACCTACGAGGTGGCCGAGACGGTCCTGGACTCGGCGGTCGAAATCAGGAAGTGGACCTTCTCGACCAGCGGGAACTACACGATGGGCGTCGCCGAGATCCCGACCATCGGATTCGGCCCCTCCCGCGAGGAGTGGGCCCACGCCGCCAACGAACGGGTCGACGTCGAGGACGTGGTGCGGGCCTGTGACGTCTACGCCGGCCTGGGACTGGAACTGTAGCCCCGCTAGTCGCCGTACACGACGGTCGTTCCGGCCTCGCCTTCGAGCGCGTCGAGGGCGTCGTCCAGCGCCGCGATGATTGCTCGTCGTTCCCGGCGCGACTCCCCCTCCACGAACCGGATCGCGGCCTCGACTTTCGGGCCCATGCTCCCCTCGGGGAACTCGTCTGCGTCCTGGTACTCGCGGAGTTCCCCGCTCGTCACGTCTTCGAGGCGGCGCTCGTCTGGCGTCCCGTAGTCGACGTAGACGCCGTCCTCGTCGGTGAGGATCACGAGGTAGTTCGCGTCGAGGACGTGGCCGATCACCTGCGTGAGGAGGTCCTTGTCGACGACGGCGTCGTGGCCGTCGATGTGCCCGCGCTCGCG
>PXSG01000005.1:5462-13885 GCA_003023485.1 Halobacteriales archaeon SW_10_68_16
ACTCGCCGGTAGTCGCGGTCGCCGGTCTCGCGGACCTGCCTGACGGTCATTCCGGCCTCGCGCATCTCGTCGGCCGTCGACTCGTCGACGAACGGGCCCACCGGCTTCGTTGGCTCATCGAAGGCCGGGTCGTCGGGGTCGACGATCGACTGGGTGACCAGACACGCGACGGGGACGTGCTTCCAGCGCTCTTCGAGCGCGCGGTACATCTGCTGGGAGAGCATGTACCCGATCTGCCCCTGGCTCATGGCGCCACAGACCTCCAGCGGCTGGGCGGGCGGTTCGCCCTGTTCCTGCTGGAGGAGGAGGGCGCCGACCTGTGGGCCGTTGCCGTGGGTGAGTACCACCTTGTAGCCGGCCTTCATCACCTCGACGACACAGTCGGCGGTGCGCTCGACGGCTGCCATCTGCTCGGCGAAGGTCCCCGTCCCGTCGGACGGCGTGAGCGCGTTACCCCCCAGGGCGATCATACAGAGGGGTTTCTCGCGCGGTGTGCCCCAAAAGTCCGGGGCTTCGACGTCGAGGTCGAAACTCGGCTCGGTCCCGATGGGTTCGTAGGCAGTCTCCGACCCGGAGTCGGTCTCTGCCGGCGCCTCGTCGGCCATCCTACCAGCCGCGCCCGCCCATCGTCAACAGCATCAGCCCCTTCTGGGCGTGCATCCTGTTCTCGGCCTGGTCGTAGATGACCGATTGTGGGCCGTCCATGACGGCGTCGGTGGCCTCGTAGCCCCGCTTCGCCGGCAGGCAGTGCATGTAGATGGCGTTGTCGTCGGCGTTGTCGAGCATCTCCTCGTCGCAGATCCAGTCTGTGTGCTGGTTGTGGATCTCCTTCTCTTCCTCGGTGCCGCGCTCGCCGACCTTGTAGGAGACCCAGTGTTTCGGGTAGACGACGTCCGCGTCCTCGAAGGCACGTTCCATGTCGTGCTCGATGGTGAAGTCGACGCCGGCCTCGTCGGCGTTGTCCTGTGCCTGGTCGACGATATCGGGGTCTAAGTCGATCCCCTCCGGGTGGGCCAGCGTCACGTCGGCATCCATCTTCGTGAACCCGAGCACTGAGGAGTGGGGGACGCTCACCGGCCGACGGACCTCCGGGGCGTAGGCGTAGGAGATGGTGAACTCGGTGTCCTCGATGGCGCCCTTGCGCTCGCGGACGGTCTGGAGGTCCGCCAGCGTCTGGCAGGGGTGGTACGTGTCACACTGCATGTTGTAGACGGGGACGTCCGCGCCGGCCTGGTAGTCGCGGATGATCTCGGTTCCCCTGGGATACTCGAAGTCGACGGCGGAACCGAGCACGCGCACCGCGAGGGCGTGGCCGTACCGCGAGAGGACCTTCGCCGTCTCGCAGGCGGACTCGCCGTGTTCGAGCTGGAGCTGGTCTGGCGACATGATGTGGGGGTAGCCGCCCAGCTGGTTGATGCCGGCCTCGAAGGACGATCGGGTGCGCGTCGAGGTGTTGTAGAACAGTTCGAACAGCGAGTAGCCCTGGAGGGCGCCGAAATGGGCCCACTGGTCGGCGGCGAACTCCGTCTTGAGCGTGTCGCCGACGTCGAGCACCGAGGTCAGTTCCGGCTTGCTCCACTCCTGGACCGTGATCATGTCCTTGCCGCGGAGGTCTGTTTGCATTGCTGGGAACACTCCGACGTGGGGCCGCGTACGTCCCCGTCTCCGGGCCGGGCGATAAAGCTTGTGACGGGTGACTGTCAGGTATCGCCACCAGCCGCCCGCAGTCCGCGAGTGGCCAGCCCATACTTATTTATCGAGTCTGGGTGTAGGTTCGGTTCGGTTCCATGAGCGACAGTACGCGAGTCAGCGACAGGGGCGACCGTGTCGGCATGTACCTCCAGGACAAACACTCCATCCGCGAGAACATGGAGCTCGTCCAGTACGCCGAATCCCAGGGCTTCGACGAGGTCTGGCAGGCCGAGTCCCGCCTCGCGCGCGATGCCATCACGCCCGTCGCCGCATACGCCGCCGTCACCGACCAGATCAAGGTCGGCACCGGCGTCATCAACAACTGGACGCGCAACGCCGCCCTCATCGCCCAGACGATGAGCACCCTCGAAGAACTCGCGGGTCCGGACCGCGTCCTCTGTGGCATCGGCGCGTGGTGGGACCCCCTCGCGGAGAAGGTCGGCATCGACCGCAGCGGCGCCCTCCGTGCGATGCGCGAGTGTGTCGAGGTCGTCCAGGACCTGCTCGACATGGAGAACGTCACCTACGACGGCGAGTTCGTCCAGATGCGCGACGTCGAACTCGACGTGGTCCACGGCGACACTGGCCCCCGCACCGTCCCTGTCTACGTCGGCGCGACCGGCTTCAAGATGCTCGAACTCACCGGTCACTTCGCCGACGGCGCCCTCCTCAACTACCTGGTCAGTCCCGCGGCGACCGCACGCTCGACGATATCGACCGCCCGCAACTGGTGGTCTGCTCGATGGATCACGACGCCGACGAGGCCCTGGACAATGCCCGCGAACTCATCACGCAGTACCTCGGACAGCAACCCCACATCATGAAGGCAAGCGGCGTCAGCCAGGACCTCATCGACGAGGTGGGCGAGGCCATCGGCGGCTGGCCGGCCGACAAGGCGGACATCAAGGAGGGAATGGGCCTCATTCCCGATGATGTCGTGCGGAAACTGACCGCCAGCGGCACGCCCGAACAGTGCCGCGAGAAGGTCCGCGAGTACGCCGAGAACGGCTGTCAGTGTCCCATCCTCTATCCGCTGGGTGAGGACCCCGAGTTGATGATCGACGAGTTCGCGGACGGGTACATGTAGCCCGGACCGTTACTCGTCCAGTTCCCGTAGTTTTCGCTGGACCTTCGTGTACACCTGCGGGTGGGGATCATCCCCGGTATACCCCACGTCGACACCCTCCTCGGCAGCGAGGTTCAGCAGTTCGACGTACCCGATGCCTGCCTGCTCGGCCGCAGTCCGGAGGGTCACCTCGTGGTTTTCGAGTCGTTCCAGCGCACGCTCGGTGCGCCACTCCTCCAACTCCGGTATTCTTGTCGTGACCGTCTCAGTCGTCGGCTGCCGCCTGCTCCGCAGTCCCGTAGAGGGCCTCGACCTCGGAGATATCGGGATCGACACGTTCGACGCCGCCGGTCGCTTGCTTCGCGCTCTCGGTGTCTTTCAGCCCGAAGCCAGTCGAGGCGACGACGACCGTGTCGCTCGGGTCGATGATGCCCCGGTCGCGTGCCTCTTGGACCCCCGCGACGGGCGCGGCGGCGGCGGGTTCGGCGTAGATACCCTCACTGCTACCGAGCAGAACCTCGGCGTCCATGATGTCCTCGTCGGAGACCAGCACGGACGTCCCACCGCTCTCCTCCAGGGCGCGGCAGGCCTTGACGACGTTCCGTGGGACGCCGACGGCGATGGAGTCGGCCATCGTCTCCGCGACCGTCCCGGGGTCCTCGTTGCCGTGGAAGGCGTCGTGGATGGCCGTCGCGCCCTCGGCCTGGACGCCGAGCATCTTCGGGTGCTCCTCGACGTAGCCCAGTTCGTAGAACTCCCACAGCCCCTTCCAGGCGCCGGCGATGGTGCAGCCGTCGCCCATCGAGAAGACCACCCAGTCGGGAATTTCGCCCCGGACCAGCGACTGCTCGGCGAGTTCGAGGCCGGCGGTGCGCTTGCCCTCGACCTGGAAGGGGTTGATTGCGGCGTTGCGGTTGTACCACCCGTAGCGTTCGGTCACCTCCACGCTGAGGTCGTAGGCCTCGTCGTAGGTCCCTTCGACGGCCAGCACGTCCGCGCCGTAGACGAGCGGCTGTGCGAGTTTCCCCTCCGGGGCCGATCCGGGGACGAAGATGCGACAGTCCAGTCCGCCGCGGGCGGCGTAGCCACACAGCGAGGCCGCGGCGTTGCCCGTCGAGGCACAGGTGATGACCTCGCGGCCGGCGTGGCGTGCCTTCGTGACCGCGACCGAGGAGGCGCGGTCCTTGAAACAGCCCGTCGGATTGCGGCCGTCGTCCTTGACGAGCGTCTCGATGCCCAGTTCCTCGCTCAGGGTCGGTGCCTCGAAGAGGTCGGTTCCCCCCTCGTTGAGCGTCACGGGGTCGGCCGCGTCGTCGACCGGGAGGAAGGGTTCGTACTTCCACTGGGAGGGGATGGTCCCGTCGAGGTCGGCGTCGAACCGCTCGTTGATGACGTCGTAGTCGTACGTGACTTCGAGGATTCCCTTCGTGCCCTCGTGTTCGTCGCAGGTGTAGATGATCTGGTCGGGGTCGTACTCCGCGCCACAGAGGGTACACTCCAGGGTGGTGACGTGGTCCATCGCCATGTCGGGTACCACTCCGCGGCGACAGTTAAAACATGGGCTCGCTTAGAGCGTCGGCTCCCGGACCAGGAACTCGCCGTCTCCGGGGTCGGCGTGTACCTCGTGGTCGCGGGCCGCGACATCCCCGCCGGCGACGACGGTATCGACCCGGGCGCTCCACTCCCGGCCCTCGTAGGGGGTCCAGCCGCCGTTGAACGCGAGGGCGGCCGCCGAGACGGTCCACTCCTCGTCCCGGACGAGCACCAGGTCGGCGTCGGTCCCTTCCCGGAGCAGTCCCTTCCGGGGGAAGACACCGGCCTCCTTCGCGGGACGGGCACAGACCAACTCACAGAGCCGTGGCCAGGAGAGTCGCCCCTCGTGGACGCCCTCGCTGACCAGGAACTCCAGCATCGTCTCGATACCGGGCAGGCCGGCGTAGGGGTCCCAGATGTTCTCCCAGCCGCGCTCGCGCTCCTCCCGGTCGGTGGGGAAGTGCTCGCTGGCGACCAGGTCGATGGTGCCGTCCTGGACGGCGTCCCAGAGGCGCTCGACCTCCTCCCCCGATTTCAGGCTGGGATTCACTTTGAGGAAGGGCCCCTTCTCGGCGACGTCCGCCTTCGAGAACGCGAGGTAGTGTGGACAGGACTCCAGCGTCACCGGCACGGTCCCCCGGGCCTTGAACCGGGCACCCTCGCGTGCGCCGCTGCCACTGGAGACGTGGACGACGTGCAGCGGGCACCCGGTGTACTCCGCGAAGTAGCCCACGCGGGTGATGGCGTCCAGTTCGGCCTCGACGGGGCGGGAATCCATGTACACCTCGGGATCGTCCGAGTCTATCTGAGCCCGGGCGTGGTCCATGATCCCCTGGGTCTCACAGTGGACGCGGACCTTCCCGCCGGCGTCGCCGACGCGGTCCATCAGTTCGAGGATGGTACGGTCATCGGCGAGGTACGGGTCGGACGTGAACGTCTTGAAATCGCGGGTCCCCTCGGCGATGATGCCCTCGACGTCGATGTCCGAATCCTGGACGTTGCCACAGATCAGCCCGAAGTCGACGTGGGCCAACGTCTCGCACTCCCGGCGCTTCTCGCGGAACGCCGCGGGCGTCGTGACGGGCGTCTGGGTCGGGAGTTCGACGACGGTGGTCACGCCGCCGGCGACGGCGCTGGCCGTCTGAGAGCCGAAGTCGATGCCGTCCGGGAACAGCTGTTCGTCGTGCATGTGGTTGTGAATATCCACGACACCGGGGAGTGCGACCATTCCGTCGGCGTCGATGACGTCCCCGGCGTCGTGCGGGAGGTCGGGCCCGATGGCGGCGATTTCCTCGCCCTCGATGGCGATGTCGGCCTGCCGGACGCCGCTCGGATTCACGACGTCGGCGCCGGTAACGAGGTAGTCGGTCATAGATGGGGGCACGCACCCCTCGCCCAAAGCAGTTGTCACGCCGGCGGGGAGTCATCTTTTTGTTGACCCGGCCGAAGGCCGGGTGTGATACTGAACGCCGGGACGCTCGTCACGATGAACGACGAGCGCGAGATCAGAGAGGAGTGCCACGTCGTCGTCGAAGCGGGTGAGATCACCGCCATCGAGGACGGCTACGCTCCCGACGCCGACGTCGACGCCCGCGATGAGGTCGTGATTCCGGGACTCGTCAACTGCCACACCCACATGTACGCCCTCCCCATCCGGGGTGCACCGCTGGATGTCGCTCCCGAGAGTTTCTACGAGGCGCTCGTAGACATCTGGTGGCGCGTCGACGAGGCGTTCACCGAAGCGGATGCCCGCCTCTCGGCGCTGGGTTCCTGCGTGGAGATGTTGGAGAGCGGCGTCACCGCCTTCTGTGACAACTACTCGGGACCGAACACGCTGCCCGGTGGGCTCGACGCCGTCGCCGAGGGTGTCGCCGCGACGCCCATTCGCGGGCTGATCACCTTCGAGCAGACTGCCCGCAACTCCGAGGAGGAGGCGATGGACGGCCTCGAAGAGAATCAGCGATTCGTCCACGAGGGCGAAGACGACTACGAGCGCATCGAGGGCCACTACTGTCTGCACACACTCTTTACGAACACCGAGTCGGTCGTTGACGCGACGGTCGAAGGCGCTCTGGAGGACACCCGCCCCATCCAGATCCACCTGGAGGAGGGACTCGTCGACGTCCACCGGTCCATCGAGAACTACGGCAAACGGCCGGTCCCGGCCCTCGAAGAGATGGGTTTTCTCGATGCGGACGTCATCGCGGCCCACTGCGTCCACTCCACTGAACGGGAGCTCGAAATCCTCGCCGACCACGATGTGGCTGTGGCGCACAATCCCTACTCGAACATCAACAACGCCGTCGGCATTGCGGACGTGGAGACGATGCAGGAGGAGGGGATGACCATCGGCATCGGCGACGACGGCTGGGATCCCGACATGTTCGAGACGATGCGCTCTGCGGTGGGCATCCACAAACTGAAACAGTCGAATCCGAGCGGCTTCGACATGGCGAAGGCACTGGAGTGGGCCACGATTGGCTCGGCCGAGGTGATGGGGATGGCCGACGAGATCGGCAGCATCGAGACGGGCAAGCGCGGGGACTTCGTCACACTCGACCTCGGCCTGAATCCCGTCCTGCCGGGGAGCGCGCCCTACTACGTGGTCAGCGCGGCCTCCCGTGCCGCCGTCTCCCGGACGATCGTCGACGGTGACGTGGTCTACGAGCGCGGTGAGGGTGTCAGCGGCGTCGACGCGGCGGACCGCCGTGCGATCGGCGAGGCGAGCGAACGACTCTGGGGTCGTCTCTGAAAGCAATCCGTATGCCCCATATGGGAAAATCGCCCCTCCGGGGGCCTGTCCGGAAAATGTCTATTTGCCGGTAGATTTGCTTAATAAAGTCGATAACCTCCTCTAAGCCCGTAAAATCGGCGCGAAAATTGTTTTTCGGATAGGCTCGGAAAAACATTATAATACTAAGGTTAAATTTTAATTAGAAAGGAGACGTTCAGTCTATTGAATATAGGATAAATATACATTAAATAATTCGTATAAATAGCTCATCGGGGCCGATCTTCCCGCAGTGTCTGATACGGATTGCTGTAGCCGTTTTCCAGGTCGACCGCACGCTGTACTGCGGTCGGTCCGGCAAAGAATGACAGCAATCCGTATGAGGTCCTCGCTCTGTGAGCGCGTGGATTACAACAGTATAATTGTCATGCGTGGCTTGATCGATAGGGTTATATATTTCTGTATATTAAGTAGAAAACTAATAGTATACAATTCAAAGAAAACCTTCGAAGAGCGATGACCTCCAATTGTTCACGGTTTTCAATGTTAGGCGGGGTGTCCTGTGGGACAGTGTGCCGTCGAACGGAAGTTTTGTTTTTGAATTAAATTCATCGAAGTAATACAAAAATAACCTCGTTTTGGTGCGGGAGACGACCTCAGCCTCTGCGGAGCGTCCGGTGTTCTTCCCAGACGCCTTCGAGGCGGTCGGTAAGGTCCCGGAACGCACGGTATTTCCGGTCGTAGTCGGTGGCGCCGGGGTGGTGGACGTCGTCGGTTTCGACGAGTCGGGCTGCGTCCCCGAGGCCGTCGAGTTCGCCGGTGCCGATGGCGGCGAGCATGGCCGCGCCGAAACAGCCCGACTCGTCGACGGTCGTCGTCACGACCGGTGTGTCCATCACGTCGGCGAACAGCCCTGCCCAGAAGTCGCTGCGCGCTGCCCCGCCGGTGAAGCGGACCTCCCTGACGCCGAACGCCTCGTCGAAGAGGTCCACCTGCCAGCGGTGCATGAAGGCGATCGCCTCGTAGACGGCCCTGAGCATCTCGACGCGCCCGTCCGAGGGTTGCAGGCCGGTGAAACTCCCCGAGGCCGTGTCCTCGTACATGTATCCCCAGGGGTTGCCAAAGAGGAACGGGTGGAAGGTGGCGGTCGTCTCGACGCCCCCGATGGCCTCCTCGATGACGTCCCAGACCTCGCGGTCCTCGCGGTCGGCCTGCCGGCGCTCGGGCTCACAGAAGTCATCGACGAACCAGTCCAGCGAGATCGTCCCGGTGGGCATCGAAATCTCGAGCATGTAGGTCCCGGCTTCGAGGAACGCCTCGCAACACCAGCTGTCGAGGTCGACCGCCGGCTCGTCGATGGCGATCGTCGAGAGCGACCAGGTTCCGCCGGCGGTCGTGACG
>PXSG01000006.1 GCA_003023485.1 Halobacteriales archaeon SW_10_68_16
CCTGCCAGTCAGGTCCTGCTCGAAGTCCTCGGGAAGGCCGTAGCCGACGTCGACGAACTCGCCGGTCACCTCGCCGGCCGGACTCCGCGGCAGGGCGATACACTCCTGTGCCGTGTCACCGGCACGGATAGCAGAGGAACCACGCGCCCAGCCCTGGATGTCGAACGGTTCGAGGTGTGCGTCGCGAGCGCCGGCCTCGTCAAGCGCATCCCGCGTCGCCTCTGCTGCCTGCCGCTCGCCGTCGCTTCCGGCCATCCGGTTGCCGATGTCGACCAGTCGTTCGAGGTGGTACCAGCCGGCGTCGCTCGTGAACGTCCCGCCGATCCAGCCTGTCATGCCACGATGCCAGGCGGGTGGCGACAAAAGCCTGGCGCGGGACGGTGACGGTGCCTTTTTGCACGCATGGTGACACCGTCCGGTATGGACGAGGCGGGTGGCGAGACACGCACGGCTGGCGTCGTTGTCGAGGGAGACGACGCCGATGGCGTGCCCGCGGCGCTCTCCGGGGCGGGCGTCCGACCGGTCGAGGGCGACGTCGAGTCCGTGCTCGCGGCCGATCCCGACCTGGTGGTCGCCGTCGGCGAGGACGCACTCGCTCGCATCGCTCGCCGCGAACCCCCGGTTCCGATACTCCCGGTCGAGGCTGGCCGTGGTGTCCGCTCGGTACCACGCGAGGCACTCGGCGACGCCGCGGGACACCTGGCAGCGGGAGACTGGCACGTCGAGGCGCACCCGCTGCTCGGACTCGCGTGGGACGGCAGGGAGACGAGCACCCTCTTCGACGCGATGCTCGTCACCGCCGGGCCGGCCGACATCTCGGAGTTCGCGGTGCAGGCGGGCGGGGAGCCGGTGGCCCGCTTCCGTGCCGACGGGGTGGCGGTGGCGCCCCCTTCGCCACGTCGCTGGACCACTGGGTCGTTCCCCCCGACGCGGCCATCACGGTCGAACGCGACGAGGCGGCAGTGGAGGTGCTCGCGGACGACCGCTCGGTCGGCCGGGCGCCGGTGGGTGATCCGGTTCGCCTGGGGGCTGCCGGACAGGTCGGCCTCGTGTGGGTCCCCGAGGGAGTGTCGCCGTTCGGTCCCGGAGCGGGCGAATTGGAAAAACTCTAATGGGGCTGGGTCGGACAAGCGGGTATGGCAGACGCCAGCATCTTCGGGCCCGTCGACGGCGTCCTCGCGGCGGAACTCGGCGTCGCGGACGTCATCGTCATCGAGGCCGCCATTCTGGTACTCGTGGTGGTGAACCTCGCGACGCGGAAGGTCGCCAACGACCGCCACCGCCGGCAGGCCCAGCAGGACGCCGAGGCGATCACCCGCTTTCTCCCCCACGAGGTCCTGAACGTCCTGGTCGTCCTCGCGTCCTTCTACTACATGACCGTCGCCCACCACGCCGGGATGGTGATGTCCGTGCTCGCGCTCGGGGTCTTCCTCTCTGACTTCTTCGAGTTCGAGGCCCGGAAAGTCGAAGCGCGCCGGGACATCCCCATCGACCAGCCCAAGGGCGCCATCGTGGCCAGTATGCTCGCGCTCGCCTACGCGGCCTTCCAGACGCTGTTTTTCATCATCGAGGGGCCGTTCAACGCCATCGTCTGATGGACGTCGACTGGGACCCCCCCGCCGAGTGGGAGCGGATCACGACGCTTGACGCCCACGCCGGCGGCGAACCGCTCCGTATCGTCACCGGCGGCCTGCCCGACATCGAGGGCGAGACGGTCCTCGAGAAGCGCCGGTACATGCGCGAGCACTTAGACGAGTACCGGAGTGCGCTGATGTGGGAACCCCGGGGCCACGCCGACATGTACGGCGCAGTCCTGACCGACCCCGAGAGCGACGAGGCCGACTTCGGCGTCCTCTTTTTGCACAACGATGGCTACTCGACGATGTGTGGCCACGGGATCGTCGCGCTCGGACGGGTCGCCGTCGAGACGGGGTTCGTCGAACCGACGCCGCCGGTCACCACCATCGGGATGGACACGCCCGCCGGCCTCGTCACCGCCGAGGTCGAGACCGACGCGGAGGGGTCGCCGGGGGCAGTCACCTTCGAGAACGTCCCCTCCTTCGTCGTCGAGACCGACTGCGTCCTCACCGTGCCCGGCCTCGGCGAAGTTCCCTACGACCTCGCGTTTGGCGGTGCCTTCTACGCCTACTGTGAGGCCGACGACGTGGGGCTGGACCTCGGGTCGGCAAGCATGGCGGATCTCGTGTCGGCGGGTCGCCGCATCAAAGAACAGGTCGCCGAGACACGGGAGATCACTCATCCGACAGAACCGGACCTCGGTTTCCTCTACGGGACGATCATCTGCGGTGACGCCGAGCGCGAGGAGGCGGATTCGCGCAACGTCTGTATCTTCGCGGACGGCGAGGTCGACCGCAGTCCGACGGGCACCGGCGTCTCGGGGCGGGTCGCGCTCCGGGCCGCCGCGGGCGACCTCGCGCCCGGCGAGGGGTTCGTCGTCGAGAGCATCGTCGGGTCGACCTTTTCGGGCCGCTTCGAGGAGCGCACCACCGTCAGGGAGTACGACGCCGTCGTCCCGCGGGTGACGGGCGAGGCCCACGTCGTCGGGCGCTCGGAGTTCCTTCTCGATCCGACGGACCCGCTGCGGGACGGGTTCCTGTTGCGGTAGCGCTGGGAGAGAAAAGCGACAGTCGCGAGCACTCACCCGGCGTTCGCGAGGTCGGTCGTCGTGACGATGCCGACGACCTGCCCGGACCCGGAGACGACGGGGAGGTGGTGGATGGCGTGTTCGCCCATTACGTCGGCAACCTCCGACAGCGGGGTATCGGGCGAGACGGTGACGATGTCGGTAGTCATCACCGCCCGCGTCGGCGGGACCTCGTCTGCCGCGAGGTTCTCCTCGTCGGCGACGAAGTCGACGAAATCCGAGCGCGTGAGGATGCCCTGGGGCTGGTGGTCGTCGTCAACGACCATCACGGACCCGATGGTCGCGTCGCGCATCGTCTTCGCGGCGTCAGTGATCGGGTCGTCGGGGTTGACGGTCACGAACGGCGAGGTCATGGCCGAACTGGCGGTCTGGTCGCTCATGGTTGGTGGTCCCCCGAGAGGGGCTTAAAGGTAACTGGCGTCCCACCGCGTGGGCTTGCGCGTGTTGCCACACTCCGCGCACTTGATGCGGCCGTTGGCACTCATCGCGTTCGCGAGCTCGTCGCAGTTCGTACAGAAGTACCCGTAGTGGGTCTCGCCCTCGGGGTCCTCGAGGACGACGTTGAAGGGAGCGTCCGAGCCCACCTCCTCGTCGGTCCGGTCGACGTAGACGACGCGCCCGTCGTCGGTGACGAGGCTCCGCAACTGCCGGGAGACGGCGTTGGAGTAGATGTACTCGACGTGGCGGTCGTCGTCGATCTCGATGCGCTCCTCGTCGACCTGTTCGAACCCGCGGTCCTCGTAGAACGTGGCGCCCATCTGGTTGTCCGCCAGCACGCGCCCCCGCAAATACTCGGCACCCATCTCCTCGAGGCGCCCCGCCAGGTGCTCGTAGAGTTCCTCGCCGATACCCTGGCCGCGGTGGTCGGGGTGAACGTGCAGCCACAGGATGTCCGCCTGCCCACCCTCCGCGACGAGGACACCCTCGGAGAAGCCCACCACCTCGTCGACCTCGCTCACGAGAAAGACGGTGTCGTCGCTCTCGACCTTCTCCTCGAAGGCGTCTTCGCCGTACCACTCCTCGACGGCACCCTCGATGGTGGCCGGGCTCAGCGAGTAGGACGTCTCCAGCGAGCGTTTCGTGATCTCCCGAACCGCGTCCCTGTCCTCGGGACGCGCCGCTCTGATGTCCATGTGCTCAATTGACGGGGCGCTGTTATAAATTACGCCGCCGAACTGTAGACCCGTTGAATATCCGGTCGCCTACTCGTTGGGGCTCTCATGACTTCGTCCGAACGGTGACGACAGCACGAGAGCCACGGCGACGGCAGTGACGGTCGCGACGGGCGCACGCTGGACGGTGGTGGCGTGTGCATCGGGGTTCACCCCATCGGGGGACACGGCTGCCACACCGTCGGCGTCGCTCCCAGCGCGTTGGGCGGATTTATACGACCAGCGCGCTCGCGAGTTCCGTCGCGCCGGCCAGCGGCATGGCGACGGTCGCCGCGGCCGTCGATTCCACCCACTGTTCGTACGCCGCGCGGTCCGGGAAGGCCTTCACGTACGGACAGACTGCCACGTAGACGTCGGCGTGGGTGGGGCCGTCACCGGTCGGTGGCTCGACGGCCGCGTCCACACCGAAAGAGAAGGCCGCACTCGTCGGCGAGACATCGATGTCGGCCCCGTCGGCTCGCGCCTCGACGACCGTCCCGTCCGGACTCTCGGTCCTGATTTCGACCGTGCCGTCGCGCAGCGCCGCCAGCACCACCGCGTCGTAGAAACACTGGAAATGGTACGTCTCGCCGTCGACGGTGCCGCGGTGGGCCGTCTCGCAGTCGGCGTGGCACAGGTCCGCGACACCGAGGAGTCGACCCAGCGGACGCCGGAGGTCCTCGGGCAAGGTCGCAGTCAGGTAGTCGGTCTCGCACAGCCAGCGGTCCGTCGTCGCCTCGGTGGCGCTCTCCGCGGAAGGGTCGGTGCCACAGCACTCGCAGGACTGTTCGGCTCGATTCCCGCTTGTCGTATCGTTGTCGGTCATTCTCTCGTCGCCAGCAGCACCTACGTACCACTCACCCGGGACGATTCCTCCCAGTACGGTGGGCAGGTATATGACGCAACCCCCACACCGGCGGTCACCCGGCAGTGCTCTCGATCTTGACGACGTCGCCCTCGTCGAGTTCGTGGTCCTCGGCGATCCGGCGGCCGTCGCGGGCGTCGACCGCGTAGAGGTACCCCTCGCCGATGTCCGAGTGGACCGCGTAGGCCAGATCCAGCGGCGTCGAGCCCGCGGGCAGCAAGTGGGCGTCTGGCAGGACGTTCCCCTGGCTGTCGGTCCAGCGCGTCTCGTTCTCCACGGGGTAGACCGTGATGTGGTCGAGCACGTCGTAGACCACCGTATCGAGCGCCGCCTGGACGCCGGTGGCGCCCCACGTCTCCATCACCCCGCGGATGCGGTCGAGTCCCTCGCGCTGGGAGTCGCTGACATCGCCCACGACCTCGAAGTCGGGGTCGCCGGAGTCGTAGTCCACGACACCCGCCTCGGCGGCCCGGCGCAAGGCGAGCTCGCCCTCGCCGGTTCCCGGGATGACCGTCTCCGCGGCATCCTGGAGGCGTTCGAGGGTCTCCGGCGGCGCGATGTCGGTCTTGTTGGCGACGACCACGATGGGTTTTGTCTGGGCGCGCAGTTCGCTCGCGAGGCGCCGGCGGTCCGCGTCGGTCCACTCCCGGGGGTCGGCTGGGTACTCGACGCGCCGGAGGACGGCCGCGACGTCCCCAGCGGTGGCGCCGACGCCGGTCAGCGTCTCCGTCAGCGCCTCGTCGATGTCGAAGTCCGGCGACCGGGACTGGCGCTCGATGCTCTCCCAGTTGCGGGTGATGACGCCGGCCAGCCAGCGGTCCATCTCCTCTTCGACGAATGCCAGGTCCTCGACGGGGTCGTGTTCGCCCACTTCGAGGGGTTCGCCCTCGGCGTCGGTCCCGCCGGAGGCGTCGACGACGTGCAGGATGGCGTCGGCGTTGGTGAGTTCGTCGAGGAACTGGTTGCCCAGCCCTCTGCCCTCGTGGGCACCCGGCACGAGTCCGGCGACGTCCAGCAGTTCGACCGGGACGTACCGCTTGCCGTCCCGGCAGTTCCCGGAGTCACAGCGCGCGTCGCGGTCGAGACAGGGACAGTCGGTGCGAGCGTGGCTGACCCCGCGGTTGGCATCGATGGTCGTGAAGGGGTAGTTGCCCACCTCGACGTCCGCCATCGTCGCCGCCTGGTAGAAGGTAGACTTGCCGGCGTTGGGTTTGCCCGCAAGCGCGAGCGAGAGCATACCCCCTCTACTTGTGGGGTCCGGAACTGCGTTTCGGTCGTCTTCGAGCCACTCGATGTCGTTCTCGGACAGCGAGATGTCCAGCGCCGCGACGGCCTCCTCGAGGTGCTCTACGCTGGTGGTGCCGACGATGGGGGCGTCGACCCACTCCTTGTGGAGGAGCCACGCGAGGGCAATCTGGGCCATGGTGGCGTCCTCCTCGGCGGCCAGTTCTTCGACGCGCTCGTTGACCTCGCGGCCGTTGCCCTCGAAGTAGGGGTGCTGGCGGGCGTAATCGTCGGTCTCGCCACGGACCGTCGCGTCGAACTCCTCGTGGGGACGGGTCAGATAGCCCCGCGCCAGCGGGCTCCAGGGGATGACAGCGACGTCCGCCTCCCGACAGAGCGGGAGCATCTCGCGTTCCTCCTCGCGGTAGAGGAGGTTGTAGTGGTTCTGCATCGCCAGGAACCGAGCCAGGGCGAGGCGGTCGCTGGTGTGCAGCGCCCGGGCGAACTGGTGGGCCCACATCGAACTCGCGCCGAGGTGGCGGACCTGTCCCCGCCGGACGGCGTCGTCCAGGGTGCGCAGCGTCTCTTCGACGGGCGTCTCGTAATCCCAGCGGTGGGTCTGGTAGAGGTCGACCGTCTCCATGCCCAGTCTGTCGAGGCTGTTCGCGAGTTCCTGTTCGATGGCCTTCCGGGAGAGACCACCCGAGTTGGGGTTGTCGTCGTCCATCTGGAAGTACACCTTCGTGGCGACGACCGACTCCTCGCGCCGACCTTCGAGGGCGGTCCCGAGGACGCGCTCGGACTCCCCGCGGGAGTACATGTTCGCGGTGTCGAAGAAGTTGATCCCCAGATCGATGGCCCGCTCGATGATGGGCAGGCTCTCGTCCTCGTCGAGGACCCAGTCGCGCCACTCCGGCGTGCCGAAGCTCATACAGCCCAGACAGAGACGGCTGACCTCCATGCCGGTCCGGCCCAGCGTCGTATACTCCATGGCCACCCCCTCGGCGGGGCGGGACGAAAAGGTTGTGTCAGCGGTCGTGTCGGTCTCGTGTCTCACTCCCGGACATCGATGTCAGAGTCGCGGTCGCTGGAGTGGGCGCGTACCCAGAGTTCGCCGATCCGGGAGAGGCGCGTCCGGTAGGACTTGCCCCGTTCCTCCTGCTCGATGTAGCCCTTGCCGCCCGGGCCCAGTCGGTCGACGTTGTAGATGACCTTCGACCGGAAGCTGTCGGTGTACTCCTCGCCGAGTTCCCGCGCGAGCTGGCCCGCGAGTTCGCTGACGCTCTCGAACTCGCCGTGCTCGCCCAGCGTGAAGAGGATCACCTCCTCGAAGGGCTCGACGTTCGAAAAGGACGCGACCGGGAGTTCGACGACGTGGCTGCCGTCGATCTCCTTGGCGCCGATGGTGGTCCCGCGCTCGTCGAACTCCGAGAGCAGCACCCGGGCGGAGTCGAGCCGGTCCGCGACGCGCCCGGCCAGGTCCGGGTCCTCGATTGCGTCCTGCAACTCGGCGAGCAGGTCACTCCCCAGCCGGAGCTCCTCCGCGAGTTCGGTCTCGAGGTACTTCTCCGGGACCGTGTAGTAGGTGTGGACCCGCCGGCGGTCGGCCTCGCGCTCGACCGTGATCGAGTGGGCGGCCGTCGCGAACGCGAAGGAGACCGTGCGGGGCATCGCCGAGATGTTGACCCACACCTCGCCCTCGCCGGTCCGGTCGAGTTCGGCGTTGATGAGTTCGAACGCCTGCTCGAAGGCCGCGTCGTAGTCGTAGACGTCCGCGACGACGAAGCGTTCGGTCTCGGCCCCGAGGAGGCTCCGGTAGTCCTGCTCTAACTTTTCGGCCAGCCGCCGCGAGTACTCGACGTTGGCCTCGCTCCCGACCGCCCCCTCCAGCAGAATGACGCGGTCGACGTCCATCTGCTCGCGCACCAGCGGCGCGATCAGCCGGTCGTAGTCGAACCCGACCGGGACGATGTGGGTCTGCATACCCGGACGTGGGGTCGGTGTCGATAAAAATGCGGTCCCACACGTTCAGTTCGGGAACCGGAATCGTCGGACTGACGGACGATAAAATATCAAAAATAATTTAAGAGCGAATAGAAACTATTGTACTGTGGAATGATGGGGTTCGATGGGGTGATACCCGGGGTGAGTGAGACACTCGCCGTCGCCAGTTCGGTCGGTAGTGATCCGAAACTGACGCTATTTTGGTTCGCGGTCGGTCTCTATCTCGTCTACGATGGATTCGGGAGATGGAAGACCAAACGGCTCATCGAAACACCGCTGCAAAGAGGTTCGATTAAAGTTAACACTGCCCACTCACAGGTCATGTGGCACGAGACGAACGTCCGAATCCTTATACCTGAATCCGACGAACTGTGACACATGAGCGCCACTGTCGAGATTACCGAGGGGGACGGGGTATACACCGCCGTCGACAGTGAGACGGGTGCGACCGGGCGGGGGGGTTCCCGGGCGATGGCACTGGCCGCGCTCGCGGTTCAGCTCCAGGGATTGGACGAGGAGATGGCGGACGAGCTGGACCCGACAACCACACTCAAAGTGCTGAGTGGGAGTGTCCAAGAGCGGTTCGAGGACGAGGACGTGAGCGAGGAGGACGTCGAGGACGCGATAGCATGGGCGCGACGCGGGTAGTGTTCGATACGAATGTACTCGTTTCTGCGCTCGGCTTCGGTGGCCCACCCCTCGCGGCGCTCTTACGTGTTTTCGATGCGGACGTCCAGCTGCTCGCTTCGAGGGAAACTCTCGACGAACTGGACCGCGTGATGCGCTACGACCGTCTCCCGTTCACGGTGAGCGAACGCAAGCAGTATCTCCGAATACTCCGTGACGAGGTGGAACTGATTCGTCCCGACGCCGATATCGACGCCGTCGCCCGTGATCCAGACGATAACATGTTTCTGGAATGTGCTGTCGACGGCGAGGCGCAGTATCTCGTTTCGGGCGACGACCACCTGCGCGATCTCGGGTCGTTTCGAGACGTGCGCATCCTCTCACCGGCGGCGTTTCTTGTAGAGGTGGATGATTCGGTCGACGGATAGCTACCCACAGTTTCGCGGTTGGCTCCCTGCTCGCGTCGAACGTCCGACAAGAAACCGAACACTTCGGACCGGTCAGTCCGCCGACAGCCCCTCGTAGACCGACGTGTCCTCGTCGGCCGTCGGGGCCGTCACCGCGGAGACGCCGACGGTCAGGGCCAGTCCCAGGAGCATGCCGACGATGGAGGCCGACCACCCGCCCAGCCCCGGCGCGACCGGCAACACGTACGAGGAGGGGACCATCGGGAGGAAGACACTCGCCAGGTAGAACGCCTGGCTGCCGGCGACCCCGGCGAGCATCCCGTCGCGGGTGGTGCCCTGCCAGTACAGCGCGACCATCACGGGCAGCGCCAGTTGCGCGAACCCGCCGAAGGCGGTGTCGCCGATCTGGACGAGCGTCCCCGGCCGGAAGAGGCTCAGCACGAACGAGACCAGCGCGATGGCGACGACGCCGGCCCGGCCGACCAGCGCCTCGGAGCGCTCGGTGACGCCGGTCGCGACCTGCCGGTAGACGTCCCGCGTCAGGTAGGACGACCCCGAGAGCAGCATCGAGTCGCTGGAGGACATCATCGCGGCCATCGCGCCGGCGATGACGAGTGCCGCGAACCACGCCGGCGTGAACTCCGCGAGCAGCGGCGGCAGGATGCGGCCGTTGGCGTTGGGCGCGAGGCCGAACCCGGCGGCCCACGCCCCGAGCATGAACGCCGGCACGAACAGCAGGATGACCAGCACGGGCCAGAGCGTGAACGTGCGCTTGAGGACCGCCGTCGATTTGGCGACGAAGAAGCGCTGGTTGACCTGCGGGAACATCGTCACGCCGAAGGCGATGGAGATCGCCGTCGAGAGGACAAAGGCCGGCGAGTAGACGTCCCCGCCAAGCGAGAGGTGCTCGGGGGCGTTGGCGGCCAGTCTGCTCGTGGCCGCGCCCGGCCCGCCGACCGCGACGAGGATCCAGGCGACGGCCAGCCAGACCATCCCCAACATGAAGACCCCCTGGAGGGTATCGGTCCAGGCGACGCCGCGCATCCCCGAGAGGGCGACGTAGACGATCATAAAGAGGGTGATCGCGCCGGCGCCGGCCCAGTAGGGAATCGCCCCGTCGGTCAGCGCCGCCAGTGCCGTCCCGGCGCCCTGCTGCTGGAGCATCACGTACGGCACCAGCCAGAAGAGGCTGATCCCCGCGACGAGCACGCGCAGCGTCCGCGACCCGAAGCGGTCCCCGAGCATCTCGCCCAGCGTGACGTGGCCGCGGCTCTTCCCGACTAGCCACTGCTTGTAGCCGATGGCGTACCACAGGATGCCAAAGAGGACACCGTCCATCAGGCCCATCACGAGGATCCACTCGGGGCCGGCCTGGAAGGCGATGGTCGGCCCGCCGAAGAACGTGAACGCAGAGAGGAGCGTCGCGAACGTCGTGAACAGCAACACGAACGTCCCGAGGGTGCGGCTCGCGAGGAAGTAGTCCTCGGCGGTGCGCTCGGTCAGGCGGTAGGCGACGACGCCGATCCCCAGCGCGACCAGCAGGTACGCGACGATGATGCCCAGCTGGAGGCCGACCTCAGCCATCGGCACCACCCCGCGGTTCGACGCCGACGCCCCACGCCGTCCGTGCGAAGGCGGCGAAGACCACCGCGGTCACGGCCAGCCAGCCGACGTGCCACCAGACCCAGACGGGCAGTCCCGCGACGACGCGACTCGACCCCCACAGGAACCACGGCACCGCCAGCGCTGCCAGCACGAACGCGACACCGGTCCACAGAAGCGTCTCCTTCGATACGGACATCGTTTGATCGATGTTTGTATTTGCCCGGTAAAAGAATGTTGAATTCGAACAGTTCGTGTTATCGAAGAATATTTTTATTCAATCCACGCTGCCGGAGGATCGGGCTGACACCGGGACCGATCCGGCGACGCCGGGCGGGTGTGGGCTGGAACGCGCGAAAAGTGACCCGACCCGCCAGTTATTTCCCGTCTGGTTGCCTTATTTAAAGTCGTCCATGAGCGGACTCATGGCACCATTACGATTCACACACCCTCCCGAGGAGGGACCACAGCATGCAGGATTCAGCCAAGTACCTCATTCACGCGGACATCAGAGCGAGCGGGGTGGTCGAGCGGAGTGACGTCGTCGGGGCTATCTTCGGGCAGACGGAGGGGTTGCTCGGCGACGAACTCGACCTGCGGGACCTCCAGGAATCCTCGAAGGTCGGCCGCATCGACGTCGAGATCGATTCCGAGGCGGGCCGGTCGTACGGCACCCTCACCATCGCCAGCGGCCTCGACCGCGTCGAGACGGCCGTCCTCGCGGCGGCCTTAGAGACCATCGACCGCATCGGCCCCTGCCGGGCGGAGTTCGAGGTCCACGACCTCGAGGACGTCCGCGCGGCCAAGCGCCAGCGGGTCGTCGACCGCGCGACCGAACTGCTCGCGGAGTTCGAGGAAACCTCGCTGTCGAGTCGCGAACTCGTCGAGGAGGTCCGACAGAACGTCCGCGTCGCGGACATCACCGAGTTCGAGGGGGTACCGGCGGGCCCCCGCGTCGCCGAGAGCGACGCCATCGTCGTCGTCGAGGGCCGGGCCGACGTCCTCCAGTTGTTGAAGTACGGCGTCAAGAACGCCATCGCCGTCGAGGGGACCGACGTCCCCGACGCGGTGGCGGAGTTGACCCGCGAGCGCACCGTGACGGCCTTCCTCGACGGCGACCGCGGCGGCGACCTCATCCTCGAGGAACTCGTGCAGGTGGGCAGTATCGACTACGTGGCCATCGCCCCCGCCGGCCGGTCCGTCGAGGACCTCTCGCGCGGGGAGGTGCTCTCGGCACTGCGCGAGAAGATCCTCTACGACCGGGTGGCCGACGCGAGTTCGCCCCGCGACGTACTCCTCGAGGACGAGGGCCCCCCCGACGGTCGCGTCGACGCCGACGGCGGCACCCTGGCTCGCGGAGCGTCCACGGACCCCACAGTGCCAGAAGACACGGATCCCGACGCCCTCGCCGGCCACACGGAAGCCGTCGACGGGACCGGGACGGTACGGTTGCTCGACGAGACCTTCGACGCCCTCGCCGAGGCCGACGCAGGGGAGACCTTCGCGGCCATCGAGGACGCCGAGACGGTCCCGCACGCGGTCGTCCTCGACGGCGAACTGAGTCAGCGCGTCCTTGACGTCGCGGCACAGCGTGGTGTCCGGCAGATCGTCGCGGACAGTGAAGGGGAGTTCGTCAAGCGACCCACGGGCGTGCGCGTCCGGACCGCCGACGAGTTCTGACGTCGGCGTTCAGACGGCATCCGGCCTGGACCGTGCCGTGACGACGATGCCGGCGATGACGACCGCACCGCCGACGACGGTCAGCGCCCCCGGAATCTCCGCGAGGACGAGCGCCGCCAGTAGCGCGCTCCCGACCGGTTCGCCCACCAGCGAGACGCTCACGACGCTGGATTCGACGTGTTCCAGCGCCCAGTTGATGAGCGTGTGCCCGAGGATGCCGGGGCCGAGGGCCATCCCGAGAAAGAGGACCCACTCGCGGGGCGGGTAGCCCAGCAGGGGCACCCCCTGCCCCAGCGCGACCGCGAGCAGGCCGGCCGCGGCGACGGCGTAGACGACGAGCACGTAGGGGACGACCGGGACGCGCTGGCGGATCGACCGCCCGGCCAGCACGTAGGCCGCCGCGGCGACCGCACCCAGAAGCGCCAGCGCGTTGCCGGCCAGCGGCGCGGGCGCGGCGGTCATCCCGAGGAGTCCCTCGGCGGACATCGTCGCCACGCCGACCATCGCCACGAGGATGCCGGCGACGGTCCAGCGGGTGATCCGCTCGCGGAGCAACAGCGCCGCGCCCGCCGCGACGAACAGCGGCTGGGTCTGGACGAGCGTGACGGAGGCGGCGACGGTCGTGAGGTCGACGCTGACGAACCAGGTTGCGAAGTGGACCGCCAGCGTCAGTCCCGCCCCCACGGCGGCGACGGCATCCCGCCGGGAGACGCCGGCGAGTTCCCCGCGTGCCCCGCGGGTCAGCGGGAGCAACAGCAGGATGGTGAAAGAGACGCGGTAGAAAGCCATCACCGACTCGGGGGCGCGACTCAGGCGGATGAGGATGGCGCTCGTGCTCGCCGCGAGCACCGCCACGCCGACCGCCGCGAGCGCGACGCGGCGCTGGCCGAAGCGCGCCACGACCGGGGCCGCCAGTCCGACTCGTCGGGACACGTCACGGCGGTCGCTCGCTCGACCCAAAAACGGGCCGGTCTACACCGGGTGGAACCATTCCGCGTACTCGTCGGGTTGTTCCTCTAAGACGTCGAAAAACCGGGTCTGGATCTCGTCGGTGACCGGCCCCTTCGTGCCCGTGCCGATCTGGTTGTCGTCGACCGAGCGGATGGGCGTCACCTCCGCGGCCGTCCCCGTGAAGAACAGTTCGTCCGCCGTGTAGAGTTCCCCCCGCGAGACGGTCGCGCCGTCGTGGACCGTGTAGCCCAGGTCGCGCGCAATCTGGATGACCGACCGGCGGGTGATGCCGTCGAGAATCGACTCGGCGAGGCCGGGGGTGTAGAGTTCGCCGTCACGGACCAGAAAGAGGTTCTCGCCGGGGCCCTCCGCGACGTTGCCCTCTCTGTTGAGGACGATGGCCTCGACGTAGCCGTTCCCCGTGGCTTCGAGGCTGGCCAGCACGCTGTTGACGTACGGGCCCGTGGTCTTGGCGTTCGTCGGAATCTGGCTGGAGGCGTACTTGCGCCACGAGGAGATGGCGACGTCGACGCCCTCCTCTAAGGCCTCCTCGCCGAGGTAGGCACCCCACGGCCAGACGGCGATGGCGACCTGGGTGGGTGCGTCGGCGGGGTTGAGCCCCAGCGGGCCGTACCCGTAGAAGGCGATGGGACGGATGTAACAGGATTCGAGTTCCTCCCGGCGGATGAGTTCGACCGTCGCCTCGGTCAGTTCCGCGGGTTCGAAGGGGATCTCGAGGTCGTAGGGTTTGGCGGACTCGTAGAGCCGATCGAGGTGTTCCTCCCAGCGGAAGATGGCCGGCCCGTCGGCGGTGTCGTAACACCGGACGCCCTCGAATACGCCGGTGCCGTAGTGGAGCGCGTGCGAGAGGACGTGGATCCGGGCATCCTCGAAGTCGACGAACTCGCCGTCCAGCCAGACGGTGTCGACGCCCTCGTACATCTCGGGGCGGTCGTCGCTCATGGCCGCGACCTCCCGCGGGAGTGCTCTGTGCCTGTGCGTGGAGTGGTCTCGTCGGACGCCATACCCGACAATCCGTGGCCACCGTTAAGAGTGTTGACGGTTTTGAACAGCGTCAGTGCCTACAGCCAACTCCGGCCGACAGTCATGAACCCTTGTAATTCGTTCTGTCGGTAGTAGGTCGAGATTTCTTGGAGGACGTCGGCGATGGTCCCTGCAGAGAGTGTCTGGTCCGGGATGTAGAGTACGGCGTGATACTCGCTTTCGGAGAAATCGTCCCTGAAATCGTCGTCGTACGTTACGATAACGAACCGGTGTTCTCGCGAGACAGCTGCGAGATTGCTGTCGGAAGTCCCCTTGCTCAGGCGGTCACTCAGATCGACGTGGAGGACTTCGTGGCCGTGGTCCTCCAGTCGGTGAAAGACCTCGTGTTCGAGGTTCTCGTCGAGCAGGAACCTCATTCGGGCTTCTCGAGCGTCTCGGACTCCTCGGTGACCGTCTGTCTGTGTTCTCTGACCTGCTGCATCTCTTCCGGATTCCGGTGGTAGTAGGCCAGTGCGTCGTACACGTCGGCGAGATCGAGATTCAGCCTGTCAGCGACGGTCTCGGGTCGCAACCCCCGATTCTCCACCCGCTCGTGGACGTGGAGGACAGTCACGCGGCTCCCTTCGATGTGGGGCTCGTCGTGGATCTCCGACTCCTCGCCGGAGACGATCCGATGTTTCGTCACCGCCATACCGGTGCTTGGTCGAGGATTGACAAAAAACCCGCGTCGATGACTGCCGTTCGTCGTTGAGACGTTACCCGAACCGCTCGACGATGCTCGCTCCCTCGACGTAGGGAATGTCGTTGCGCTCGGCGTAGGCACGCGCGGCAGCGGGTGGCAGGGCACCGCCGGTCTCGTCGTCGAGCATCTCACAGACCACCGCCGCGGGTGGCAGGTCCGCCGCACCGGCGAGCGCGATGGCCATCTCCGTGTGGCCCTGTCGGTCGGCGAGCAAACCCGGCGCGGCCCGAAGCAGGTGGACGTGGCCCGGCGCGTGGAAGGTGGCCGCGAAGTCGAACGTCTCGGGGTCGGCCGCGGCGTCGGCCAGCGCCCGGATGGTCAGCGAGCGGTCCTCGTCGGTGATGCCCGTGTGGGTCTCGCGGTGGTTGACCGTCAGTGAAAAGGAAGAGCGGTCGCCGTAGGCGAGTTCGCCGTCGTGGGCCGCCGGGTGGTCGAGGACCTCCCGGACGTAGGGCAACCCGAAGGCGTCGGCGACCGCTGCCGACAGCGCCACACACACGAGGCCGCCGGCGTCGTTGCGCATGTGCGCGACGGCGTCGGGCGTGACCGCGCCCGCGGGGTAGACGATGTCGGTCTCGCCCTCGCGGTCGGCGGCGTCGTGGATACAGACCGGCCGCCCGTGCCGGAACGCCTCAATAGCCGACTCGACACCGCCGGCCGTCAGGGAGGCGTCACCGCTTTTCGACATCGACTGTCACCTCGCTTCCGTCCTCGAGGTCGAGCACGTCGCGGAGTTTCTCGGGGGCGATCACTTCCAGGTGGTCGTCGCCGTGGTGGGTCCGCTCCGGGGCGATGACGTGTGCCGGGTCGTAGGTCTCCCCGCCGGCCGAAACCGTTGCCGGGTAGCAGTACGCCGGGCCGTAGGTGCGGTCCTCGTCCTCCCAGCCCTCGATGGTGATGGGGTCGACGCCGTCCAGTTGCCGGCGGGCACGGATACTCTCCTCGGTGAGGTCGATGTTGAGCGTCCCCGCGAAGGGTTCGTAGTCGAGTTTCTCGCGGAACTGCCGCATGTAGCCCGGCAGGGAGATGTAGTGGCGTCCCTCGCCCATGCCGCTGGTGACCGTCCCCGACAGCGTCACGTCCTCCTCCTCCTCGAAGACGCGCCGGTAGTCGGTGTACTCCGCCCGGAGGCGGCGCTCGCCGTCGCCGGTGAGGCCGACCCACTGGCCGTCGGTGACGATCTCCCGTTCGACGTATCCCTCCTCGTCGAGGCCCTGGAGGCGCCGGGAGGCGGTCTGTGTGGACACGCCGAGTCGGTCGGCCAGCGAGGAACACGAGAGTTTCGCGTCGCCCTCGAGGGCCCCCAGGAGCGCGAGTTCCTTCAGGGTCTGTAACTCGTCGCCCTCGAGGGACTGCCGTGTCTCTTGCATACCCCATCCTTCCCGTGCCACCCGGATAAGGATAACGGAAGCGTGATGTTTCTCAAAAGTGAGAGAGTAGCGTGCGGGAGGAGCGGTCCGACCGGAGGGTCAGCACTGCGGTGGTATCATCCTTTCGGGACGGCCCCGTCTCCAGGGCGGGGACCGTCACGTCACGTCGCGTCCGCGTCGGCCTCTTCGTCCTGGCTTCGGTCCTCGGGTTCGCCCTGGGCCGTAACGTCGCCGATGACGTTCTGCAGGTCCTCCTCGCTGGTCTCGCCGAAGCCGGCGCTGAGCAGGCGCGTGAGGGCGTCCTCGACGGACTCGCTGGTCTCCTCGTAGTCCGCGGAGTCCATCTCGATGACGAAGCCGGTGGTGATGTTGGGCGCGGTGGGGAAAAACAGGACGTCACGCCCGTCGGCGGTCTGTTTGCCGGTCTTGAATGCGGTCATCCGGACGCCGGGCCAGGGTTCGATCTTCACGGGGGTCTGGAGGCCCTCGGTGCCCGAGACCGCCGTCTCGACGGCCATCTTCGAGGCGTTGTAGACGACGCGCAGCCCCGGCAGCCGGTTCATCAGGTCGTCCAGCGTGGACTCGACGACGGTCCCGAGGGCCGTCCGCATCATGTAGCCGATGCTGAACACGAGCAACACGAACACGACGAGTGTCAGGGCGACCCGCAAGGGGGGTGAGGCGACCGGGACGGGGATCTGTGCCAGCCGGTTGTACAGCCACAGCAGGACGAAGACCGTCACCAGGAGCGGCAACAGGACGATGAGCCCGCTCGCGAAGTCCCGTTTCCACGTGACCATCACCTCGACGTGACGGCGGAGCGGTTAAGAGACTGTCCGTTCGTTTCGAGGGCAGACAGTCAGCCAGACAGCAACGCCCGTGTGGCAAACTGCGCATTTTCGAGGTTTTCGCTGATCCGCCGGTAGAAGTAGGACAGCCACCTGTCACCGTAGGGGACGTACTGCCAGACCTCTCGCCGACGTGCGAGGTCCCGCTGTGCGTCCTCGCGGACGCCCATCAGCATCTGTATCTCGTAGGGAGTCCCGTAGGTTTCGTGGAGGCTGGCCGCCCGCGTCACCATCCGCGGGTCGTGGCTCCCGACCGCGATGCCGTCCTCGAAGTGCCGGAACATGTACTCCAGGTGGTCCTCGTAGACGTCGTCGACGGTCGCCTTCTCCTGGTAGGCGACGTCGGGCGGCGGGTCGTAGGCCCCCTTGACCAGGCGGACCTTGCCCGGGAGGGCTGCCAGTCGCTGGAGGTCGTCCCCGGTGCGCCGGAGGTTCGCCTGCACGCAGACGCCGACCCCGCCGTCGGTCGCGCGGGCGTGGTCCTCGAAGGCGTCCAGTGTCGCGTCGGTCGTGGTGTGGTCCTCCATGTCGACCCAGACGAAGACGCCCCGCTCGCTGGCAGACTCGACGACGCGAGCGAGGTTCTCCCGGAAGAGTTCCTCGCCGACCTCCAGGCCCAGTTGCGTGGGTTTGACCGAGAGACAGGCCCGCAGGTCCGCGCGGGCGATGTCCCCGGCCAGCCGGCAGTACGTCCCCGTATCGGCGTCGGCGGGGTCGCGCGTCTCGCGACGCCGTCCTCGTTCAGCCGGCGGGCGTGTTCCAGGGCGGTGGCCGCCGACTCGCCGGCGACGAACTGCCTCGCCAGCGGCGGTATCATGTCCGCCTGTATCCGTCCGCCGGATAAGTGCGTATCGACACACCACCCGCCAGCGGACGACGGGACTAAATGACCCGCGGGCGAGCGTCGCGTATGGGACTACACGGTGTCGTCCTGACGGCGCTGTGGGCGATGTTGCCGGCGTACGTGCCGAACAACGCGGCGGTCCTGGCCGGCGGTGGCCGTCCCATCGACGGCGGCCGCACGCTCGGGGGCCGGCGCCTCCTCGGGGACGGCAAGACCTGGCGCGGGACTGCCGTCGGGTGGACGGCTGGCGTCGCGCTCGCACTCCTCCTCCGGCGGCTGCGCGGCCCGGCGAGAGTGACGCTCTCGGGGTCGCGCTCCCGGACTTCCCGCTGGCCGTCGCGGTGGCGCTCCCGCTGGGGGCGATGCTCGGGGACATCGGGGCCTCCTTCCTCAAACGCCGGACCGGCCGCGAACGCGGTGCGCCTTTCCCCGGCGTCGATCAGTTCGACTTCGTCATCGGGGCGCTGGCACTCGCCACCGTCGCCGGCCCACAGTGGGTCCTCACGACGTTCACCTTCCCCGTGGTCGTCGTGGTGGTCGTCGCCACGCCGCTGTTGCACGTCTCGACCAACGTCGGCGCGTACCTGCTCGGCCTGAAAGACGAACCCTATTAACGGCGAGCGCCCATCGTCCCGCGTATGGACGATATCGCCTCGCGGTCGCTCTCGGAGAAGGTCGTGGTGCTGTGCCTGGCCGACCTCGGATCGGCGGGGGAGACCCCGGCCCACACCGCCCGCGTCGTCCGGGCGAGTCGGGAGCACCTCGACGCCGTCGAGGAAGAGACGCTCGGCAAACTCCCGGAGGCAGCGGTCAACCGGGCGCTCAACCGCCTCGAAGCGGACGGAATCGTCACGATGGCCGACGCCGACGACCGCTCGCCCGCGGGGAAGGGTCGCCCCGAGTACGCGCTGGCGGTCGGGACCGACGCCGTCGTGGACGCGCTGGCCGAGGACGACCAGGTGGGGACGCTGGCGGCGCAGGTCGCCGGGACGTAAGCGTTTTTATCGCCGAAGCGACAGCACGGGGACATGAACCACGAGACGGCCGGCGAGGTCTGCAGGCGGGTCCTCGGGGCGGTGGGCGACGCGTGTCGGCTGAGACATTCGCCCCCAGGCTGATAACGATAACGCCGCCCCGGGAGTTTTGCCCGCCGGGCCCGAACGCGGCCGCATGGAGCCACACCTCCGGGCGGGCGTCGCAATCTACAACGCCGGCGGCCACCACGCGGCCCACGACGCCTGGGAGGACCACTGGCTCGGGCTCGACGCGGGCACTGACGACGAGCGGTTCCTCCACGGGCTCATCCAGTTCACCGCCGCCGTCTACCACGCCCGGAACCGCAACTGGTCGGGCGCGACCGGCCTGGCCGAGGGCGGGCCCGCGGGCCTCGGATTCGAGGCGACCTGCGTCGCGGCCGACGTCCTCGCCGAGGAGGGCTACGACGAGGAAACCATCGAGCGCGCCGTGACATTCGCCCGCGCCGACCTCGACGCCGGCAAATCCGAGAGCCCGTTCGTCACTTTCCTGTTCGACTTCGTCCGCGAACCCGAGGACCGGAGCGTCGTCTTCCAGCGTCTCGCGGACCACGTCGGTCGGCGCACCGGCCGCGAGGCGGACGTCGAGGGCCTCTTCGAGTGACCGGCGGGCCCGGAACCCTTTGTAGGAGTGGGAACAAGGACCGGGTATGTCGTTCAGCGCCACCTGGCACAACCTCCTGGAGAACGTCGAGGAGGTGCCCACGGACGCGACGCTCGTCACGCCACTCTCGGGGCAGGCGTTCCGCGTCGTCGGGACACAGGAACACCGCGTGGTCGTCGAGTACCGCGAGGACGGCGAGCGCGTCCCCCTGGAGCGCGACCAGTTCGAGACACTCGTCGGGCGCGACCGGCCTGGCCGAGGG
>PXSG01000007.1 GCA_003023485.1 Halobacteriales archaeon SW_10_68_16
ACGGCGTCCAGGCAGTCCCCGGGTGTCTCGTCGAAGGTTGGGTTGTAGACCGTCAGGTCCGTGTCGCCGTCGTAGATCTCCGTCGGTTCGCGCTGTTCGAGGTCGGTCCTGTCGTGGGGGGTGACCTTGTCGCTGGCCGTGACCGCGAGCACCTCGATGCCCTCGTAGGTACCGGCCAGCGCCCCGGCCCGCGTGCCGGCCTTGTTGACCACCGACCCGTCCGGGCGGACGGCGTCGGCCCCGACGAGGACGGCGTCGGCCCCCCACTCCTCGATTGCGTGGGGCAGTGCGGCGTCCGTCGCGAGGGTGACGTCGATCTCCCCGGCGATGTCGGCCGCGACGTCGACACCCTCCCGGCCGGGCCGGGATTCGGCGACGAGGACGGCCTCGGGGTCGGCCAGCGCGAGCGCCTGGCGGACCGTCCCCGACCGGGAGAGCGTCACGACGCGGGCACCGGCGACGCGGCGCGCTGCGTGGACGGCCGCGCGTTCGTCGGCGCCTGTGGCCTCGGCGATGCCCGCGGCGGCGGCGTGTTCGACCGCGGCGGCCGTCCGGGCGTCGCTCGCGGCGGCCATGGCGCGGTTGACGCGGTTGCCCACCGCCGGCATCGAGGGGCGCGCCTCCCGGAGGGCGACGGCGATGTCGGCCAGTTCCTCCCAGCTGTTGTCGGCCCGCACGAGGAGGGCGGTCCCGGTGTCGTGGTCGTCGGTGCGGGCGGCGTGTGCGCGGACGGCCGCCTCGTCGCGGAGCACCTCCAGGGCGCGCACCGAGAGGTACGCCGACCCGTGTTCGGTGTCCTCGGCGACTGTCTCCACCCCCACAGGTACGGGTGGACCCGCCACCGCGTCTTGAGGTCGGCGTCAGTCACCGCGAAGGGGTCGTCCCGGCGGACCAGCGACACCGACCCGGCGTCGAGGCCGGTCTCCTCGGCGATCTCCTCGCGTGCCGCGCGGTCGGGGTCGCCCTCGGCGCCCCCTGCAACGACGCCCCACCGTCCCGGGTACGAGCCCACGTCGTCGCTCCGGCGGCACAACAGTACCGCACCCTCGTGCCGGAGCACGCAACTGACCACCGACCGCTCGTGCATGGCCCGCCCCTTCGCTCGGGGGGGTCATCAACGTATGGGTGACGGCACAGGGAGGGTCTCGACGGGGTCGGCCAGTCCGGTCGGGCGCGCTCGACATCCAGCGACGACTACCGGAGGTGTCGGGCGATCTCCTCGCCGCGCTCGCGGTTCTCGCGGGCGGTGTCGACGGCGTCGTCGACCGCGCCGGTGATGCGCTCGATGGTGTCGGCCTGCTGGTCGTTGGTCCGGGCGATCTCCTCGACGCCGGTGGCGGCCGACTCCACCTCGGCGACGACCGTCTCGAAGGCCTCGGCCGCCGCCGCGACGCGGTCCTCGCTGCGCGCGACCCCCTCCTCGGCCTCGCGTGCCATCTCGACCGATTCCGCGACCTGTGACTGGAGGTCGGCGACCTGTGTGGCGATGCGCTCGGTGTGGGACTGGGTCTCGTCTGCGAGGTTTTTGACCTCGTCTGCCACCACGGCGAACCCGCTCCCGGCCTCGCCGGCGCGTGCAGCCTCGATGTTGGCGTTCAGCGCCAGCATGTTCGTCTGGTCGGCCACGTCCGCGATGACGTCGGCGACCTCCTCGATGTCGCCCATCCGCTCGCCGAGTTCCTCGACTGTCGCCACGAGTTCGTTGGCCGTTTCCGTAACCGCCGCCGAACTGTCGCGGGCCCCCTCGATGGCGTCGAGGCCAGATTCGCCGGCCTCGCGGACGTCTTCGATGGCTGTGGCGACCTCCCTGGAGTTCGAGGCGAGTTCCTCCATGCGGGCGCTGAACTCCTGGAGGTCCGCCTGGACGTCCTCGAAGGCGGTCTGCTGGTCGGCCGCGGTGGCCTCGATGCCGGCGGCCAGTTCGCGGGCCTCCCCGAGCGACCCCGAGAGGGAATCGAGATCCTGCTCGAACCCGTCGGTCATCCGCTGGACGGCCGCGCCGACGTCGTTGACGTACTCGGCGAGCGCCAGCAGGTCCTCGTCGAGGACACTGTCGGCCGCCTCGAAGGTCGCGCGGGCCTCGAAGTCGCCCCGCTCGAAGGCCGCCAGCGTCCCCGCCACTTCCGCCGTGAGGTCCTCCAGTTCGGCCTGCCGGCGCTGGGACTGGCTCTCGGCCTGGACGAGTTCGAGCACGCCGGCGAACTCCCCCTCGCGGTACAGCGGTGTGGCCACGAACCACAGGTCCTGGCCCTCGGCGGTGGTCGAGCGGTCCTCGTAGACCGGGCCGTCTAGCCCGCACAACAGCGCGTACTCGCCGTCGGCGGTGTCGAGGCCGTACTCCGTGTCGGCGGTCCGGGGCGCCTCTGCCACCTTCTCGGCCATGGTCAGTTTCGGCTCGTCGTAGACGATCTCGCCGAGCGCCTCAGCACCGAGCGCCTCCTCGCGGGGGACGCCGATGAGGTCGGCCATCTGGTCCTCGTACTCCACGACCCGTCCCTCGTCGTCGACGACCAGTAACGGGAAGTCGATCGCTTCGAGCACGAGGTCCAGTCCGATGTCCTCCGTTCCGGTCAGGCCAGTTGACGCCATTTGTCGAGGATTGTGTCAATGGTAGGGATAAAGGTTGCCCGCGGAGTCTCACTGCTGAAAACGGGCTCGCCGGACGGTGCGTAGCCGGCCGTTCTTGCCGGATGTAGGCGGTACTTTGCCGGTTCGCGGACTAAGGGCCGACCATGACGACCGCAGACGAGGTCCTCCAGCGCGCGAGGGCCGCGGACATCGATCTGACGCGCATCGTGTTCGTGAACAACAGCGGCGTCCCGCGGGGACGGGTGGTCGACACCGACGGGCTCGAAACCGCCCTCGAAGACGGGGTAAACCTCACGCAGGCGATGCAGTCGTTCAACGCCCTGGACCGACTCGTGCCCGGCGGCCGGTACGGCCCCGCAGGCGAGGTCCGGGTCGTCCCCGACCCGGCGACGTTCACCGAGCTGCCCTACGACGACCGCGCCGGACTCATGCTCGCGGACCTGCACGGCCTCGACGGCGGGCCCTGGGAGGCGGGGCCGCGCGCCCAGTTGCGCGAGTACCTCGACGAAATCGAGTGCGTCCCGCAGACGGCCTTCGAGAGCGAGTACTACCTCGTCAGCGAGACCGAGGATGGCGAGGGCCCCGAACCGTTCGACGACTCCACCTGTTTCTCGACGGACGGGATGCGCAGTGCCCACGACGTGGTCCTCGATACCGTGGACGCCCTGGAGAAACAGGGCATGAGTCTCGCGGTCTACTACCCCGAGTACGGCCCCGGCCAGCAGGAACTGGTCATCGAACACGGGACGGGCGTCGCCGCGCCGGACGACTACATCCGGTTCAAGGAGACCGTCGCCGCCGTCGCCGACGACCACGACCTCGGCGCGACCTTCCGACCCAAACCGTTCCCCAAACTGCCGGGGTCGGGCTGTCACACCCACTTCTCGCTGTGGCAGGATGGCGAGAACGTCCTCCACGACCCCGACGCGGACGGGCGCTACCCCCTAAGCGAGCGGGGCCGGCACTTCATCGGGGGAATCCTCGAACACACGCCGGCGCTGCTCGCGCTGACGGCGCCCACCGTCGAGTCCTACGACCGCCTCGCGCCGGGGATGTGGTCCTCGGCGTACGTCTGCTGGGGCCACGACAACCGCGAGGCCGCCGTCCGTGTGCCCTCCACCGATACGGACAACCCCGAGGCGACCACCCGTGTCGAGTTCAAGCCCGTCGACAACACCGCCAACCCCTACCTGGTGCAGTTCGGCCTGCTGGCGGCCGGGCTGGACGGCATCGAGCGGGAACTCGATCCCGGCGAGCCGCTCAACCGCGACCCGGGGACGCTGGACGACGAGGAGCGCGAGGCACGGGGCTACGAGCGGTTCCCGACGACGTTGGCCGAGGCCGTCGACGCGCTCGCCGAGGACGACGCGCTCCGGGCGGCGATGGGCGACGCGCTGGTCGAGTCGTACGTGGGGGTCAAGCGCAGCGAGTGGGAGCAATCGACCGACGAGGAGGGCGAGTGGGAGTCGGACTACCTGGCGCGGGGCTTCTAGTCCGACGGGGTCGCTTCCGCCTCGACGGCATCGTCGGCGATCTCGTAGAGGTTCTGGCGGGCGTCCGCGAAGTAGACGCGCCGACCTCGTCTAAGCGTTCGAGGGCGTACCGCACGGTGCGGGCCGAGAGCATCGACTCCTCGACGATGCCCTTCTGCGTGAGCGGCCCGTTGTACTCGAGGACTTTGTAGACGAGCTTCGCGCTGGGTGGCAGGTCTTCGATCGCCTCCTCCCCGTCGGTTTCTGACATCGGTTCCAGCCAAGCGCGCCGGCTGTATAAAGATTGAGGGACCCGACGGAGCGACGCGTGTACCACCCCCCGCGTCCCCTCCCCTCACAGCTCCCCGGCGAGACGATAGGCCCGCGCGGCGACGAAGGCCGCCGTCGCGAGGCCGGCGACGGCCATCGCCAGGACGAACGCCAGCGCGCCGTAGTAGAGCGGCGGTCGGGTCGTCCCCGAGGGGAGGACCACGAACAGGACGAAGACGGCCGCGGCGACGAACACGCCCACCGCGAGACCGCGCCTGGCGTTCCGGCGGACCCGGAGCGCCTCGACCAGCGCCGCCCGGCCGCCCCGTTGCTCTTCGTCGGACACACCCCGCCGTAGGGTCGGCCCGGCCATAGACGCGTCGGTCGCCGGTCGCGTTGGGCGTCGGTCGCGTCGGGCCGTAGTCGCGTCGTGTCTCGGTCGCGGCAGCCGGAATCACCGGCAGCGGCGGCCAGTATCGAACTCCTAAAGAGGACAGGGGCGTCCACTACGGATAATGGCGAGTCTCGGTACGGCGCGTGCCGCCCCCGGGGAGACCGACACCGGCCGACTGGAGATCGGCCAGACGCGGGACGGCACGACGGTCGGCCTTCCGGTGGCCGTCGTTAACGGCGCCCGCGACGGGAAGACCCTCTACGTGCAGGCCGCAAGCGACGGCGACGAACTCAACGGCGTCGGCGTCGTCCAGCGTATCGTCCCGCGGCTCGGCGTCACCAACTACTACGCCTACCAGACCGCCGACCACCGCAACCCCATCGACGACACCAAGCTCAACCGTGCCTACCCCGGCGACGACACCGGGACGACCTCCGAGCGCATCGCCGCGGCCACCTTCGCGGCCGCCAGGGACGCCGACCTCGCGCTGGACCTCCACCAGGGCTCGACCTCGCGGATGATCGAGGAGGTCCGCGTGCGGTGTGGCCCCCGCCACCGCCTCCACGACGAGTGTCTCGAACTCGCGAAGGTCTTCGACTGCGGGTACGTCTTAGACCAGAAGGGCCCGGACGGCCAGCTGGCCCGCGCCGGCCCCGACGAGGGTGTGCCGACGGTGGACCCCGAACTCGGCGGCAGCGTCGGCTGGGACGCCGAGAGCATCCGCGTCGGCGGCGAGGGCGTGTTCAACGTCCTCCGGTACTACGGCTTCCTGGAGGAGTCCGTTTCGACCCGCCGGCAGACCCGCGCCTCGGGGTTCGAACAGTACGGCTCCCCCGTCGGCGGCCTCGTGGACTTCGACGCCGAACTCGGCGAGCGCGTCTCGCCCGGCCAGACCCTCTTCGAGGTGACCGACGTCTTCGGCGAACGCAAGGCCGAGGTCAGTGCCGACGCCTCGGGCATCTTCTGGCGGACCCGCCGGCTCCCCCACGTCGCCACCGGCGAGTACGTCTGTTCGGTGGGGACCGACATCGACAGTTATTGACCGGCACACCCAACCGGGGACTCTCGACGGCAGGGACGGGCCTACCCGTAGAGGCCCTCGGTGACGCCGACGAGTCCGTTCCCGAGCACGTCCCGTTCGCTCGTGACCTGTCCCGGCCGGAACGAGTAGCGTATCCATACCTCCCGGAGACACCGGCGACACAAATAGGGCGGCGGTACCTCAAAGGGCCGTTTGAGCTAGTACGGCGCGACCTGGCCGTCCTTGCGGGGTTCGGTCGCGCCCGAGAGCGTCCCGCCCTCGTAGCGAGCGATCTGTGCGCCGCCGAAGGCGCTGGCCGGTGCGACGCGGACGTCGTGGTCCCGGCGGGCGAGTGCCGGCCCGACCCCCTCGGCGAGGCGGTCCTCGATGGCGAGCGTGCCGTCGGCGCGGTAGCGCCACCGCGGTTCGTCCAGCGCCCGCTGGAGGCCCATCCCGTAGTCGACGAGGTTGGCGAGCACCTGGACGTGTCCCTGGGGTTGCATGTACCCGCCCATCGTACCGAAGGCCGCCCAGTCCTCCTCGCCGAAGCGGGCCAGCGCGGGCACCAGCGTGTGGAAGGGCCGTTTCCCGGGTTCGAGACGGTTCGGGTCCTCGGGGTCCAGCGAGAAGGACGCCCCGCGGTTCTGGAGTGCGATGCCCGTCTCGCCGGCCACGAGGCCGCTCCCGAATCCCTTGTACCGGGAGTTGATGTACGAGACGACGTTGCCGGCGGCGTCGGCCACACACAACAGGACGGTGTCGGCGTCCTCGCCCGGCGCGCCCGGCGGCCCGACCGCCACGTCCTCGCGGGCTTGCTCGCCGACGTGGCTGGCGCGCTCGCGGGCGTAGGCGGGGCCGTGCAGCGGCGGCACGTCCGCGTAGTCGGGGTCGGTGACGCTCGGCGGCGATGTTGAGTGCCTCCAGTGCGATCTGTCCCTGGTTGTTCGGGCCGAGTTCGAACACCTCGACGCCGCCGTAGGTCGTCGAGAGGGGGTCGAACCACTCGACTTCCAGACCCGCGAGGTCCTCGACGGCCAGGAAGCCGCCGGCCGCCTGGACCTCCCGGGCGATCGCGTCGCCGATCTCGCCCTCGTAGACGGCGTCGGCGCCCTCCGCGGCGATGTGTTCCATCGTGGCCCCCAGTTCGGGCAGGCGGACGGTCCCGCCCACGTCGGGCGAGTGGCCGTCGAACAGGTACGCCGCCCGGGCGTGGTCGTCGGTGAAGATGTCCTCGGCGTGGCGCCACTGGCTGGCGACCACCTCGGTGACCGGGTGGCCCTCGGTGGCGTACCGGATTGCGGGGCCGAGCGCGTCGGCCAGCGACAGCCGGCCCAGGCGCTCGACGGTCGCTTCCCAGCCGCGGGCGGTTCCGGGGACGGTGACGGTGTGGGGGCCGCGCTCGGGCATCTCCACTTCCTCGGGGTCGGATGCCTCGTCGGCCACCGCCTGCCGGACGCGCCCGCGGGTCGCCCCCGCCGGCGCGCCGCCACAGGCGCGCATCGCGCCGACGTCACCGCCGGCGGTGCGGTAGCAGGCGAAGACGTCCCCGCCCAGCCCCGTGCTCGTGGGTTCGACGACGTTCAGCGCCGCCGCGGTGGCGACGGCCGCGTCGAAGGCGTTACCGCCCTGCCGGAGGATGTCCCGGCCGGCCTCGGCGGCCAGGGGCTGGCTGGTCGCGACGACGCCCTCGCTCGCGTAGACCGTCGACCGGCGCGACGTGAAGCGGTCCAGGTCCGGTTCCATACCCGCCGTTGGTCCCCTGGGTGCAAATCGCTTCCCCGTTCGAGATCGTCACCGAGGTGGCTAACGTTTTTCACCTGACCACGCGAGGCAGTCGTATGCGCGTCGTCCACGAACCGGCCGGCGGGGACGAGCAACGCGTCCTCGCGACCGACGTCGAGGTGGCCGACTCGACGCTCGCACAGGCGAAGGGCCTGATGTTCCGCGAGTCGGTGCCCGAGGACTTCGCGCTCGTGATGGACTTCCAGGAGGGGCTCCTCTTCGGTGGTCCCAGCTGGCAGACTGTCCACATGCTGTTCGTGCCCGAACCCATCGACGTCGTCTGGCTCGTCGACGACGAGATCGGGAAGACCGCCCGCCTCTCCCCGTGGACCGGCGTCGGCGTCGCGAAGGCCAACCGCATCATCGAGTTCCCCGCCGGTGGTGTGGACGGAGTGGCAGTCGGTGACGTCGTTCGGACCGTCGAGGATTGATACGGATTGCTGTAGTCGTTTTCCAAGCCGACCGCACGCTGTACTGCGGTCGATCCGGCAAAGAACGACAGCAATCCGTATGAGGAAGAGCCCGCACTCCCAAATACCCGCGGTCCGAACCGGGAGCCATGACCGGGACGTGTCCGGTGTGTGGCGTCGCGTCGTTCGACCTCGCTGACCTCTGTACCGTCGACGAGGAGACGCGGTGGGACCGGATCTGCACCGCGGCGGAGGCGACCGAAGACGAGGACGGGCCAGTGCTGGCGGTCTACTACCATTTCTTCGGGGCGGAGTAGTTCTTCCCGAGTTTGGCGAGGTCGATTCGGGACACAGACAGTGCTGATTTATCGATGCGATCGACCAAACCGTGCGTTGTTTTTCAGCACGCGGGGGCTTTCTGGCCGGATCTGACGCACGCGATCCTGACACGATAATCTCGAACGTACTGCATCGTCGACAACTCAGTTCTGTCCCCGGAATGAACGGCGAGCACCGCGAATCTCTCACTCCACAGCGTTACTGGCGAGGATGTCGGCACGCGCTCGGAGCGAGGGCTCCTCCTCGTCCTCGCCGAGCACCTGCTCGAAGAGCACGAAGTACGGCCGGGAGGTCCCCCGGGTGATGTTGATGTCGCGTTCTTTGGTCCAGAACTGAGCGACTGCGGGCGTTCCGCCGGTGTCTTCGAGCCGTTCCAGCCTCGTCTGCAGGGTTCCGCTCTGGCGGTCCGGCGTCGTGTTCTCGACGGTGACCCGCACCAGAACGTCCTCGGGGTAATCGAGCCTGTCGTCGCCGGCGCGGTGGATGACCTGCGCGTTCGAGGCGTACAGCCCGGGACCGGGTTCGTCGTCGTCACTACACCCCGCTACTGCGGCAGCGAGGGGGCCGAACGAACACAGCAACTCCCGGCGGGATGGCACTACCCGACTGTGGTCGCCGCCACTATTGGGGGTTCCGTTCCCCGCTCACCACCGAACCTCGAAGCCCGCCTCGCCCTGGAGGTCCTCGTAGGTGACCTCGACGTCCTCGACGCGCGCGGTCGAACTCCCTTCGTGGCAAAAGGCGACCATCTCCTCGACGTCCTCCCGGGGTCCCTCGAAGACCGCCTCGACGCGGCCGTCGGGGAGGTTCCGGACCCAGCCGTCGACGCCGGCCTCGCGGGCCTCCTCACGGGTGGTCGCCCGGAAGTAGACGCCCTGGACGCGCCCGGAGACGTAGACGTGTGCGCGGGTTCGGCTCACGGACCGGCTTCGGGTGCGATCGCCAAATACGCTGTCGGTCGTGCCCGGCGTCGGTCGCGCGCGTCCGGACGCCGATCACTCCCGGCGCCGACCGTCCGAACGCCGATCACTCACGGGTCCGGGCGATCGTCTTGCGGATCCAGGTATCGAGCGGGACCGCCTCCAGAAAACCCAGCGAGAACAGACAGACACAGTCGGCGACCTTCTGTCCGACACCCACAAACCGCGTCAGGTACTCGCGGGCTGTCTCGTACTCCATGTCACCGGCGTCGGCAGGATGGGCCTCGCCGTCGGCGACCATCCCGGCCGTGCGCTGCACGTAGGGCGCGCGGTAGCCGAGCTTCAGGCCTCGCAGTCGGTCAACGCTTGCGGCCGCGAGCTGTTCGGGCACTCGACGGGCGTCCCGAACGCCTCGCGAAGCGCCTGTTGCATCCCGTGGATCCGACTGACGCGCATCTGGGCCGAGCAGATGAAGGAGACGAGCGCGCCGAATGGCGGGTCCCGGACCAGCCGCATGCCCGGGTAGGCGTCGTAGGCGGCCGTCAACAGCGGATCGTCGGGGGTCGCCTCCTGAATGGCCCGCAGGTCGTCGGCGAGACGCAAGCGCCGTCGGAGGACCGGCTCGGCGTCGACGGTCGACTCCCACTCCAGGCGCCCGTCCTGCTGGCGGACCCGGATCACCGCGGGCTCGCCGGTCGCTCGCGTCGTCGTCAGGTACCACCCGTCACCGCCGTAGGGGACGTCCTCGTAGTCGCGGCCGTCGGCGCGCCACCAGAGGTACGACTGGCCACTTTCCAGCGTCGACTGGAGGTCGAACCCGCCTGACAGCGACGTGACGTCGATCGTGCCACGCTCCATCATCCCCACGGAGGGACCGTGCGCGTTTCGGCGTTTCGGGTCGGAATTCAGGCCAACCTTCATATTCCTGCCCAGTCAATCCGCACGTATGAACTGCAGAGTTGTCGTCGAAGCTGCGGTCCCAGTGTACGACGTGGAAACGCCCGACGAGGCGGTCCGGATCGCGATCTCGAAGACGGGCGAGATGCTGAATCCGGACCTCAACTACGTCGAGATAAACATGGGCGAGCGCTCGTGTCCCCACTGCGGCGAGGAGCTCGAACCCGCGTTCATCGCAGCCGACGAGAGCCTCGTCGCCCTCGAACTCGAGATGACGGTCTTCAACGTCGAGCGCGAGGAACACGCCGCCCGCATCGCCCGCAAGGAGATCGGTCAGCGCCTGGAGAACATCCCGCTGGACGTCGTCGAGATCGAAGAACTCGAAGAGGAAGGGGAGGAAGACGAGGAATCGGACGAGGAGGCGGAGGACTTCGACGAGGAGGTCACGGTCGAGGCCGAGGCCGGCGAGGACGACGTCCTCCCGGAGTTCGAGGAACTCATCGACGAGTAGCGGGGCGCTTCTGGACGATGGTAGCGACGAACCGCAGAAGTCGATTCAGTCGGCAGCGGCGGAAACCGGTTCGGCCTCGGTGGTCTCCATCTCGGTCGTGATGTCTCGGGCGAGCGCGAAGACGGCAGCCTTGTGGTCTGTTTTCGACTTGTGGATGGACGTCGGCTGGACGCCGAGCGACGTGTACTCGTCGTGGTCGATCGATTCGCCTGTCTGCTCCTCGTAGTGGTTCTGTACCTGTGCGAGCAGCCCGTGGAGATGGATAAGCTCCTGCTTTTTCATGGTCACTTTGGGCTAACAACCGGAGGCATATAGTACTACTCTGAGGACCGTTAACATATTTCCCCCTGAATCGTCCAGTCAGTGCCTCTACTCCCCGGTGTGGAAGCCAGTGGCCACGAGAAACCGTGACAGTCAAGTAGTGGATTACGCTCCCGGATGGTCTGGATCACTCGCGAAACCGGATGACACCCGAGCGCAGCACCTGCTGGTTCGGGACGACGTACTCCTTGCCCTCGCCCTCGACGTGCGTGACGAACACGTCGACCTCCTGGACGATGCCACGCTTCCCGTCGATCTCGATCTCGTCGCCGATGACGTACGGCTCGGTCAACAGCAGGTAGACACCGGCGGCTCCGGCCGCGAGCAGGTCCTTGAACGCCAGCCCCGAGAGGAAGATGACGCCAAAGGCGTAGGCGGCCAGTAACACGAGCAGTGCGCCCGTATCGACGCCGACCTGTCCGAGCGCGATCAGCGCGGCGATGTAGAAGATGCTGTACTTCACGAGCTCCGGGAGGAGCCCGGCTTCGGGGAGTTTGACGCTGCGCAGGCGCTCGCTGACGACGAGTCTGGCCTTGTCGGCGACGATGAGGCCGACGATGAGCGCGATAGCAGCGACGAAGAGTCGCGGGAGATAGCCCGTGACACGCGACCAGAACAGCTGGAACTGCAGGCCGACGAACTGGAGCGCGAGGACGATCGCCGCGACGTAGACGAAGGCGGCCGCGAGCGTGGCGACGATACCGACGGTCGAGGTGCCGAAACTCCGGGCCGTCCGCTCGAAGGGCGTCCCCTCGACGGCCTCGGTGACGCCGGCCTGGTCGGCGAACCGGTGGATCCACTTCCAGGCGTAGTAGGCCGCCAGGAGACCCACCAGCAGCGTCAGCACCGCCACCGCGACGGCCGTCTCCTGCGAGAAGAGTCTCTCCACCACCGCCGACCACTCGAAGGCCATCAGTACTCCTCCGGGTCGAGTTCGAAGACGAGTTCGCCGCCCTTGAAGGCTCTGACCATGCCGTCACTCTCAGAGAGGGCGATGGCGATGGCGTTCGTATCGCGGGTGATCGCCCCCGCGGCCATGTGCCGGGCACCCAGTCCCTTCGGGATGTCCACCCCCTCCGCGGAGGGTTCGAGGTACCGGTAGGCGGAGACGATCTTCCCCGAGTCCGAGATGACGAAGGCGCCGTCCAGCCGGGAGAACTCCTTGAGCATGACGTTCACGATGGGATCGCCGACGTGGACGTGGGACTTCTCGAAGGGGTTGTACGAGAGTGGCCGGGACTTGTTCATCCCCTTGCCGGCGTCGCCGACGACAAAGAGTGCGCCGACGCGCTTGCCCTTCTGGCCCTTCTTCCCGAGTTCGATGGCCACCTCGAAGACGTCCCTGACGACCGACGGGTCTGCCCGCGAGTTGACGAACAGGTCGTACAGCCCCGTCTGCGTGAACTCGCCGGCACCGACCTTGATTGTGGCGTCCATCCCGTCGCCGAAGACGCTTGTGACACAGACGGTGACGTCCTCCTCCTCGACGAACCCCCGTTCGAGTGCGCCCTCGAGGCCGAACCGGATCCGTCCCGTCACGTCGGTGAACTCCAGTGGGAGTTCCACGAAGTCCTCGGCGCCGACGTCGTTCTCCTGGGCCACGACCACCACGGGCATGTCGCCGTCCGCGAACGCCTGGGCCCTCGCAATCCGCGGGGAGAACAGGAGGACTGTGTCGGTATCCGCGACGAGATCGTCGACCAGATCGTCGAGGGCACTCATCGTTCGTATCAACCCAGTATACAGGAAAAAACCTTGTGGGGTGTCTTGCGTGCGACTCTCGCGTGTCATACGCGCGAATCGCCGGTCGCCCTCTCGCCGCGCTCACCCGCGGGTCGCGCTCGCCCACTCGAGGAAGGCGTCGACCGTGCCGGTCTCGGGGTGGCAGTGACAGTACTGGCCCAGCGTCCGGTACTCGCGGAGGCCGTCACGCTCCTCAGTGATGCCGTCGCCGCGCTCGACGTCGAACGCGAAGCGGGCGTCCCGTCCCACGTCGGCCGCGGAGTAGTGGAACTCGTGGCCGCGGTAGGTCGCACCCGCCATCGGTGCCGGCGCTGCCTCGGTCGCGGAGAGTTGCACGTGGTCCAGTGCCTGGTAGCGGTCGTGCATCGTGACCGAGGCGGGCAACACGCCAGCCATCTCGTGAGTCTCCCCCTCGGCCGTGGTCAGCGACTCCGCCAGCGCCATCATGCCGCCACACTCGCCGAGCACGGCGAGTCCCTCCGGCGCGCGGTCGGCGAGCGTCGCCAGCGCCGGACTCCCGCTCAGTCGGCCGGCATGCAGTTCGGGGTAGCCGCCGGGCAGGTAGACCCCATCCGCGGGCGGCACGTCCTCGCCCGCGAGCGGCGAGAAGGTTTCCACGCGGGCCAAATCGCGTAGCCGTTCGGTCGTGGCCGGATAGGAAAAGCAGAACGCGCGGTCCTGTGCCACAGCGATCCGGGGCTGGTCACCGATTCCCCCGGGGGCCGGCAGTTCGCGCGGTTCCGGCTCGGGGGGTTTGCGGGCGACCGACGCGAGCCGTCGGGGATCTCGAGGTCGTCGCTGGGCGGGATCCGACCGAAGTACGCCAGTCCCTCGGGGAGTGCCTCGCGAATCCCGGAGGCGTGGCGACCGCCGTAGGCGCGCTGGACGAGCACGCCCGCAACGTCGATGTCTCGCCCGATCCGGTCGGCGAATTCCCGGAATCCCAGGGCCGTGGCGGCGACGCTCTCCATCCCGGCCTTCCCGTCGACGACGAGCACGACCGGCAGGTCCAGCGCCTCGGCGACCATCGCGGTGCTGGAGCCATCGCCGTCGTACAGTCCCATCACGCCCTCGACGAGGCAGACGTCGCCGCTCCCGCGGTCGTAGTTGCGCCGGAGTCCCTCCTCGCGTTCGAGCCAGACGTCGAGCGTCCGGGAGGGTCTGCCGGCGACAGCCTCGTGGTGGCTCGGATCGATGAAGTCCGGGCCGGCCTTGGCGGGCTGGACCTCGTAGCCCTCGGCTTCGAGGGCTCGCATCGTCGCGAGGGCTGCGACGGTCTTGCCGACACCCGAACTGGTCCCGCCGAGGACGACTCCTCTCACGGCGCCCCCTCCGGCGCGGTCGCAAGGAGGCGGTCGGTCAGCGTGGCGACGCGGTCGCGCACGGTCGCCATCGGCAGGCCGGCACGGTCGGCCAGCGCGAGTGCGCCGCCCATCCCGACCCCCTCCTTGGCTTCGCCGTCGAGATACCCGGCCGCCGCGGGATGGTCGAGGGCCTCGAACCCCGGGTCGGTGGCCGTCACCTCGACGTCGAGCGCGGCGGCCAGCCCGTCGACGTCCGCACTCGGGTCGGCCGCGACGTACTCTGTCGTCGCCAGCGACAGTGATCCTTCCAGGCCAGCGTGGCGCAACAGCGCCACCACCGCGAGCATCTGGGTCCCGCCGGCCAGCGTCACCGCGGTGTCCGACCGGCGAGCGCCCAGCGCGAACCCGGTCGCGGTCGCGAGCACCGGATCGCCCATCCGCCGGACCGCCCGTTTGGGTCGACCTGCGGTGTCGCTCTCTTCCAGTCCGCTGGCTTCGAGGCCCGCGGCGACGATTTCGCGCTTGCGCTCGATGGGATTGTCCGGCAGCGACGAGGAGACCGATGCCGGTTCGCCAAGCGCCGTCAGTACACCCAGCGCGGTCGTCGTCCCGCCGGGGATGGTCTCGGCGAGTATCACCTCGTCGTCGGGGATCGCTCGGCCGAACCGGCGGGCCGCTTCGAACGCTCCCGGCGCGGTCGGCACTGGGTCGGACTCCCGGATGTCGCCGCCGGCCCGGGCGCCGACGGTGACGGTCGCCGCGGCGGTCGGTTTCGCGAGGCCGCCGTCGAGGACGGTCACGTCGAACCCGAGCTCCGCCCGGACCGCACGGGTCAGGACGGCCGGCGTTGGCGTCCCCGAGGGACTGACCGGCGTGACGGGGGCCCGCACCGGCCGGCCGTACGCGACGATCTCCGCGTCGGCGGCCGGCGTGTGGACCAGCACGTCGGGATCCGCTCCTGCGGCGCTGATGTTCGGGATTTCGGCCGTCCGCGTGGTGCCCGCCACGAGGACTAGCCGGGTCACACGTGTGGCCTCCGTGCTCCCGCCCGCCGGCTATCCATAACTGGTTGTACTTAGCGCAAGTGAGGTTTAAAGGGTCCGGTGTCGGGAGACGAACGCCTCCCGGGGCGTGTCCCGAACGTTTTCCCGGGATGCCGAGCCAGGGTGGCCCGGTCGACGCGCTCGACCGGTGAGTCCATGCACCTCGCGACGATACTCCGTGACACGCGGGAACGCCAGCCCTACCAGTTCCGGGGCCACCCCGTCGCAACGAGGGACGTGACCCTCTCGACGGGGGATTACGCCGTCGCCGGGTGTTGTTCGCGGGACCCGGAGACGGGGACCTACCATCCCACGTTCGCGGTCGAACGCAAGACCGGCATGGACTTCCTGCACTCGATCACGTGGGAGCGCGAGCGCTTCGAGGGGGAACTGCGGCGGGCGGGCGGCTGGCCCGACCCGCTCGCCGTCGTCGTCGAGGAGACCTGGGGGACGTTCGCCGAGGATCGGGGGCCGATGTGCCGGCGCGACGTCCAGCCAAGCCAGGTGCGCGGGACGGTCGGGGCGTGGTCCGAGGCATACAACGTCGAGTTCCGGTTCGTCGGCTCGCGGCGTGCGGGCGAACTGTACGCGCTGTGTCGACTGCTCGGTCGGGAGGCCGACGCCGGGGAGCGCGCCCCGGTGGTGTTCCGACGGAAACTAACCGCGCTATACCTGCTCGTACGCGCCGAGATGGGTCCCGTCGAGTAGGTACGCCTGCCCGTCGACGAGCGCCCCGGGGAGAAACGGCGAGAGGAAGTCCCGCCCCGCGACGTTGACCCAGGTCCCGCCCGAACGGTCGTTGAACGCGGGAAAGACCACGAGTTCCGCCGGGGTTTCCACCCCATCGTCGTGATGGGTTCTGAACGGAGCAGGATCGACTTGCCCCCGCGGCCAGCCACTCGGCCGCCAGTACCGCGGGGTCCGGCCAGGTGTGTCCGTGGGCGAACCCGACCTCGCCCAGACGGGTTCCCTGGCCCGGCGCCAGCGAGATTCGGTCGTCGTCCCCGACCAGTTCGTCCAGGTCGCCGTCGTGGTTGCCCGGAACGACCGTCACCGGGACGCGTTCGCTGGCGGCCGCGAGGATCGACTCGATTTCCTCGCGCTCCGTTCTGCTCGGAGTGCCGATGGCGTGTCTGAGGTCACCGAGGACGACCAGTCGGTCGGGGCCGGTCCGGTCGAGCAGTCCGGTGAGCGCGGCGAGGCGGCCGTCGGCGTCGCTGTCCAGTTCGACCCCCTCGCGCCGCAGACCGGCCTCGATACCGGCGTGGTAGTCCGCGACGACCAGTGCGCGGTCCCCGTCGCAGTCGACGAGCGCAGCCGGTTCGTCGGGGATCGGCTCGACGGCCATCAGATGGGCTTGAGCGTCGCGTCGTCGGGCTCGTAACACCGCCCGTCCATCAGCGCGTCCTGGATTGCTTCCTCGACATCTCCGGGATCGACGCCGTGTCGTTCGGCGACCGTCTCGACGACCGTCCCGCGGTCCGCGCCGCTGCCGTCGTCGAGTTCCTCCATGACTGCGACTGTGGCGCCTTCGATTTCGACGTCCTCGGCCTCGGCGGCGTCCTTTGTCTCCTCCGCTGCCGCAGTTTCGGTCGCTTCGGCTGTCTCTTCGACTGATTGGGACGCATCCATCTCCTCCCCGTCATCGACTGCCGCGGACGTGCTTTCCTCGACCGCTGTCGACCCACTCTGGTCGACGGATGCCGCCGCAGGTTCGTCTGTCATCCCCGCGGTGTCGGCACTCGACTCGGGTGTCTCGATGCCCGCCTCGCCCGGCTCGTCGACCTCCGTGCCGCTCTGGAACTCCGTCCCGTACTCCGCCTCGATCTCCTCGCGCTCCGCCTCGTCGAGTTCGAACTCGCCGGGCTCGAAGTCCCCGACGTCCGCCGACTCCGCTGCCGTGTCGGTCGTCGATTCGGGACTCGTCGATTCGGGACTCGTCGACTCGGGACTCGTCGACTCCGGGGCCGTCGTCGCGGACGCTTCCGTCGTCGTGTCGTCGGTCTCTCCGACCGAGTCGACCAATCGGCGTCTCCGCCAGTTCGGCGAGTGCCGCGAGGTCGGCCTCGCCTGCAGCGTCCGGCCCCACCGGGCGGGGGTCGACCTCCTCGACCTCGCCGGCGACGAGTCGGGCCACGTCCAGCGCCACGTCCCTGGCCGCTTCCAGGTAGGCTGGCGAGGTGCCGTAGTGATCGATGGCGAGCGCGATGCCGGATGCGAGTCCCTCGTCGAGACCTTCCTCGACCAGCGCCGTCTCCAGGTCCTCGCCCCGTTCCTCCCGCAGCAACGCGCCGGCTATCTCCCCGACACGCCGGAGGGTGCGTTCGGCGGTCCCGACTGTCCAGCGGTCGCGGGTCTCGGCATCGACTTCGTTGATGCGCTCGGGGCGCAGCGAGGTGTACACGCGGTCGGCGTCGTCGGGCTGGAAGGTCCGTGCCTTGCCGGTTACCGAGACGAACGTCGGCGGTTCGGCCCGGTCGAGGAAGGCCTGTTCGTCGGGCTGGTACTGGCCGGCATAGAGGACAAAGGCTCCGGTCGGGTCGACCACACGTGCCCGGAGGACGTCCTCGCTGACCCCTTCGACCTCGGTGAGGACGCCGACGACGAACGCCCGGTTGACGCGCGCGCCGGTCGGCGTGACCACGTAGTTCGGGGCGCGGTCCTCCTGGCCCTCCGAGTAGGAGAGGTCGGCGTCGTCGTACTCGGCGGCGAACAGCCGGTAGGCGACCTCGCGCTGGCCGGGGCCGCCCCCCTCGGCGTCGCTCACGGCGCCACCTCCGAGAGCAGGTCCCGGGCACGCTCGGCGGGGTCGTCGGCCGACTCCACGAACTCCCGCGCGTCGAGGTTCGCACCGTAGTCGTCGACGCTGAGTCGCCCACGGACGCGGAACTCCCGTCCGACCACCTCCGCGGCGATGGCGCCGGCGACGACCTCCCGGTCCATCGCGTCGCGGGCGTGTTCTTTCGCGTCCCCGGTGTCGCCGCCGTAGACCTCCTCGGTGAGGGCCTCGTCCAGAACCACGGTGACGGTGCCGGTCCCGTCGTCGAGGATGGCCCGCGTCCGCAGGTCGTCCTCGGCGTCGACCTCGCCGTGGCTGCGACACTGGCCGTTCTGGACCACGCGGCCACACTCCGGGCACCGCTCGATGAGCCCCGACCCTTCGCGCAGGTCGATGATGCTGCCGACCAGTTCGACGTCGAAGAGGCCGCCCGATTCGACGGCTTCCCGGACCGTGAGTCGGCGGGCGGAGTCGGCTCCCTCCACGTCGCTGTCGAGTTCCCGGACCGTCGAGAACTCCGAGACGTTCACCGACGGGACGCCCCGGAACTCCCGGACGAAGGCGTTCTCGATCCGGACCGATTCCCCTTCGGCGATCTCGGGATGGGGGTCCCAGTCCGTGAAGGGCAGGCGCCCGCTCCCGTCGGCGAGGACGCCGCTGAGTATCTCGGTCTCGCCGTCCCGGCCGTCGATGACCTTCGTCTCGCACTCGTCGACACGCACCTCGACGTCGACGCCGCGGTCGCCGGTCGCCAGGTCGGCCAGGTCGCGGTCGCCGCCGACGGGAACGTCGACGTCGATGTCCTCCTCGATTGTGTCGACGGCCGTCGACTCCCCGAGATTGAGTTCGGGGTCGCCCTCCCACTCGCGGACGCCGGCGTTGCCCACGCGGACTGTCGCGCCGGGTTCGAGGCCGAAGTCCTCCCAGGCCGTGTAGGAGATCTTGCCCGTCCCGTCGGCCATCTCCCCCTCGAAGATGACGACCTCCTCGCCCTGGTACTGGATGGAGCGTTTCCCGACCGTCAGCACGACGGCGGTCACGGAGACGTTGCTGTCGTCGGTCGAGACGTCGGCGACGTCCTTCGTGGTGGGTTCGCTCCCGCCACCGGATTCGCCGTCACCGTACTTGCGCCGCAGGCTCTGCTTGGCCTCCTCGACCGGCACGTCGTACGTGACGAGGTTCTCCAGGTCGCGTCTGACCTCCTCTTTGTCGACACCGAGGTCGGAGGCGAGGTCCTCGGCGTGGTTTTCCAGACTCATGCCGGGACGTTGGTGCCGCCTCCACTAAAAGCGTTCACGTCACGGCTCCCGGAGGTTCAAGTACGAAGGGTCGGCCACCGGGGCCCATGGACGGCACACTGGAAGACCGTCTGGCCGCCGTCGAGCGTGCGGTGACCGAGGGCGACCACGACTGCTCGGCACTCGCCGACGGGGCGGCGACCGCCGACCGCGTTGAGGAGGTGGCGGCGGAACTGGAAGAACTGCGGGACAGAGTCGCAGAACTCGAAGCCGCGACCCAGGCCCTCAGGGGGTACGTGGGTAACATCCGCGCTGTCAACAGCGACGTCGAAGAGCGTGCGGACCTCGCACTCTCGAAAGCGCGAGCGGCCCGGCGCGCCGTCGACCAGGTCGGACCCGATTCCGGACACCACCAGTCAGTCGGTACCGACGAGCCCCCTTCCCACGACACGGAACCGCCAGTCGAGCGGTGCGAGCGCTGCGACCGGCCGGTCGACGACGCCAGCCACGAGGGTTCGCGTCCCGACACCGACCAGACCACCACACACCCCAGGGAGCCATCGCGACTGGACGCGCTGGGCAGTCCCGACCAGCGTGACGCGGACGTCCGGACCGCGCTGGCGAGCGCAGGGACCGACGGCGGCCGGGCCGAGGAGCACGACGGGAGTACAGACTCGGGCGTGCTCGCGCGGGTCAGAGCGCTCCTGTAGATGCTCCGCGTGGCCGTCGCCGTCGCACTCGCGTCGGCCCTGTTCGCGGTGGCGATGCCCGCCGTCGAGACCGCGCGGGTCGATTCGGCGAACGGGCAGGTCGCCGCCGAACTCGACGCCCTCGCGGCCACCGCCGAACGCCTCCGGGAACGCAACGATCCCGTCCCGCTCGGCGTCGCTGGCGCACGCCGGACCGTGCGACTCCACTTTCCCGGGCCGTCCTGGGGGACTGCGAGTCTCGCGTATCTCGTCGTCCCGGGGCCCTCCTCGGACCACCCGCCAGGAGTCGTCCGCTACCGGGTGGCCGGCAGCAGCGAACGGACACGACGGGTATCGCTCCCGCTGGTCGGCCCCGAGGGTGGACTCATCGTCCGCGGTGGCGGGACTCGGCGGCTCGTCGTCCAGCAGGTCCGCCGGGGCAACGACACCGTCGTGGTCGTCCGCCACCCGGAACTTAAGTCGGATGGCGCGGCCACCGACCGCCATGACGCCCTCCCTGCTCCCGGACGTGATGGGGGACCTGCTGGGGAGTGACACCGCGGGCCCGTGTGGCTGCGAGGCGTCGTTCGACGGGACGGTCCTGCGGGTCGACACCGACGACTGCGAGGGAGCGGGCCGTCTCGAATCGGAGGCCGACTGTCGCGCGGCCGTCGTCGGGAGGCTGGTCGAGCGCGACGCCGAGGCGGTCGTCGTCCGTGACGCGGGGATCGAAGCCAGGTACGAGGACAAGGCCTGCGCGCTGCTGGTCGCTGCGGGGCGGTTCGTCGAGGCGGTCCACGGGCGCGACGAGCGTCTCGCGGGGCTCGCACGCCGGGACCCGCTCGCGGCAGCCCGGGAGGCCAGCGGGCGCGCGGACGCGACCGCCGACGTCGCTGCCGAGACGAGATGGCCCCGCCCGCTGGCGCACGCCTCGTTGACGTCCGCGACCTCGACACAGGGGGGAGGGCCCGCCTGTACGCCTGCTCGGCGGGCAGGGACCGGTACGTCCTCGAACCGCTCGAACACGGGCTGGAGAGAGCCGAGACGCGGACGCTCGCGCGAGCCCACGAACGCCTGGCCGCGGGGGACGTGTCCGGCGGCGAGCGTGCGCCGGGCCGGGCCGTCCGCGCCGTCGCGTACGGGGATTGCCCGACGGAACGTCTCTCGCGGGTCCTCGAAAAGCACACCCGCGGGTACGGACTGCTGGCGGATCTGTTCGCCGACGGGCGCGTCTCGGACGTCTTCGTCACGGCGCCGGCCGCGACCAATCCGGTCCGCGTGCGGATCGAGGACAGGACGGTCCCGACGAACGTGCGACTGACCGGGGGCGGTGTCGAGGCGCTCGCCTCGCGGTTCCGCGCCGAGAGCGGGCGGGCGTTCTCGCGGGCGGACCCGACACTGGACGCGACAGTGACGGTCGGCGACCGGCGGGTGCGCGTCGCCGGCGTGACGGACCCGGCCAGCGAGGGAACCGCGTTCGCCTTCCGCGCACACGACCGCGATGCCTGGACACTGCCCGGACTGGTCGCCAACGACACGCTGACCGCCCGCGCCGGTGCGGTGCTCTCGCTGGCCGTCGAGCGCGGGCGGAGTCTGCTGATCGCCGGTCCGCGCGGTGCCGGCAAGACGACGCTGCTCGGCGCGCTCCTCTGGGAACTGCCGGCCTCCGTCCGGACGGTCCTCATCGAGGACACGCCCGAACTCCCGGTCGAGGCCCTGCAGGCTGGCGGCCGGGACGTCCAGGCGCTCCGGACCGGCGAGGACGCGGACCTCGATCCCGCGGCGGCGCTGCGGACGGCGCTCAGACTCGGCGACGGGGCGCTCGTCGTCGGCGAAGTCCGCGGCGCGGAGGCACGGGTGCTCTACGAGGCGATGCGTGTCGGCGCCAACAGCGAGGCGGTCCTCGGCACCATCCACGGCGACGGCGCCGAGTCCACCTACGAACGCGTCGTCTCGGACCTGGGGGTCCCGCCGTCCTCCTTTGGCGTCACCGACGCCATCGTCACGCTGGAGGTGGCCGACTCGGCTGCCCAGCCACGGCGTGTCCGGTCCATCGAGGAGGTGGTCGGCGGCGACGATCCCGCCTTCGAGGCGCTGTTCGCGCGTCCCGACGGACCGCTGGCGGGGACGGGCCGCCTCGCCCGGGGGAACAGCCGCCTCGTCGCCGGGATGACCGCGCCCGGCGAGAGCTACGCCGACCTCCTGGAAGCACTGGACCGTCGGGAACGCCGGCTCGCGGACCTCGCCGCGACCGGTCGCACCGACCCGGGGACGGTGGCCGCCGACGGGCTCGACCGACAGGAATGACCCCGAGCGACGAACTCCGTCGTGCGCTGGCCTTCCTCGACGCCGGGGTCGGCGCCGAGACCATCGTGCGTGCGGGCTACGGTGTCGGGCTCGTCCTTGCTCTCGTGGGGCTGGTCTCGACGGCCGTGTTCGGATTCGGTCCCCTCGGGCTGGTCGTCTCGCTCGCAGTCGCGCTCGCGGGCGTCCACCTGATCCACGAGACACCGCGCGTCCTGGCCCTGGCGCGTCGGACGCGGGCGCTCGGGCGGACGCCGGACCTGGTCGCACGCACGGTCTTGCGGATGCGTCTCGCACCGTCGCCCGAGCGGGCGGCCGCCTTCGCGGCACGGTCGGGCAACGGGCCACTCGCGGCGAGCCTGCGGGACCACGTCGAGCGTGCCCGGATCACGGACGCCGACCCGCTGGCCAGTTTCGCCGACGAGTGGGGCGCGTGGTATCCGGAACTGGAACGGGCGCTGGGGCTGGTCACCGCGGCCGCCGGCATGGACGACCGGGACCGCGAGCAGACGCTCGACCGGGCACTGACCGTCGCGCTTGAGGGGACACGCTCGTCGATGCGGGAGTTCGCGGCGACCATCGACCGCCCCCTCACGGCCCTCTATGCGTTCGGCGTGTTGCTCCCGACGGCGCTGGTCGCGCTGGTGCCGGCAGCGAGCGCCGCCGGCGTCGGCGTGTCGACGTGGACCGTCGTGGCCGTCTACGACCTCTTTCTCCCGCTCGGAATCGTCGCCGCGAGCGTCCGGCTGGTCGCCAGCCGGCCGGTCGCGTTCCCCCCGCCGGACGTCGACCGCACACACCCCGACGTGCCCGACCTGCGGTGGACCGTCCTCGGGACGGGGGTCGTCGCTGCCGGGGTCGGCTGGACCGTCGCCGGTCGCCTGCTCCCGTCGTGGGCCGGTCCCCTCGCGGCGGTCGGACTCGGTGCCGGGAGCGCGCTCTGGCTGTACTACCGTCCGGTGGTCGCGGTCTACGAGCGCGTCCGCGAGGTGGAGGCGGGATTGACGGACAGCCTCGAACTGGTCGGCCGGCGCGTGGCCAACGGCGTGGCGCTCGAATCCGCCGTCCGGGCGGCCACAGAGGACGTCGACGGCGCGATGGGGGAGGTGCTCGACCGCGCCGCGACCCGCCAGCGGCAACTGAACGTGGGCGTGACCGCGGCCTTCCTGGGCGAGGGCGGTGCCCTGTCGGCGGTGCCCAGTCCCCGGGTGCGGGGCAGCGTGGCAGTCCTCCGCGTCGCAACACGGGAGGGGCGGCCGGCCGGGTCGGCGCTGCTCGCGCTGGCCGACCACGTGGCAGACCTGCGGCAGGTGGAGCGGGCGGCACGACAGGACCTGGCCGAGGTCTGTGGCACGCTGCAGAGCACCGGTTCGCTGTTCGGGCCGATGGTCGCCGGGGCGACGGTCGCGATGGCCGATGGGGTCGCCGGTGGGTCGGGACCCCTCGCCGGCGGTCAGTCGCTCCCGTGGCTGGGACCCGCGGTCGGGGGCTACGTCCTCGCCTTCGCGGTCGTGTTGCCGGCGCTGGCGACGTCCCTCTCGCGCGGGTTCGACGGGCCGCTGGTCGGCCACCGGGTCGGCCGGGCGCTCGTCGTCGCGACGACGGTCTACCTCGGCTCGTACCTCGTGGTTGCGGGGATCGCCTGACCTTTTTGTATCAAGGAGCGACCAGGGGGCCCGTGTTCGACGCGCCACTCGATACCGTGTACGTCTGGGTCGGCCTCGGTGCCGTCAGCCTCGTCGTCGCCGGAGCGGTCACGGCGTTCCCGACTGCGAGTCCGGCCGGCGTGGGGGCCGTCGCCGACAGTGTCGACCGTGTCGCCGCAAGCGAGTACGAGGCACGCGAGGAGATTTCGGTCCCTGCCGCGGAGATACGGATCGGGCCACACACCGTCGGCCTCCGGGCGGACGGGCGAACGGCCTACACCCGTCTGGAGTACGGTCCCGTCACGCCGGTCCACGACGGCCCGCTCAGGGCCGTACTCGCGGGAACACACCCGCGCGAACTGTTCGCCGACCCCGAAGCGTTCCGGACGGCGATCGAGCGAGCACAGCGACGGGAACCGTCCTGGCGCGAGGCACCGGACGAACTGCGGGTGCGACGCGTCTCCTGGGGGGAGGTCGATGCGACGCTCGTCGGGTAGGGGACAGTTCGAGGCCGTCGTCGCGCTGGTGGCGGTGCTGGCGGTGAGTGCGGGGCTGGTCGCCTACGCCGAGACACTCGCGACGGCGTTGCCCGGCGAACCCGAGCGTGCGACCGCCGAGACGGCGCTGGATCGGGTCCACCGGACGCTCCGTGTCGCGGGCGTCGCCCGGCCGGACCGTCTCCACCGCGCCGGGGATGTGGCACCCGACGGCTGGCGGCTGAACGTCACACTCAGCACACGCAGGGGGCGGTGGACGCGGGGACCGGCTCCACCCGACGAGGGGCTGTGTGCCGGGCGGCGGATCAGCGTCCGGGTGGCCCCCGGGGAACTGCGGCCGGGCCGGCTCAGGGTGGTGCTCTGGCGATGAGAGCCATCAGCACCGTCCTCGACGTGGCGGTGTTCCTGTTGCTCGTCTCGGCGGCGGTGGCGACGCTGACGCTGGTGCCCGACGAGGCTCCCGAACCGGTCGTCGTCGACGAGCGTGCCGACCTGCTCGCGTCCTCGACGGCCGATGTCGAGTACACGGTCGGCACCGAGACCCGCAGCGCACACGGAACCACTGCGGCCCTGCTCGCACGCGGTGCGGTAGCGAACGCGACGGTCGACGGACAGCGACTCTCCGGGAGACACGAGGAGTTCGTCGAGAGCGTGGCCGAGGCCTCCCAGCGGACGCTCGGGCCGGACAACCGCACGCAGATCGTCGTTCGCTGGGTGCCCTACCGCGGCGCACCGCTCCGTGGCACGCTCCGTGTCGGTCCTGCCCCGCCACCGGGACGGGACGTGACCGTCGCGACGCTCTCGGTCCCCGCGCCGGTCCACCGGCAGGGCGACCGCGCTGCCGTCGCGGCCCGGGAACAGGGCTTCCGTGGCGTCGCGGGGGTCGCAGCGCGGGCCACCGCGGACGCGCTCCTTCCCGAGAGCAGTGCGGCGCTGCCCTCCAGCCGGGTCTCACCGGCGTCGGCCGTCGTCTCGGAGCGGTTCGCGACGCTGGCCGACGCGACCGGCGTCTCGGTCGACGGCCCGCTCTCGCGTGGCAACGTCTCCGCTGTACGCGAGCGGATCGTCGAGGGGCTGACAGCACGGTACGCGGCGGACATGCGCGAGCGGTACGAGACACCCCGGGCGGCCGCCGACGCGATCCAGGTCGGTACCGTCCGGATCGCCCTCAGGCGGTGGGCAGGATGACCCGCGTACCGTTCGCCCTGCTGGGCGTGGTACTGCTGGTCGGGAGCACGACACTCGTCGGGACGCTCGGGGGGCCGGCGGTATCCGAGCCCACAGTCGAGCGGGCGATGGACCGCGCCTCGGCCGAGACACAGACCGCACTCCGCGAGGCGGCGATCTCGGCTGCCCACGAGGCCGCCAGCGACCCCGTGACCGCGAGGGCGGACACGCCCTACGGCCGCGTCCTGAACGAGTCGACACCCTTCCGCGATGCGCTCCGGGTGCGCCTGTACGTGTCTGCACGCGAGCGACTCGGGGACATCTCGCGGAAACGCAACGGAGTCCGGGTGCGGGCCACGCTGCCACCGGTCGAGAGTCCGGAAGACCTGCGGACCGCAAAACGGCGGATACGGATCGAGCGGTTCGGTCCGGACGGCACCGCGATGCGCGTCCACGTCGAGGGCGTCAGACTCGTTGCGAGTCGCGACGGGCGCGTCGTCGGCACCGAGACGGTTTCGCCCCCCCTCGTCGTTCCCGCCCCGACGCTCGCGGTCCACGACAGGGTCGAGCGTTTCGAGAACCGGCTGAACGCCGGTCCGCTCCGTCCCGGACTCGGCCGCCGACTCACCGCACGACTCTATCCGGTCGTCTGGGCGCGTGGCTACGCCCAGTACGGCGGCGCACCCATCGAGAACGTCCTCGCGAACCGGCACGTCGCCCTGTTCACCAACGGCGGGATGCTCGCCCTCCAGCGCGAGTTCTTCGGCGAGAGCGACCCTGCCGGCCGGTACGTTCACCGCCGCGCGCTCGCAGAGACTGCGCTGACGGATCTGCTCGCGGGGACCGACCACCCGACTGCGGACTGGCTCCGCGAGGCCCACGAGGAAGTCGGGCTGACGCCGAAACCGTCGGACGCGCTCGCCACGGCGGACGTGGAACCGTCCGTCGATCCCGACGACCCTGTCACCGTGGGCATCAACGGGACCGCCGACCGGGCGTTCCTCGGCTCGGAGGCAGCCCTCACGGAGACGCTACGGGAGACCTACAGCGCACGCGTCCGATTGCGCCACCGTGTCCGCCACCTCGGCACCGAGCAGGTCAGGGAGCCGCAACTGCCCGGGCCGGGGTGGGGCGTCGTCGACTCCACGACACGCACCAGGGTCCGTGTGGCGGGCGGCGACCCCGACCCGTCTACCGGCTGATGGGGCCCGAAGGGAGGAAGACGATCGCCGTCGGGCAGCGGGTCGAGCGGTCGCTGGTGACGTTCACACTCGTCGGCGAACACACGCGCGGTCGGGCGCCGGTCGGGCCGATAGCCACGGTCCACGAGCGGGGCGGGCCACTCGACGGCCCGAACCTCGCGGACGTCCAGCGACTGGCCTACGACCGGTTGGTGGCCGACCGCGGCGGCCTCGACAGGCTAGCCGAGCGAGCAATCGAGGGTGGGGGCGTCGGCACGACAGCGGTCGTCTACGCCGGCCGCCCGGCCGGCCTGGCGGAGTGGGTCTACCGCGACCTGGCGCGTCTCCGCGAGCGTGTCGCCGACATCTCGATGACGACCACACGGGCCGACATCGCGACGCTCCGGTCGAATCCGCCGGCGACGCTCGCGGCGAAACTCCGGGAGCGCCGGGCCGAACTGATCGGCGCCCCGGAGACGTACCCGAACGTCGCCCAGCGGGCACGCGTGGCCGCACGGACCGAGTACGTCGACCGGCTGATCCGGAGACTCGAAGGCCGTGCGGATGATCGCTCCGATCACCGGGCGCAACTGCGGGAGAGGCTCTCGGACCGGAGTAGAGCGGGCGACCCGATCGAACGGCTGCAGCTCGGGTACCAGCGGCGCGACGAGCGCGACGTGCCAGAACCGCTCGACGGGCTCCGGACCCGCGTCGACGCAGAACCGGCCTACCTGACCCGGCGGGCCGTCGAGAGCGGGACCGTCGGGCCCATCGCCAGGGGCGCGACCGAACACCCACTCGTCGCCCGGAACTGGAACGTGATGACGCTTCCGTACGGCGACGTCGTCGACGCTCTCGTGAGCGCGATACTCGGCCCGGAGACGACGCGACTCCGCACCGGCGCCCAGGTGCTCCGGACCGTCGAGCGGACGAACGACAGCGCTCACGACGTCGATACCGACCGACTCAAACGGGACGTCCGCGACGGGACGCAGCTCGGACTCGGGGCTGGGCAAGAAACGCTCGCAGAGTTCGGACTGGGGGACAGGTCGAGCCGGCGGGCAGTGATCGCCCGGGCGATGGACCGCTGGGAGACGACGGGCACACGGGCGCTGGCCGTCGCCAATGGGTCGGCCGCGGCGGCGATTCACGAGGCGGCCACTGCGCGCTGGTCGGGGAGTTTGACCGACCGGGAGCGTGACTTGCTGGCGTTGCGACTCCGCGAGGACGTACACGAGGCTGTCACCTCGAAGCAGGCGAGGCCGGCCGAACCGACCGTCGACGACGCCTCGCGGGCGTTCCGGGCCGCGATGCGCAATGGCATCGCCAGCGAAATGGAGGATTCGGTGGCCGAGGCTGGTACGGCGACGGCCTCGGATCTCGCAGGTCGATCGCTGGGCCGATTGCCGGCGGGCATGCCAGTCGCGCCGGCGCCGGGGTTCTGGTACGCCACGGTCAACCTCTGGCGGGTCGAAGTCGCCGGGGAGTATGCCCGCTTCACCGTCAGGGTGCCACGCGGGACGCCCGACGATCCAGGTGCGCAACTCCACTACGTCCGGGAGGAGGGGACCGTCACGCTCGACATCGACGGCGACGGGACAGGGGAGCGTCTCGGCCGGACGACGCGCGTCTCCTTCCGGACCGGGACGGAGGTGGCGATCGCGGTCCCGCCGGGACCGCAGGGTGTCGGTGACGTCGACGGTCAGGCGCGCGAGGAGTCACCGGGCTGGCCCGAACCGGGGCCGTGACGTCCTGTCGCGTGGGCGACCCCCGGCAGGTGACGGCTCCGAAGTGACACCCACTTGTACACCGGCCTGCTACGGCGCTGTATGCTCCGAGGTGAGTTCCCGTCGGCGGGCACGGCGACAGGTCTGCGGCGTCCTCGAAGGCATTCCTGAGCATGTAGTGCGCTTGCTGCCCCGGGTACAAGTGGGTGTCACTTCGGAGCCGTCACCTGCCGGGGGTCGCCCACGCGACAGGACGACGGACCCCGACAGACCCGACGCCGACACGCTACTCGCTGAAGCGCGGGATATCCTCCTCATGGGAATGTCGGCAGCGGTCCTCGATGTCGAGGCCGTCGCCGCCGGCATCGAGGACGAGATGGAACCAAAAGAGATCCAGCAGAAAGTCGAGGGACGCCACCCGATGTCACTCGACGAGTACGCCCGCCTGCACGCCTACATCGAGGGGAAAAAGCCGTGATGCGCGTCGCGATCCTGGGGTGTGGGTACGTGGGTCTCGAACTCGGCCGCCAGCTGTCGGCCGACCACGAGGTTGTCGGTGTGCGGCGTTCGGCCGAAGGTATCGCGGCAATCGAGGAGGCGGGATTCGAGGCGGTTCGGGCGGACGTGACCGCCCCCGGCGCGCTCGCGGCCGTCCCGGACGCCGAGGCCGTCGTCTTCGCGGCGAGTTCCGGCGGGCGCGGCCCCGAGGCCGCCCGGACGGTCTACGTCGAGGGACAGCGAACCGCCATCGATCACTTCGGGTCGCGGGCCTCCCCGCCGGACCGCTACGTCTACACGTCGAGCACCGGCGTCTACGGCGACCACGGCGGCGACTGGGTCGACGAAGAGACGCCGATCGAACCGACGACCAGGAAGACAGAGATGCTCGCCACTGCCGAGCGTGTCGCGCTGGAGCGGTCTCGCGAGCGAGGGATTGACGGTACTGTCGCGCGCTTTGCTGGCCTGTACGGTCCGGGGCGCTACCGGCTGGAGCGGTACGTCGACGGCCCCGTCACGGAGGGGTACCTGAACATGGTGCACCGCGACGCGGGACTCGCCGCCGAAACGGACAGTCGAAGGGCGGCTGGCCGACGAGGACCTCTCGGCGGCCGCGCGGCGGCGCCTCCGGACGAGCAAGCGCTGCTCGAACGACAGACTCCGGGGGCTGGGATACGAGTTCGCCTACCCCACCTATCGCGAGGGATACGAGGCGGCGGTCGAGGCGTATCGGGCCGGTTAGCCCCGCGAGCGGGCGCCATCCCCGAGGGGGAACGTATTTTTGTCTCGGGAACGATCCTCGACGGTATGGACGTGGCCGGTGGGACTGCTCTCCAGTTCGACGGGCTCGCAGCCATCCGTGGAGACCCCCTCCTCCTGGCGGCAGTCGCCGCCGGAGTCGTCCTCGTGCTGGCGCTGGGATGGCTGCTGTTCCACCGTCTCACCCGGACGACTGGCGAGCGGTTGGCCCGGGTGCTCGGGCAGTACGACGAAATCTCCGTCCTGATGCACCCGAACCCGGACCCCGACGCGATGTCCGCGGCACTGGCCGTCGACACGCTGGCCGAGAGCGTCGACACGGAAACGACGATGCAGTACCCCGGCCAGATCCGCCACCAGGAGAACCGCGCGTTCGAGACGGTCCTGAACGTGGACTTCGAGTGCGTCGAGTCGAGCGCCGACCTCGCCGGCGAGGCTGTCGTGCTGGTCGACCACAACCAACCTCGCGGGTTCTCCGGTGCCGAGAGCGTCGACCCCGTTGCGGTCGTCGACCACCACCCCGGCGACGGCAGCGGGACCGCCTTCACCGACGTCCGGAGCGAGACGGGCGCGTGTGCCAGCATCTTCGCGGAGTACTTCCGTGAGATGGGCTGGGAGCCCGTCGGCCCGGACGACATCGGGACAGTCGAGAACGGCGAGGCGACACTCGAACCACTCGTATCGACCGGGCTGGTCTACGGCGTCCAGTCCGACACGAAGTCGCTGACCTCGGGCTGTTCGGGCGCGGAGTTCGCGGCCGCCGAGTACCTCTATCCGGGCGTGGACGAGGAACTGCTCGACCGCATCGCGAACCCACAGGTCGACGCCGAAGTCCTCGACATCAAGGCGACGGCCATCGCCGAACGTGACGTCCGCAGCCCGTTCGCGATCAGCGACGTCGGCACCGTCTCGAACGTCGACGCCATCCCGCAGGCGGCCGACGAACTCCACCGGCTGGAGGGCGTGACCGCTGTCGTCGTGCTGGGTCACCGGGACGGGACCCTGCACCTCTCGGGGCGCGCCCGCGACGACCGGGTCCACATGGGAAAGACGCTCCGCGCTGTCATCGAGGACATCCCCATGGCGGGCGCCGGCGGTCACGCTCGCATGGGTGGCGGACAAATCTCCCTCGAGCACATGGAGGGCATCGGTCCCAGCGGCGGCCTCGGCCGCGAGGAACTCAAGGAGGAACTGTTCGCGGCGATGGGGGGCGACATCTGATATGGCAACTCGCGAGGCGACCTGGGAGTACCGTGACCGCTTCTCCGAGACGTTCGCGCGGACCTACTTCCGCTCGTACGCCGACTGCGTGGTCTCCAGCATCGGCCTCGGGACGTACCTCGGCGACCAGACTGACGGGGTCGACGAGTCCTACCGCGAGGCCACGATCCGGGCCCTCGAATCCGGCGTGAACGTCGTCGATACGGCCATCAACTACCGCCACCAGCGCAGCGAACGGGTCGTCGGCGAAGCGCTCCGCGAGGCGGACGTCGAGCGCGAATCCGTCCTGGTTGCCACCAAGGGCGGGTTCGTCCCCTTCGACGGCGACCGGCCGGCCGACCCCGGCCGGCATATCCGCGAGGAGTACGTCGAGACCGGACTGATCGACCCCTCCGACCTCGCGATGGGCCAGCACTGCCTCGCGCCGGCCTTTGTCGACGACCAGCTCGACCGCTCGCTGTCGAATCTCGACCTGGATACCGTCGACCTCTACTACGTCCACAACCCCGAGACACAGCTGGCGGTCCGCTCGCGCGAGGCGGTCTACGACCTGCTGGAGGAGGCGTTCACCCGCCTGGAGGAGCGGGCCGCGGCAGGCGACATCCGCCACTACGGCGTCGCGACCTGGGACGCCTTCCGCGTGCCCGAAGACCACGAGCAGTATCTCTCGCTCCCCGAGGTAATCGAGCGGGCGCGGACCGCCGCCGAGCGGGCCGGCACCGACTCGACGCACCTGCGGGCCATCCAGCTGCCGTTCAACGTCTTCATGGCAGACGCCTTCACCGTCGAGTCACACGTCGGTGCCGACGGCTCCCAGAGCGCGCTGTGGTTCGCCAGCGACGCCGGCCTGGACGTCTTCACGAGTGCCTCCATCATGCAGGGCCGGCTCGCCGCCGAGATGCCAGACCGGGTGGCGGCGAAACTCGACGGGGAGACACGGGCCCAGCGAGCGATCAACTTCGCGCGCAGCGCGCCCGGCGTGACCTGCTCGCTCGTGGGCATGGGCTCGCCCGAACACGTCGAAGAGAACGTCGCATGCCAGTGTGTCGCCGGTCAGCCGACCTCCTTCCACTCCTGGCCACACTCCGGACAGACACGGAGTTTGCCGACCTCCTCGGGGTCGTTGCGCGTGTCCAGTTCCTCGCCACACGCCGCACAGGTCAGACGCTCGTAGGTGTCCTTCTCCAGGTCGCCTGCGCGCAGCCCCTTTCTGACTGATTCCATGTGCCGGGGTATGACACCGAGTGACAAAAACCTCCTGGGGAATCGCGCCACTTTTTCGGGTCGAACCCCTACCGAGGTGCGATGGAGTACGTCCAGGAGCGGGTCGCAACACTCCACGACTTCGGCACCGGGACCCCGGACGCGCCGACCGACCGTGCGTCCGTTGTCGTCCCGATGACCGACTGCGACTACGCGAGTCTCGCCGCCGAGCGCGTCCTCTCGACGCTCGAACGGGTCGACCCCGGCCGGGTCGTCGTTCCCCTGCGGGCCAGTTCCGCGACAGCCGGCGACGTCGTGGCCTGGGTCGAGGGGTTCGACCTGGATGCGGAGGTGCTGTGGTGTACCGCCCCGCGTGTCGAGGATCGGCTCGGCGAACTGGGACTGGACGGTGAGGCAGGGAAGGGCCGGGACGTCTGGCTGGCGCTCGGGCTGGCGTCGGCCACGGAGTACGTCGCCGTTCACGACATCGACGCGACCAGCTACGACGAGTCGGTCGCGGCCAAACTCCTGTTCCCGCTGGCAGCCGGCTACGACTTCTCGAAGGGCTACTACGCCCGCGTCGAGGACGGCCGCCTGTACGGCCGCCTGGCCAGGCTGTTCGTCGCGCCGCTGCTCGATGCGCTCGCGACGGCCCACGAGGACCCGCTGCTTGAGTATCTGGGTGCGTTCCGGTATCCGCTGGCCGGCGAGTTCGCAGCCACGGGCGAGTTCGTCCGCCGGGTTCGCGTCCAGCGGGGCTGGGGGCTGGAGATCGGCACGCTGGGCGAGGCGTACGCCGTCGCCGGGTTCGAGGGCAGCGCCCAGGTCGACCTGGGCGTCCACGAACACGACCACCGCTCGGTTTCGGGCCCCGAGGGGCTCGGCGACATGTCCCGTCACGTCGGGGACGCCCTCTTTCACGCCCTGGCGGACGCCGGAATCGAGCCCGACTTCGAGACGCTACCGGACCGGTACCGCGAGCGGGCGTCCGCGCTGGTCGACCAGTACGCGGCCGAAGCGGCGTTCAACGGCCTCGAATACGATCCCATCGACGAGCGCGAGCAGGTGGCGACGTACGCGGACGCAATCGGTCCCGCGGGGCCGGATCGGCGGCTCCCGGCCTGGCGTGACGCCCCGCTCGACCCGTCGGAGGTCCGGAAGCTCTCGCGGGAGGCCATCGCGGCGGCCGAACGCTGAAGGGAGTGGCCCCCGCGGTCCACGTATGGACCCGGCGCCGGACGAACTCGCGGGCGTGGTGGATCTGTTCGGTGCGCTCACACCGTCGGAACTCCGGCGCGCGCTCGCCGAACTCGCGTTCAAGCGCGGCGAAGACGACGACCCCGACCGGTTCGGCCCGGCCGTCGCGGACGCCCGCCAGTCGTACCACCTCGTCGCCGTCGACGCAGACGAGGCCGGCGTGGACGTCTCGGAGGCCGACGACCCGCTCGTCGTGGGTCCGGTCGCGTTCCCGACCCTCCCCGAGGGCGCGAGGGACCTGCCACACATCCTCGACATACCGGAACGGGACCCGGACCGGGAGGCAGTGACGGGGGCGGCCGCGACGCGGTTCCGGGCGGACGCCGCGGGGGCGATCGACGATGGCGACACCGAGCGGATCCGTACCCTCCTCGATACCAGCTACGAACTGGAGACCTGGGGCGGGATGGACCTCTCCGTGACCCGCGAGCGGATGGACGACGAACTCACACGAGACCGATAGCATAAGAGTCTGCGGACCGCACGTGACGGGTATGGACCTGTCCGGGGTACGTCACCACGAACCGACAGCCGTCACCGACCAGGAGCGGGAGGCGGCCGTCGTGGTGCCGGTCGTCGAGTCCCCGGTCCCCCACCTCCTGTTCACGAAGCGGGCCGACCACCTCCAGGACCACCCCGGCCAGATGAGCTTCCCCGGCGGCGGCCACGAACCGGTCGACGCCGGACTTCGCGAGACCGCACTCCGGGAAGCACGCGAGGAGGTCGGGCTCGAAGCCGAGGAAGTCGACTGGGTGGGCCGCCTCGACGACATCCGTACGGTGACGCGGTACTCGGTCCGGCCGTTCGTCGCGCAGGTCCCGGACAGGACCTACGAACCCTGCGACGAGGAGGTCGCGGAGATCGCCGTCCTCCCGGTCCCGGCGCTGATCGACCGGGACAACTACGACAGCGAGCGCCGCGACCACCCCTACTACGGCGAGATCCGCCTGCATTTCTTCCGGGTCGACGGCTACACCGTCTGGGGGGCGACCGCGCGCATCCTCGTGCAGTTTCTCGAACTCGCCACCGACTGGGCGGTCCCGCCCGAACCCGACCGGATCGTCGACGCCGACGCGGACTACCCCGTGTGACGACATGGACGGGGCCGGCCGCGGAACGACAGGATTTTGCCCGTCCTCTCCACATCCCGTGTTGATGACCGCACTGACCGGGGCGACGCTCGCGGACGTTGGCGTCGACGCGGTGGCGCTGAAACCCACCGAGGTCGACGTCCGCCGGGCGTCCGGGCTGTCGGTAGGGACGCTGACCATCGACTACGAGGGTCGCGAGCACGTCCCGGCGCCAGCGACCCTGCGCGAGATTGCGGCCGAACGCGACCTGCGCGTGACCGTCCCGGTGCGGGCTGACGGGTTCGACCCGCACGGCGATGACGACCTGTTGCGGTCGCTCCCCGACGAGATCGGCACCGTGGCCGTGGCGGGCAACCCCGCCTACCTCGATGCCAGGGAGTGTCGCCGTGCGATGTCGCCCTCGCGGTGGGGGGCACCCAGTACGACCTCCTCTCGGGGACGACGGAAGCGGAGGTCCGGGCGCTCCGCTCGGCGGGGTTCGACGGCGACGTCGCGGTGTACGCGCCCCTCGTGCTCACCGACGACGAGGACACCGTCCTCGACGCGCTCGGCGCCTACGCCGGCCGCCGACCGGACGTCCGGGAGCGTCTCCCGGCCGACTCGCCGACCGACGGGCGGGCGACGGGCGAGGCGCGCGAGGCGCTGCTGGCGGGGTGCAGACGGTACGCGCTGGCTGGCGACGTCGGGACGGTCTCGGCCCGCGTCGACGACCTTCACGAGGCCGGCATCGACCACGTCGTCGCCTATCCGGCGCGCGGACTCGATCCCGTCCTGGGCTGAGTCCCCCGACTGACACCGTGAAAACCGCAACGCGCAAGGCCGGTCCCGCCCTGGAGCGGGTATGACGAAGTTCCTCCAGAGTGGCCGGCGGCGGGACATCTGTGCCCTCCTGGCCGGCGAGCATCTCCAGGCCCAGGCGCTGAAATCGCGCCTGGAGTCACACTACGACGAGCGCATCGAACCCAAGTCCTTCTACGGTGCCCTCGATGCCCTCGAGGACGGGGGGTTCGTCGCGACCGAGACGGAGGGGATCCACGACGTCTACGTGCTCACGGACGCAGGCGAACAGCGCCTGCGCGACCACTACGCGTGGCTGGGCGAGCAACTGGACGCCCGATAGGGTCACTCCAGCAACTGGTCGGCGATGGTGTTCCGGAGGATCTCGCTGGTGCCCTCGTAGATCTCGTTGAGTTTGGCGTCCCGGAGGAACCGCTCGGCGGGGAAGTCCTTGACGTAGCCGTAGCCGCCGTGGATCTGGACCCCCTCGTTGGCGACCTCCCGGGAGACCTCCGAGGCGTAGAGTTTGGCCTGTGCGGCCTCCTTGAGGAACCGCTCGCCGCGCATCTTCCGGTCGGCGGCGTCGTGCATCAACAGCCGTGCGGCCCTGGTCTTGGTGTCCATGTCCGCGAGTTTGTGCTGGATGGCCTGGAAGTCGCTGATGGGCTGGTCGAACTGCTCGCGGTCCCCGGCGTACTCGCGGGCCTGGTCCAGTGCGGCCTGTGCGATGCCGACACCGCGGGCGGCGATGGGGATACGCCCGCCGTTGAGCGTCTTCAGTGCCTGTTTGAGTCCCTCTCCCTCCTCGCCGATGCGGCGGCTCTCGGGGAGGTACATGTCGTCGAAGCGCAACTCCGCGGTCGGACAGCCCTTGTCGCCGAGTTTGTCCTCGGTCCCCTCGACGACGAACCCCTCGTCGGCCTCGGGCCGGACGACGAACGAAGAGATGCCCCGCCCGCCAGCGTCGGGGTCGGTCTTCGCGAAGAGGACGACCGTGTCCGCCACGGAGCCGTTCGAGATCCAGAGCTTGTTGCCGTTGACGACGTAGCCGTCTCCCTCGTGTTCAGCGGTCGTCTCCATGGCGGGCACGTCGCTGCCCGCGCCGGGTTCCGAGAGCGCGAATGCGCCGACCTCGTCGCCCTCTGCCAGCGGGGTCAGGTACTGCTCCTTCTGGGTTTCGTCGCCGAACTCGGAGACCATGTTGCAGGCCAGCGAGATGTGCGCGGCGACGATGGTCCCGAGGCCGCCGCTGCCCCGGGAGATCTCCTCTAGGGCCATCGCGTAGGCGTGGTAGTCCAGCCCCGCGCCGCCGTACTCCTCGGGGATGGGCATGCCCATCAGCCCCAGGTCTGCCATCTCCTCGACGAGGTCGGCGGGGAAGTCGTCGGTCTCGTCGATTTCGGCGGCCCGCGGGACGACCTCCTCGTCGACGAACTCCGCGACCATCTCCCGGATCTGGCGCTGTTCCCGGGTCGGAGTGAAGTCCATATCCCCGCTAGTGGGGCCTCGTCTATGAGTGTTCCCGTGTCCGTCAATCGCGGTGGTAGGTACCACGGAACACGGAATAGGGACGAAGAATTTTTACTGGTACCTCGCGCACTCAAAACCATGCGTCAGTTCGACGACACCCCACTCGCTCGGGATGGCAAGGTGCTCATTCTCGCGTACGACCACGGGCTCGAACACGGCCCGGTCGACTTCGAGGACGTGCCCGAGAGCGCGGACCCCGAACACGTCTTCGACGTCGCGACCCACCCGGCGGTCACGACGGTCGCGGTCCAGAAGGGTATCGCCGAGGCGTACTACCCCTCCTACGAGGACGACGTGGACCTCCTCGCCAAGGTCAACGGTACGTCGAACCTCTGGATGGGGGAACCGGACTCGGCGGTCAACTGGTCGGTCGACTACGCGGCCGAACTCGGCGCCTGTGCCGTCGGGTTCACCCTCTATGGCGGGTCGAACCACGAGATCGAGATGGCCGAGGAGTTCCGCGACGTCCAGGAACGGGCCCGCGAGCACGACCTCCCCGTCGTGATGTGGTCCTATCCCCGTGGGCAGGGACTCAAAAACGACACGAAAAGCGACGTCATCGCCTACGCCGCCCGGCAGGCCCTGGAACTGGGGGCCGACGTCGCGAAGGTCAAGTACCCCGGCAGCAAGGCCGGCATGGAGCAGGCCGTGCGGATGGCCGGGAAGACGAGGGTCGTCATGTCCGGTGGTTCGAAGCGCAGCGACCGGGAGTTCCTGGAGAGCGTCAAGGCGGTCATCGACGCCGGCGGTGTCGGCCTGGCGGTCGGCCGGAACGTCTTCCAGCGGGAGAACCCGCGGCGCATCCTCGACGGCCTGGAGCAGGTCATCTACGAGGAGGCGTCCGTCGACGCCGCCCTCGAGTACGCCGACTCGTAGATGAGCGTCGTACGCATCGTCGAGACGGTCGCGGTGGTC
>PXSG01000008.1:0-13433 GCA_003023485.1 Halobacteriales archaeon SW_10_68_16
ATTAATTGCGGCGTACGAATGGTGCGGACGAACCTCACCGGCGTGACCACAGAGGGCGGGGGCGTTGCGGTCGGTGCGGGCACCGCCGACGGCGTGCGCGTCTGGCAGGCGCAGTGACTGTGAGAGGAAACCGCCTTGTCGTTAGAGGCGCTACGGCAGGTATGAGCGCCATCAGGGTCGTGTGGGGGACCGGCGCCGGCCCGACCGCCACCAGCGCCTACGACGCGGCACTCGCCGACGCCGGCGTCCACAACTACAACCTCGTGACCCTCTCGTCGGTCATCCCGGCCGACGTCCCGCTGGAGGTCGCCGGGACCGCGCCGGACCTGGGTCCCGCCGGGAACCGCCTGGCAGTCGTCCAGGGACGGGGGACGGCCGGCCCCGAGGAGGAGAACTCGGCCGTGGCCGGGCTGGGATGGGCCCGCGACGAGTCGGGCCGGGGTATCTTCTACGAGGCCGGCGGTACCGAGCCCGAGGCGGTGCGGGCGACCATCGAGGAGGGGCTCCAGCGGGGCCAGGAACTCCGCGAGTGGGACTTCGTCGAGGGGGACGTCGTGGTCCGCGAAGCGCCGGGGGAGGCCGGACCCTACCCGGTCGCGGTCGTCTGTGCGGTCTACGGCGAGAGCGCCCCGCTCGTGGGGAAGTCGGCGGGCTTTTAAGTCCCAGGCGTGTATCTGTGGGGAACATCCGATGTACGGAAACGCCCCCATCCGGACCGACGGTCCCGGCGCGGACCTCACCCCCGACCAGCGGCGCGCGCTCCGGCGCGACCTCACGAGCGTGGCCGCCCGCACCCGCGAACTGCTCCCCGACGAGTTCGTCGTTGGCTCCGAGATCACCGCCGACGCGAACGGCGCCCGCGCGACGGTCGCCGTCCAGCCCCCCGTCGGGTCGGTCGTCTCCGCCGACTACGCGCCCGACGGCGAGCCTGCCATCGACGAGGCCCAGCGCGACGACCTTGCGATGGGACTGGCCGCCAGCGCCGCCCTCCAGGTCAAGCGGGCGATGCCCGACGACCCCTCGCCGACCGCGCGGTAAGCCTCTCTATAACTGTTTTTCGGCGGGCTTGGCTAGAAATTGTGTCTGACTGGCTTGTGTCGACCGCGACTACCAGCCAGAAAGCCCCCGCGTGCTGGACTCCCGCGACTCGCTGCGCTCCTCGTTCCTCGCGCAGTTTCGTCGCGGCACGGAGGCCGCGACAGCGCGCGCCACCGCACGGTCGGGAGCGCGTCTTGTCGAAAGTCCCAACGGGACGTAGTCATCGACTTACGTGAGCGGCGCCCAGTCGTAGCTTCCGAAACCACCAGCCAGATTTTGTCTACTCTCCAGGCGGCCGATAAAACAGCGCGTAGCCGAGCGTCCCGGACGCCGGCACGCTCCCGGCCCCGAGTGCCATCGCCATCCCTACGGGCGACAGCGCACCCACGAGCGCCCCGAGCGCGAGCGGGAGCGCGATCCCCACGAGCGAGGCGTCGTGCCGGGAGATGTCTGTGACGCTCATCCTATCCCCGACCACGCCGCCCAGGTAATTAAATATTATTACTTGCCCCAGAAGGGGTCCCGGTTGCGCTGCCGGTCGAGGTACATCGAGAGGACCTCGCGCTCGTCGGCGGAGATGTCCTCGGCGAGTTCCTGCTCCAATATTTTGGCGTGTTTCTCGGGAATCTCGGTCCAGAGGACGTCGCCCTCCTCGATCTGGCGGCCGACGGTGGGGCCGTCGATGGAGACGGCGACGCGCTCGCCGGTGTGGGCCTGTTCGACGTCTTCGCCCTCGTCCTGGATGGATTTCAGGGTCCCGACGCGTTCGGGTTCGTCACCCTCGAAGCGGGCGACGCGGGTGTTGCGCCGGAGCAGTCCCCCGCGGATCTCGACGCCCACCACGGCGGGGTCGGACTGGCGGAACACGTGGTCGTCGAGGATCTCGAAGCGGGCCGGGCGGGTGATGTTCTCTAGGACCTGCCGTTGTTGCGCTTCCTCGACCTCGGCGACGTGTTCCTCGTAGGCCTCGACGAGACGGTAGATGACGTCGTGTTCGTAGAGGTCGACGTCCTCCTGGTCGGCGAGACGCCGGGCGTCGTCCAGCACGTCGACGTTGAACGCGATGACGACACGGTGCTTGGGGTCGTTGGCCGTCTCCGCGACGCGGGCGTCACGGGGGGCGACGTCGCCGACCTCGGCGCGCATGATGGGGATGTCGGCCTCCGCCAGCGAGCCCGCCAGCGCCTCCAGGCTCCCGAGGGTGTCGGCCTTGACGGTGACGCCCTCCTCCTCGGTCGTGACCTCGATGTCGGCGAGTTCGCGCTCGACCTCCGCGACGACCTCCTCGACGGGCCGGTCCCGGACCACCCGGATCGGCGCGCCGGCCATGGCGTCGTCGAGATCCGGTGTGGCGATCTTGACGCCGTCCGCGGCGACGACGGATTCGACCTTGTCGAACTCCTCGTCGGCCCGGATCTCCGCAAGCGGCCTGGGTTTCAACAGCGCGCGCACGTCGGTCACGATGGGTGCGTCGATCCCCCCGACGACGATCCGGTCGTCGGCACGGACGGTCCCGTCGTAGACGATGGCGTCGACGGTCGTCCCGAACCCGCGGGTTTCGGTCACCTCCAGTACTGTGCCCGCGCCGGGGCCACCGACGTCGACCTCCATCTCGGATTTGAGATACCGCTGGGAGAGCCCCATCAGGACCGTCAGCAGGTCGGGCACGCCCTCGCCGGTCTCGGCCGAGACGGGGACGACGCCGACGTTCCCCCGGAAGTCCTGGACCCGCCAGTACATATCGGCCGAGAAGTCGGCGTCGGAGAGCTGGCCGATGATCTCGTAGAGCCGTTCGTTCAGATCCGACTCCACGCGGTCGGCCTGTGACTCGATGGCGACCTGCGAGGGGCGGTCCGTCTCGGGCCGCCACCCGGGGACGGTGTCGATCTTGTTGGCCGCGACGACAAAGGGCGTGGCCGTCCGCTTGAGGATGTCCACGGCCTCCTCGGTCTGTGGCTGGAAGCCGTCGTTGACGTCGACGACCAGAATCGCGATGTCCGCGAGCGCCCCGCCCCGCGAGCGCAGCGTCGAGAAGGAGTGGTGGCCCGGCGTGTCGATGAAGAGGAGTCCGGGCAGGTCGAAGTCGTCGGGGTTGACCAGTTCGCCCGCGATGTCGGAGATGACCTCCAGGGGGACCGCGGTCGAGCCGATGTGCTGGGTGATGGCGCCGGCCTCACCCTCGGTGACTGCCGAGCCCCTGATGCGGTCCAGCAGGCTCGTCTTCCCGTGGTCGACGTGTCCCAGTACCGCCACGATGGGGGTCCGTAGCGCCGCCGACTCCCCGTTGTCTTCGGTCATCCGTGCTCACCCGAGAACTTGGTCGAAACCACCCGCGCTCGCCATTTAAGCGCGTCGTATCCGTCCCGCTGGGGCGTGCCTGTGGGGTCTCATCCCTGCTTTGCCCACTCGGGCGTCTCGACCGTCGTCCCGCCGAAGTCAGTGTGACGGTACCGGTACGCGAGCGTCCCGTTCGTGTAGGTCACCGTCGTCTCGATGTCGCGGACCCGTCCGTCGGCACTCACGGCCACGCGGCCGGACCCGGACCTGGCGATCCCGAAGGTCTGTGAGGCGGCGTTGTGCACGCCGGTGACGTTGTAGACGAACACGGTGGTGCCGTCGCGCTGGACGGTGTCGGTCTGTTCGAGGTCGTACAGGAGGAGTTGCGATTTGAGGATCCGGATGTCGGCCGACTGGACCGCGCGGGGGGACGCGAGTTCCGTCCGGTTTCGCACCGACTGGCTCCCCGCTGTGCTGGCGGGTCCAGCGCCACGCCGAGGGTGGTGTTGCTCCCCGGGGCGGCCGCCGATTCGAGGACCCTGTTCTCGTAGGTGACCGTCGCCGACGGCCCCTCGAGGACGGCGCTGTAGTGGGATTGGAGCGCCACGTTCGGGTCCTCGATGCCGGCTTCTGACCAGCCCTCGGGATGGGTCGGCTCCACCGACGGCGTGTCGGTCGGTGTCGGCGTCGCCTGTGGCGTCGGCGTGGGCGATTCGACGGTCGGTGTCGGCGTCGCCTCGCCGCCGGAGAGCCCGAGACATCCCGAGACGAGTACCGCCAGCACGACGGCCGCCACCGCTCCCTGTCGGCGCATACCCGACTTCGGAGAGTGGGCGTTATGACCCCTGCGCTTTCCGGAGCGCGACGCGGGAGCGGCGACGAGGAATGTCTGCGGGGTCGATGACGTCGTGGACTACTGTCGGCGTGCCACGAGGAGCGCCACGCCGAGCACCGCGAGGACCGCCACGGCCGGGCCGAATCCGGGACCGCTCTCACCGTTACTGGCGTCGTCATCGCTGGCCGTGCCGTCGTCGCCGTCGGTTCCACCGTCACCGTCGCTGTCGTCCGACGATTCGGGTTCGGGAGTCACGCTGTCGACGGTGTAGCCCTCGGGGAGGACGACGGCGAACGTCCGCTCGGGCTCGAAGCCGCTGGCGAAGGGTTCGGTCACGGTGAGTTGCTCGCCGTCGACCCCGGCCAGGCCGTCCCAGGTGGCCGTCAGCCACACGATGCCGGTCTCGCCGTCGGTCTCGAAGGCGACGTCGACGTCGGTGATCGACATCTCGCGGCCGGTCGCATTGCCGGCGTCGCTGGCGACCCCCTGGAGTTGCACGCGGAAGCGGTCCTCGAAGGACTGTGCCGCCGTCTCGTTGTCGCGCAACTCCTCGAAGGCGGCCTGCCGGGCGTCGTCGGTCAGGTCGAACGTGTAGGTGACCGTCACCTCGGCCGACCCGTCCTCGGCGAGCGCGACGACGAAGGCCGGCGGCGTCACGTCCGCCGTCTGTGGCTGTCCGTCCGCAGTCACTGACGCCGGCGCGGCCGCCACGGTTCCGACTGCTGTACAGCACAGTACGACGGCGAGGAGTGCTGCAATCGCGTGTCGTGTCCCTCGGCGCATCTCTCTGTCTCCTGTAGCGTGGTTGTCTCGCATGTAGTTTCTGGCCGGTCACGGTGAGGTGTCGACGTCAGTAGCCGCCATCGCCGCCATCGCCGCCGTCACCACCGTCATCTGCGCTGCCGGCACCACCGTCACCGCCATCACCCTCGTCGGGCGTCGCAGTGGGGGTCTCGTCGCCGTCTTCACCGTCGCTGGGAGTATCCCCGGGTGCGCCGTCACCACCAGAACCGTCTTCGGGCGGGCCAGCCTCACCAGGGCCGCGATCCTCGGGCGGGCCGGCGTCGACAGGTGCGGCGTTCCCGGCGATGCTGCGGGCGATCTCTGCGACTTCGGGCCCGGTCAACTGCTGGGCGCGCTCTTGCAGCGTCTGGATCGCGGTGACGTTGATGCCCTTCGATTCGAGCAGGTCCGCGGGCATGCCCTGCGTGGCGTTTGCCGACTCGTTGGTCAGTTCCTTCGCGGTCTGGGTCCGGGCGGCCAGCTCGGCCACCTCGGCGCGGTACTTGCCCTCGCTGATCGATCCGTTCGCGCGGGCCTCCTCGAGTGCCTGCTTGCGCTGTTCAGTCTCGTTCAGGCGCTGTTCGATGTCACGGAGTTGCTGGGCCACGACATCCGCGCGGGACTCGTTGGTCGCGGCCTGTGCGACCCTGATCCCGAAGGTGCGTTCGTCGACTTCGCCCTCGATTTCGGCCTCCTGGACGCCGACGACCCCCGAGAGGCGCTCGCCGGGCGCGACGCTCGCGTTCCCGTCCGCGTTCTCCGTACTGTTCTCGTGTTGATCGGCCAGCACGTCGTCGGTCGCGGCCAGCCCCGCGATGGGGACCGCCGCCACCCCGACGACGAGTGCCAGTGCAACGAGTATCGTTCTCGATCGCATCGTACCTCTCCGTACCACCGGAGAGGGGTTATAAACCCCAGTCGCTGAATCCGGATTGGCGACGCTTTAGCCGGATTAAGCGGGTCCCCGTCGGGCGTTCGGCCGTCATCGCGGTAGAACCGATCACAGCCGGTCGGTGTCCACGCGCCGGAGCAACACCGAGAGCCCGGCCGCACACACAAGCACCACCGCGAGGTTGAACGCGGCCCGGAACAGCGGCTGGAAGTCCGGCGCGATCCAGATGTCGATGACCCGTCCGACACTCGAGTACAGGCCCGCCGTCGCGACCACGGCGAGGACGAACAGGACGACGACCGCCCCCCAGAGGAGGTAGGTGGACAGTTTGTCGCCCCCCAGCGACGGGCCGTCGGTCTCTCCGTCGCTCGGTTCCGCGGCAGTCTCCTCGGCGTGCGACGGTTCCTCCTCGGTCTCGGTTGCTGTGTCCGTCATGGGTGTTCACCGTTCCGTCGTGCGAGCGCGAGGACGAGCACCGCGGCCAGCGCCAGGACCGCGGCGACGACGCCGAATCCGGGACCCTCCGCAGCGGCGGGGGTCCCTGTCGCCTCGGGCTGTGCGGTCGGGCGGCCGTCCCCGGCTCCCCCTTCGAAGTCGCTCACCTGGAGACCCACGTCGCGCTCAGTCGTGTTCGCCGGCACGCGCTCGGTGGGATCGAGGCTCGCGCCCGCCCGTGCCGTGTCGACGACGACCCCGTCGACCCACAGGATGGCGTCGAGGTAGTAGTTGTACTGCGAGGGGACTGTCAGGGACGTTTCGGGGGTGACCGTCTCCCCGGGGTCGATCCCGTCGACGCGCACCGCCTGCTCGTCGGCGACGATGCCCGACTCGACCTGCCTGGCCTTGACCACGAGGTGCATCCCCTCGGTCGGCGCGTCGCCCGTGTTGGTCAGGTACGTCGAAACCGACAGCGTCGACCGGTTCCCGCTGGCCTCGGCGATGCTGTACTCGATGACGGGCAAGTCACTGCGTGCAAAGCGGTGGAACTCGACGGGCGAGTCGGCGTAGTCGGGGGTCAGCCCCCCGGTCCCGCGGACCTCCTTGGCGCCGGTCGCGCGCCGCTGGCCGTCGCGGTAGACGGTGGCCTCGACGCGGTAGCCCCCGCCCCGTTCGACGGTGAGCGTCTCCCGCCCCGCCGGTGGGCCAGGCGGACGTCGGTTTGCAACTCCAGGGTCTCGCCCCCGACGCGGCCGTCGCTGATGGTGATCTCCTGCAGCCGGAGGTCACCCTCGACGACCTCGTCCGATCGGTCGGCGACGGCGCCGGGGACCAGAGCGGCACCGACGACCGTGACCGCCAGGACGGCCAGGACGGCCGCCCCGAACAGCCACTCGCGTTGCATGGTCGGGACCTGCGCGGGTCCGGATAAGTGTCTTCTGCTGTCTCTCAGGACGTGCAACGCTTCCCGCTCACTCTTCGTCGTCGCGTTCGCTCCCGTCGATGTCCACGTCGGGCAGCGTGAGGACGTTCTCCCGGCCCAGGCGGAACGACTCCAGTTCGCCTTCCTCCCGGAGGTCGCCGACGACCTGGCTGGTCTTCGCTGCGGTCCAGTCGAGTTCCTCGGCGACTGCCTTCTGTTTCATCCGTCCGCCGTTCTCGTCCAGCAGTCGGAGGATCTGCTCTTCGTTGCTCAGCAGTTCGGGTGCCGGCCCCTCCTCGCCCGCGTCCGCACTGGCGGCCGCTGCTGCCGTTCCCTCTCTCTCGTCACTGTCCCCGCCTTTGCCACCGTCATCGCCCCCACCGAGCGCACCGGGCAGGGAGCCGTCACCGCGGCGGGTGGCGATCCAGACGCCCCCGAGTAGCGCGACGATGATCACCGCCAGCAGCGGGATGACCGGCAGGCCGCCGTCGCCCGAGGCGGGTGTGTCCGTCCCGTCGCTGCCTACCCCTCGGGTGCGGTCAGCCGCAGTGTCGTCCGGGAGTCGAGGAACAGCCGGTCGATGGCGTCGCCGGCCCGCACCGTCTCGCCGTCGGCGGCCGCGAAGTTCGTCCACTCCAGCCGGTAGGTGACGACGCCGAACTCGACCTGGGGCTGGGACTCCCGGCGCGTCTCGACGGTGACGTTCCGGACCGCCATCTCGCGCCCGGTGGCGTTCTCGGCGCCGGCGACGGTCCGCTCCATGCGCTGTCTGAACGGGTCGACGTACGGCGACGGGTCGGACTCGATGTCGGCCGAAAGATTCTCGAAGGCGTCCGTGGCGTTCTCGTCGTCGAGTCGGAGCCGGTAGGTGACCGTCCAGCGGGCGTCGCCGTCCGCCCCGACCGCTGCTTGCAGCGTCACCGAGTCGGCGTCGATGTCGACCTGCGAGGGGGGCCGGACGGCGCCCCCGGTGCCCGCCAGGCCTGCCGTGACCAGGAGCACTGCTGTCAGGAGCGTCACGAACCGTGCCGTCTCCGCCATCGTTGACTCCCGTTTATGCTGCAGGGTGAAACCGTTTGTTGCTCGGAACGGGCCAGAAGGGATTTGACGGTCCCCCGCGGAGGTCCGGACATGCGCGGCGACATCGAGGTCGAGACGCTCCTGAAGGTCCTCCTGGTCCTCGCGGTGGTCTGGCTCGTCCTGGAGATCCTGGAGGTATTTCTCGAGACGCTCGCGTTCATCCTGGCGCCGCTGCCGAAACTGATCGGTATCGCGCTGATCGTCCTCATCGTCCTCTACCTGCTCGACCGTATCTGAGCGCGGTCAGGAAGCCCCACCCTCAGCGAGCGCGTCAGCGCGAGCAGGGTGGGGTAGTTCACCCCTGCCACCTCCCCCGACGAAACCCTTTTGCCGCAAAACGTCACCGTGACCGACCGGAGCACCGACGGCTGGCGCGTCGTCCGGCCCGACCGCGAGGGGCGACCGACCCACGACCGCCTGGGTGAGGCCGCCCTCTACGCGATGTTCTGGTACCAGTCCTTCTACACCGACCACGAGTCGCCGATCATCCCCTGCGAGGCAGCCTACCGCACGCCGAACTCGCGGACGCTGGTCGACTACTCCCACCCCATCACGGCGGGCTGGGACGGCGACGCCTTGCTCCCCTACGCCGCGGCCGGCGAAACCGGCGCGGAGAGCGTCACGGCGGTCCCGCGGGGCTACGTCTGGAAACTCGCCTGGGACCGGCCCGCGGACGCCCGAACCTTTGCCGACGCCTACCGTGAACTGCTTTCCATCCACGGCGCGTCCCGGGTGTCCAACAGCACTGACACCTACCGCATCCCCGAGACGTCCGGGTTCGCGGGCGTCACGTCACTCCGGGTGACGAACGCGACAGTCCTCGTCGTGAAGGGACCGTCTGTCGAGGCGGTCCGCGAGATTCGACCCGGGGCGGTCCCGGACGCGGTATCGGCAGACGCCGGGCAAGACGACACCACAGGCGTGCGCGGGCCGGGGTTGGGTGTCGTCGCTGTACTCGTCGGGCTCGCAACAGTCGCCGCGCTGGCCGTACTGGCGCGCCGGCGACGATAGCCTGGCTACAGGAACCCGGCGATTCCGAGCGCCTCCACGAGCGTCAGCCCGCTCGCGAGCGCGCCCAGCAGGTACCCGCCGATCGCGCCGCCGTTGAGCAGCGGCAGCCCGGCGTGCGCACGGCCCTGCAGGACCATCCACAGCAGGACCACCAGCCCGATGAGGGTCCCGACCATCGCCGTCCCCGCAGGCACCGGGATGGTCAGCCCGCCCGCGGCGATGGCAGGCACGTCCCGGAGGAAAAAGCCCGCGCTCGCGACGAGCACCGTCGGGATGACCACGTCGCCCAGGCCGATGAACAGCGCCTCCCGCTCCAGTTCGAACGCGTCGCCGTCTTCGCCGTCGTGGTCGTCGCCGGTCCCCTCTGTCTCCCCGCTCCGGTCGGTGCCGCCGTTGGCCGTGGCCGCGGCGTCGGGGTCCGCGCTCTCTTCCTCTGCCGTCGGGTCCGGCGTGTCGGCCTCCAGGAACGAGTACGGGAGCACCAGCGGCACCACGAGGACGATGGGCACGCGCATCTCCATCACGCCCGAAGCCAGCGTGAGCATGTGTTCGGTGCCGTAGACGCTGATGGCGTCGTAGACCGCGAGCACCGAGAGGAGGACGAGCGCGGGCAGGATGCCGAAGTTGATGCCGAACAGTCCCGCCGCGCCGATTCCCATGACCACCCCGGCGGCGTCGATGACGTACCACTCCGGGTAGACCCACAGGGCGACGCCGATGGCGACGGCTCCGGCCCACGCGAGGACGTCGAGTGTGGTACCCGCGACCGGGACGGTCACCACGGGCGGCAGGACGGCCCGGAAGACGAACAGCGAGATGTACGCGCCGGCGAAGACGACGAACGCGCGGATGAGCGCCTCGGCGTCGAGTTTGATGGCCGCGAGCATCAACCCCGTGACGACGAGGATGGCGACGACGTAGAGGACGCTGATCGTCGGGTCCGAGGTGTCCTCGACGAACTGGTTACCCCCGGCGTCCAGCGGAGCGGCGACGGCCAGCGCCCCCAACTGGATGACCACGAACACCAGCACGATGCCCGCGCTGGCGACGAGCGCCCGACTCCTGTCGTCCATGGTGAGTGCTCGTCGGTGAGGCGTTTCAGGGTTTCGACAGAATGACCGTCTCAAGCCGCCGGGGACCGATAGCATAATACGACTACCGGGAGATATCCGACCGCTATGAGAGACCAGATCGCCGAACGGCCGGGAGCGGGACGATGAGTGCGATAGACGACGTGGTCCGGGTAGTCGGAGATGTCGCCACCGAGGTGCGGGCGGACCTCGCGACCCACGCGGGCGGCGAGGGCGGAACCAACCCCAGCGGCGAGGCACAGATCGACGCCGACGTCTGGGCGGACGGCCTGTTCTTCGAGGAACTGTCCGCGCTCGACGGCGTCGGGGAGTACGTCAGCGAGGAACGCGCGGACGCTGTCGACTGCGGCGAGGGCTACAGCGTCGCCATCGACCCCCTTGATGGCTCCTCGAACCTCGCCTCGAACAACTCCGTGGGCACCATCGTCGGCCTCTACGACGCCTCCCTTCCGGCGACCGGGCGCGGCCTGGTCGCCGGCCTGATGGTGCTGTACGGCCCCTACACCACCATGGCCGTCGCGCGCGAGGACGAGGACGGCGTCGCGGAGTACCTCCTCGAAGACGGGGCGGCCGACCACTGGGGGACCTGCGAGGTTCCGGGCGACCCGACCGTGGTCGGCATCGCGGGCAAGCGCAGCGAGCGCTCCGCGGCGTGCAACGCCCTCGCCGACGAACTGGAGACGGAGCTCAAACTCCGGTACGGCGGCGCGACGGTCGGGGACCTGCGCCAGGTGCTGGAGTACGGCGGTCTCTTCGGATACCCGGCGAAAGAGGGCTATCCCGACGGGAAACTCCGTGTCCACTTCGAGTCGGCGCCGCTGGCCTTCATCGTGGAGGCGGCCGGCGGGGCGACGACGGACGGCGAGAAGTCGCTGCTTGATGTCGACCCCGACGGACTGCACGCCCGGACGCCGACGTTCCTCGGCAACTCCCCGCTCGTCGACCGGGTGGAGTCGGCGCTCGAACGGTGAGCGCTCGTCGAACTGACGTGGCGTGAGAGGGCTTCGGAAACTGTTCGTCCGGCCCTATTCCCGCGGGCTGGCTAGTCATTGCAGACCGTGATTCCGGGAGAACAGCCGGAAACGCTACGAAAACTGACTGCGACCGGCGCTGCCTGCGGCCTCGGCGAGGTCGGCGTACACGTCGGCGATGCGGTCCCGAATCGACCGGCCAGCCACCCGCGGGTCGAAGTAGTCCTTGTTCGGCGACCACTCGACGTCGTTGAAGAAGGTCTCCCGGTCGCCGTCGACACCCTCGGGCGGGACGATCTCGTCGCCGTGAGCGCGGTAGCGGTCGTAGGCCGTCCGGGTGTACTCGTACTGGTAGCGGGTGTCCTTGTTGACCTTGCAGATCCCGTGTTCGAGCATCGCACGGAGTTGGTCGGGCTGGACGCCCGAGGAACCGTGCAACACGAGCGGGGTGTCCAGGCCGTGGTCGCGCAGCGCCGCCCGGATGTCCGCAGCCAGGTCGGGGCGCAGTTCCAGGTCCCGCCCCTTGGCGACGCCGTGCTGGGTGCCCACGGAGATGGCCAGCAGGTCACACCCCGTCCGGTCGACGAACTCGACGGCCTGCTCGGGGTCCGTGTAGAAGGCCTCCTCGGCGACGATCTCGTCCTCGACGCCCTTGATCTTGCCCAGTTCGGCCTCGACGAGGATGTCCCCGTCGGCTTCCTCGGTCATCTCGACGACATCCCGGCTGCGCGCGACGTTTTCCTCGAAGGGTTCGTGCGAGGCGTCGATCATGATCGAGGACGGAATCCCGAGTTCGACCTGCCGACGGATGGTGTCGAGGTCGGTCTGGTGGTCCATGTTGAGGAACACGCCGACGTCGTACTGGGCCGCCAGCAGGTCGATGTAGGTGCCCATCGCCTGCAGGCCCGCGATGGGGTCGCCGTTGCCGGCGAACGTACAGGCCCCGTTGCTCATCTGGAGCAGGAGGTCCGAGTCCGCCTGGGCGGCCCCCTGCAGCAGTCCGATCATCACGTTCGGCTCCGCGACGTTGCTCGCAACCAGGCCGAATCCCTCGTCGAGTGCCTCCTCGTACACCGACGCGAGTTCGGTTCCGCCGTAGAATGTCACTGTGGTAGTACTCCAGCGCCCCCTGGGAGGCGCAGACACAAGAAATCACCCGGAACGGCGGGACGACGGCCCCCGGGCCCGCACTACTGAGACGACCGCCGCGTCAGACCTCGACGACGGGGTTCGAGAGCGTGCCGATGTCCTCGATGTCGATGGTCACGCCGTCACCGGGCTGGAGCGTGAACTCGTCTTCGGGCACCAGGGAGGTCCCCGTCAGCAGGACCGTCACTTCGGGGAGGGGGTTGTGCCGGGTCAGATACGAGACCAGTTCCTCGCAGGTCCGGACCATCTCCGCGGTCGACGTGGCTCCCTCGTAGACGGTCTCGCCGTCGCGGGTGATGGTCATCGACAGTTCCAGGTCGTGGGGATCGGAGACGTCGGTCGCGACACAGGGACCCAGCGCACAGCAGCGGTCGTAGACTTTCGCCTGCGGGAGATAGAGGGGATTGGCGCCCTCGATGGCGCGGCTGGAGACGTCGTTGCCGACGGTGTAGCCCACGGTGTCGCCCCGGTAGAGGACCACCCCGAGTTCGGGTTCGGGGACGTTCCAGTCCGAGTCCCCGCGGACGCCGATGGCCTCGCCGGGACCGACCGTGCGCTCGGCGGTGGCCTTGAAGAAAATTTCCGGGCGCTCGGCGTCGTAGACGTCGACGTAGATGTCGGGCGTGTCAAGGTTTCGGTGGCCCGGTGGCGCGAGGGAAGCGATAGCGGCCGTCGAACGGCAGGCAGTCACCGAACCATTATGTGCTGGACGCCGAAGGGGGGATATGGCCGACAGGGACCCGCTCAGGGACCTCGCGGACGAGGACGCCGACCTCTACGACGTCGCGACCTGGGAGCCGCACACACGCCTCGACAGGGTGGCGGCGCGCATCTACGGGCTGATCGTCCGGGCGGCCTGGACCATCGTCGTGCTGACAGCCTTCACCATCCTGGTCGCCATCGGCGGGCTGTCGGCGGTCGTCGACCCGCAGGTGGGGGTGCTGAC
>PXSG01000008.1:13641-15085 GCA_003023485.1 Halobacteriales archaeon SW_10_68_16
CCGGCCTCGGATTCGCGACCGTCGAGAACTCCATCTTCATCGCCAGGGAGATGGGCGATGTCGCGATGGGCGCCAGCCTCGCCGCTCTCGTCGGCGCTGGCGGCGAGATCACCGCCGTCCGGGCGCTGGCCGGTCCCGGGCACGTCATCTACTCGGCCATCGCGGGCTACTACCTCGGGCTGGCGAAGTTCAATCCCGGCCAGCGCGGCCCCATCGTCGTCAAGGGGCTGCTCATCGCCGCGTTCGTCCACGCGACCTACAACACGACGGCCGCCATCGGTTCGGGACTGATCGCCGGTCTGCTCGACGTCCCGCCGCTCGTGGGCTTTCTGGGCTACGTGCTCGTCTACGACGGCTTCTGGGGGCTGTATCTCCTCCGGAAGATCCGCCGGTACACGGCAACGTTCGACCGCCTCCGGGGGGCCAGTGTGGAGACCGACTCCCCCGAGTTCGACCCCTGAGTGTGGCCGCTACGGGGCTAAGACCCGCTCGATACGGTCTGTCGGATTCGGGACCTCGGTCTCCCCGAGGCCCGCGACGGCATCCATGAACGCGATGTGGTAGCTCGCCGGGCCGTGGTACTCGCCGAAATCCCCCTCAGCCGCGAGTTCGCCCGCCAGTCCGAACGCGACCGTCCCGAGCAGCCCGGCGCGCTCGGCGTCCCCGAAGGCGCCGACGAACGCGGCGAGCGTCGCCCCGAGCATACACCCCGTGCCGACGACTTCGCCGAGCATCGCGTGGCCGGCGCGGACCTCGTAGGCGGCCTCGGTCGTCGCGACGACGTCGGTCTCGCCCGAGGCGACGACGACGGCCCCGAACTCGCGGGCACAGGCGAGGGCCGTCTCCGCGACCTGGGGGTAGTCCCCGACGGACTCGACGCCCCGCACTTCGGCCTCATTTCCCGCGAGGGCGGTCACCTCGCCGTCGTTGCCCTTCACGATGGCGGGGTCGAGGTCGGTCGCGAATCGTTCTGCGACGCGGTCGCGCGTGGGCGTCGCGCCGGCGCCGACGGGGTCGAGGACGACCGGCACGCCTGTCTCGCCGGCAGCCTCGCCGGCCGTGACCATCGTCTCCTCCGTCGTCGCGTCGAGCGTGCCGGTGTTGAGCAGGCAGGCCCCCGCTCCCCGGACCATGTCGGCGACCTCGCGGTCGTCCTGTGACATGACAGGGAGCGCTCCCCAGTGGCGGATCACCTGGGCCACGTCGTTGGTGGTGACGTCGTTCGTGAGCGCGTGGACCAGCGGTTCGGCGCCGGCAAGTGTCGCGAGTCCGTCCGCGAGGTCGAGCGTGGGCGTGGCCATGCACCCCGTAGTCGGCGCGGGGGCTTACGGCTTCGGGGCCGGCAGCGAGACCGACCCCGCGGACTGGGCGCGCTCGGCGTCCCAGAAGACGAGTTCGGTGACCGACCACTCGATGGGGTCGATTTCGCGGTCGGCGAGTCGCT
>PXSG01000009.1 GCA_003023485.1 Halobacteriales archaeon SW_10_68_16
GTCGGGTCCCGGCGGATGGCCGGCACGTACTGCATCGCCGGCCCGCCCGAGAGCATGCCGCTGGTCGTGACGATGGCCACGTTCTTCTCCGCGAGGCGCTCGCGCTGGCCGTCCCGGCCCGTGACGAAGCGGGCGTGTGATTTCGCCCGCCGGAGTGCCTCGGCGTCGCGGACGTACCCGGGATACTGGCGGAACATCGTGGTAATCCCCTGGCCCATCCCGTCGACGTAACAGGGGATGTCGTGGGCCGCACAGATCAGGAGCAGCTCCTGTGTCCGCCCGATGGCGAAGGCCGGGACGACGACGGTTCCGCCCTCCCACAGCGTCGTCCGTACGCTCTCGGCAAAGCGTCGTTCGATGGTCTCGCGGGATTCGTGTGTGGTGTCCGCGTAGGTGCTCTCGGTGACGACCACGTCGGCGTCGGGGCGGGCGGTCGTGCCGGCGATGATGCGCTGGTCGGCGGTGTGAAAATCGCCGGTGTACAGCAACCGCGTCTCCCCGTCGTCGACGAGGACGTGCGCACTTCCCGGAATGTGGCCCGCGGAAAGCAGCGTGACCTCGTGGCCCGCGGCCTCAAATGGCTGGCCGTAGCCGTGGGCCTCCGAAACTTGCGTCACGCGCTCGATCTCGACCCTGGTGAACGGGCAGTCGTAGGTGCCGCCGTGGAGTTTCAGCGTGTCGCGTGCGAGCGTCAGCGCCAGCTCGCGCGTCGGCGGCGTCCAATGAATGGGGGGTCGGCGGTCCCCCGAGAGCAGCGACGGCACCGCCCCCACGTGGTCTAAGTGGCCGTGGGAGGCGACGACCGCCTCCGGGTCGACCGCACCCACCGGGAACTGTGGGGGCGTGGACGCCTTCATCCCGTAGTCGAGCAACAGCGCGTCGTCGACCAGGATGGCACTCCGGCCGACCTCGCGTGCGCCGCCGAGAAACCGGACCTCCATCACTGGACGACGTCGGGCCGGACGTGGAACCGCTGGTAGCCACCCTGCGAGAGGTCGAGCGAGCCGACCCACCAGTTCCACCGCTCGACGAGGTCGTGGTCGTCGGGTGCGTCCGCGAGGTTGTCGAGGACCACCTCGACGGTCAGTTCGTGGCCGAAGTCCGCGTCGATGCGCCCCGAGTCCGCGAGGTCGTGGGCCTGCCGCGAGACCGCACGCAACGCTTCCCCCTCGCCCCCGAAGGCCTCGGCCAGGCCGCGTTCCAGACGTTCCCTGTCCACGCTCCCGATGACTGCCTACACGGACTTGAAAGTACGGGAAGCGAGAGCGGCTGAGGGGAGTAAGCCCCCTTCTGTTCGACCCGGCATTCCGCTGAGCGTCCGAACCGCGTCCGGGCTACCTTGTGGTCCGGACTTGCACCGGCGAGGGTTCGCCGTTCCATCCGTTCTCTCCCGTCGGCGCGGCGGTGCCGCGCGTGTCGAGGCGTCTGCCTCGCAGCCCTCGGTGGGTCAGCTTCCCGGCCCTTTATCGTCGCCTTTCTCGGGCACGGGGTCGCGCACCTCATCGGTCGGGGAGAGGGGTTTCGTTTCTGTTCCAGCGCCGGCGGTCTCCCGCCCCGGGCTCGCGCCCGGTCGCCCGCCCGGACGGTGGGGGGACTTTCCTCATGTCCCTTGCGCGCCGATGGCGCGTGCTGGAACACGGGAGCCGGGCTCCCTCTGCCACACGAACGTAGACGGCCGGTGACCCTAAGCCGTTCGGTCACGTCGCCCCGGTCCCCTCACTACTGACCAAGCCTGGGAGGCGCAGCGTGACCCTCGTGCCTCCCTCCGTGGGTGTCTCGAAGGACACCTCCCCACCCAGGGCGGTCGTCCCCCACTTGACGAGCCACAGCCCCAGGCCGCTCCCGTGTTCGAGCGCCGACTCCTCGCCGGCCTCCAGGACCGCGAGTTCGTGCTCGGGGATGCCCGGCCCGTCGTCGCTGACGGTCAGCAGGACCGACTCCTCGTCTCGCCCCTCGTAGGCGACGGTCACGGTCCCGCCCCCGTGTCCGATTCCGTTCTCGACGAGGCTGCGGACCACCAGATCCAGCAGCCGGACGTCGGTCTCGACCCGGACGCCCTCGGGCACGTCACAGGTCACCGACCCGTCGGGGTGTTCCTCGCCGACGTCGGCGGTCACGTCAGCGAGGAGGGCCGCGAGGTCGTGCTCGACGAGGTGGCGCTCGCCGTCACGCGAGGAGGTCCGCGTAGTTGACAACGACGTTCAAGTCGTTGCGGAGGTTGTGCCGGAGGATGCGGTTGAGCACGCCCAGGCGCTGCTTGCGCTGGCGCTCGTCGGTGACGTCGACGAACCCGACGGTGTAGCCGACCTCGGTCCCGGCGGCGTCGGCGAGGGTGGTGACCGCGACGTTGAACTCCCGGTGGTGGCCCCCGACGCGCAGGCTCGCGGCCCACTCTCCGGACTCGACGGCGAGTTCCCCCTCGTACAGCGTCCCCAGCGGCGCCGCGAGGACGTCACGGCGGTCGACGCCGAAGGTTTCCCCGGCGGCGTCGTTGAGGGTGATGACCCGTCCCTCCTGGTCGGTGATGACGACCGCGGTGCCGATGTCGTCGATGGCCGCGCGCTCGGCACTCCGGCGCGTCGCGGGCTTGAACTCGAACATGTCGTTGCGAAAGAGCGCGTACATGTCCAGTAGCATGTGCGGGAGGAACATCAGCGGCGTCAGATTGAACTGCGGGACGGGGCCGAGCTTGAACACCCAGACGGTGAACGCTGCCGCGGGTGGGATCGGCGTCAGCGCGATGGCGAGGGCCTGCTTGCGGAAGAGTGGCCCGTAGCTGATGACGGTATCGAGCAGGAGGAAGATGCCCAGCGTCGAGAAGGCAAACAGCGCCACGTACTGGACGAACACCGGGGCGTGGTGCGTGTAGGTGGCCGTCGCGGCGCCGAACGCCGGCGCGATTGCGAAGCCCCTCCAGACGAGATTGTGCAGCGGGTTCGTCACCACCAGTGCCGTCAGGATGACCTCGAAGGCCACGGCGACCCCGAACGCCGACGAGTGCAGCAGGTCGACCCGGCCCGTGTACTCCAAGGCGAACGCGAGGAAGAACACGCCGATCCAGCTGATCGGCAGCCAGGTGACGATCTCCAGTGCTTCCCGGATGGCGGGGTCGAACACGAACAGGGCGACGCCGTAGGTGAAACACCAGACCACCTGGACCGCGATGACGACGAGGAACCACCAGCCCCCGGGTTCCTCGCGCCACGGCCAGATGTACGCGAGTAACACGAGGTTGGCGACGCCGACCGCCAGCGTCGCGACCGCGGGCCAGGGGGGGAGCGAAACCACGTCTACCAGAGGGGCGCATCGCCACTTAACGATTCCTCGTCACGTGGCCGAGTCCCGGTGTGGCAGGACCAACTGGCAGACAGTAAGTGCACCCATCTGTCGGAACCGCCGGCACCGACTGCGGAACGACAGATAAAATCACCCGAAACGAGATAAAATCATGTTCACTATCGACCTGCACTTTTCTGCCCGCCACTAGGTCCGGGATGGGCGCGCACGGCCGGTGTCGCCCACCCCGTGGTCGGCACCGACCGCACGGTCCGCTCGCCCAGGAATCGCACCCGCCCACCGAACCACACAACCCGAACGGTTTCGGTCCAGCCACCACATCCCACCACTCTCGCCCGGTCATCACGCCCCTCAAATGGTCTTCGACTCACTCACCGACCGCCGCCCCGCACGTCCCGACACCGAACCGAGATACGTCTGCCCACTCTGTGGAACGCTGTCCCAGCCCTCGCGACGGTACTGTGCCCGGTGTGGGGGAACGCCCGTCGTCCCGGTCACCGACACCGACGTGTACGAGACGGTCCTCCCCATGTGCGGCCCGGACTGTCGCCGGAACCGTCCGGACGGGGAATCGACGGGCGACCCTGCTCCCGAACGCGAGCGACACACGCCGAGAGACGCGGTGCAGACGCTCGTCCGGCGAGTCGAAGCCGTCGCATTCACCCGCTGGATCCGACGGAACTGCGACACGAACGACTCGTAGCGGCTGCTGTCACCGTCAGTCCACGCGCGCCTCGGTGCCGGCGAGCATCTCGATGACCTGCATCACGCCGGAGTTGTCGTCGCGTTCCATCCCGTTTTCCTCCATCGACTTGTACAGTTCGTGGGCGAGTTCGGTCTGGGGCATGGGCGCCCCGTAGGCCTCGCCGGCGTCGGTTGCGATGCGCAGGTCCTTGTACTGGTAGCCCGCGAAGAACCCGGGTTCGAAGTCGCCACGGATCATGCTGGGCGCGCGGTTGTCCAGGGTCCAACAGCCCGCGGCGCCGCCGCTGATGGCCTCGACGACAGCCTCCAGGTCCGCGCCGGCCTGCTCGGCGAATACCAGCGCCTCGCTGACGCCGACCATCTGTGCCGCGACGACGATCTGGTTGCAGGCCTTCGTCGTCTGGCCGGCGCCGTTCGGGCCGGTGTGGGTGACCGTCTCGCCCATCACCTCGAAGAGGTCCCGGTGCTGTTCGAGGACGGCCTCGTCGCCGCCGACCATGATCGACAGCGTGCCGTCGATGGCGCCCTGCTCGCCGCCGCTGATGGGCGCGTCGAGCATCTCCACGCCCATATCGGCGAGGTCCGCCGCGAGGTCCTCTGTGACCGTCGGCGAAATGGTCGACATGTCGATGAACGTCATGCCCTCGCCCAGTCCGGGCATGATCTCCTCGCGGACGACGGAATCGACGACCGCCGAGTCCGGCAGGCAGGTGATGACGACGTCGCTTCGCTCGGCGGCCTCCGTGGCGTCCGCGGCCGCCGCCCCGCCGTAGTCGGCGAGGTCCTCGACCGGTTCCTGCGAGCGGTTGTGTCCGACTACGTCGTAGCCCGCGTCGACGAGGTTCTTCGACATCGGCAGTCCCATGATTCCCAGTCCGACAAAGCCGATCGTGTGCTCGGCCATAGCGGCCCTTCGGCGATGGAGACCAAATATGTGGAGGGTTCCGGACCGCTCCCGCGTACCCGTACAGATATAAGAAATCATTAATAAATCTCTTGTACGTTGCCTCGATACGGTGTGGCATGGCAGATTTCGGCCCGTACGACGAGTGGAACTACTCCGAAGACGAGCTAGTCGAGATGGCGATGGGGAATCCGGTCGGCGACGTCGGGCTCTCGATGCAGAAGACGCGGTTCAACCTCACGAAGATCCAGGGGGAACTGATTTCGCGGGCGCTCGCGCAGTACGACGGGTTCGAGAGCGACCTCGAACGGGAAGTGGCCGAGCGGACCGAGCAGATGATCCGCGAGAAGTCGGACTTCGAATAGTTCTCTCGCCGTTCCCCCGGTCGGCAGTTGCGGGTGTCGGTGGCGCCGAACGGGCGTCGCCACCATCTCCTTATATAAGCGAACGGCGACTAAGCCCGGGTATGGAACGCTGGCCACGGCCCGGCGTGTCCGGTCGCCGGGATGACCCGCCGCTGTGCTCCGACGGGTCCGGGCGGTCACTGTTCGCCGCGACGCCCCATCCGGTCGTCGAGTACGCCACCGGCGGTGCGGAGCCGACAGTCCGTCGCGTCAACGCGGCGTTTTCCGATACCTTCGGCGGGGAGTCGCTGGCGGGCGACCCGCTGGCGTCGCTGTCCGTCCTCTTTCCCGAGGACGACGCCGGGCAGTCGCCGGTGGTCGAGGCAGTCCGTGCCGGCGAGAGGACGTCGGTCCGGTTCGGCGAGGAGACCACGGAGGCGGACAGGTCCTTCTGGGTACGGGTCGTCCCGGGGGAAGGCGGCGGGTACGTGGTCTTCTCGGACGCACACGCCATGGGGGACACGCCCAACCGCCTGGAGATGGTCGACTCGCTGACCCACAGCATCCGCAACCCCCTCGAGGTCGCGGAGATCCACGTCGAGGTCGCCCGCGAGACCGGCGAGGTCGACCACCTCGCGGAGGTCGAACGGGCACACGAGCGGATCGAACTGATCGCCGAGGAGACCCTCGAACTGGCCCGACAGGGCGAGGGTGTCGGCGAGACGGCCCCGACCGACGTGGCCGAGGTCGCACGCGATGCCTGGCAGACAGTCCGGACAGAAGGCGCGACACTCCGCGTCGAGTCGCCGGGGACGATCCAGGCCGACGCGGGACGGCTCAGGGAACTGTTCGAGAACGTCTTCCGGAACGCAATCGTCCACGGTCCCGACGAGGGGTCCGATCCCGCGGCGCTGACGGTCACCGTCGGCGGGACGGCCGAGGGGTTCTACGTCGCCGACGACGGCAGGGGCGTCCCGGAGGACGAACGCGACCGGATCACGGACATGGGCTTTACCACCTCCGAGGAAGGGACCGGCGTGGGACTGAACATCGTCACGAACATCGCGCAGTCTCACGGGTGGGACCTCGGGGTCGGGGAGAGCGAGAGCGGCGGCGCACGCTTCGATTTCACCGGCGTCGAGCACGCCGGCGAGTGAGGGGAGTCACCGTCGACCGCGCTAACTGCGGTCGATGCTGTCGAACAGCGTTTCGACGTCGTCGAACTCGTCGACGGTCCGGTCGAGTTCCTCCCCGAGTTCCCGGGCCCGCTCCTGGAGTCGCTGGTACTCCTCGTTGTCTTCGAGTTCCGAGGACGGCTTCTCGGCTTCGAGGACCGCGATCTTGGACCGGAGGCTGAAATACTCCGAAAGTTTGTCGTCGTAGGTCCGCGCGTTCAGTTGCCCTTCGACGGCCGCGAACATGTCCTCCTTGCTGACCGGTTTCTGCAGGTAGTCGTTGAAGGGCATCTCCACGATGTCGAAGTCCGGTTCGACCGCCGTGGTCATGATCACCCGGCAGTCGAAGCCCCGTTCCTGTATCACCTGCGCCACCTCGTCGCCCGACATCTTCGGCATCCGCCTGTCGAGCAAGACCACGTCGGTCCCGGACCCCTCCAGGAAGTCGACGGCCTCCTCGCCGCCGTTGACCGTGTGGACGTCGTCGTACCGCATCCCGAGCCGGAGCGAGTACGATTCCGCGACGTTCGGTTCGTCGTCGACCACGAGAATCGTCGCCTCGGAAGGGGTGTCCGACATACCGACCCTTTGTCGGAAGAGGGTAATCAGGTTTTCTACCGGCGGCCGGCCAGCAGCCGCGAGAGCGAGACGACGAACAGCCGCGAGAGATTCGGAGTCGTGTGCGACCGCCGCCACAGACGCCGGAGGGCGACGGCCGTGGCGAGGGCGGCGAGTCCGGCGACCGACAGGAGGGGGGCCGAGAGGAGGACAACCAGGGCGACCGGCAGGGCTGCACAGAGGGCCAGTACTGGCCACGAGGGGGGCTCGCGCGGGGGACCGTTCGTGCGGTGTCGCCACAGTGGATCGTTCCGGTGCATAGTCGATCACCACCCGCCGGCACCGACGGCCGGACGGCGTGCCAGTGCCGAGTCGTGGGGGCGGACGGTGCTACGCGGTGGTGGCCCATGAACCCGGACGCACCGTTTCAGCCCCTGCAACGCTGGCCCTGAGACTCTCACGCATACCCACGGGCACACGAACCGTCCGGGACCGAATCCCTGAAACGAACCCCGCACGACGCCCACGCATGGGCACGCCGCTGGAGACTCGCGAGGCACAGGCCGCCGAGGTGATCGACCGACTCCACGGGGAGTATCCCGACGCGACCATCTCCCTGAATTTCTCGAACCGGCTCGAACTCCTCGTGGCCGTCGTCCTCTCGGCACAGTGTACCGACGAGCGGGTCAACACCGTCACGGCGGACCTCTTCGAAACGTACGAGTCCGCCGCGGACTACGCCGCGGCCGATCAGGACGAACTGGCCGCCGACATCG
>PXSG01000010.1:0-19901 GCA_003023485.1 Halobacteriales archaeon SW_10_68_16
CCGCCGGTCGCTGCTGCTCACCGCGGTCTCCGAAACCGGAGCGAAATCAGGCCGTCGCGAACAGCGCCTCGGGCGGCCCGCCTGGCAGTTCGTCGCGGTCGTGGTCGGCCGCGAAATCCAGGTCGGGGCCGGCGGCGACGATGCGGGTGGGCGTCACGCCCGGGTGGGTCGTGTAGTAGTGTTCCTTGATGTGGTCCATGTTCACCGTCTCGGCGACGCCGGGCGTTTGGTAGAGGTCCCGGAGGTACGGCCAGAGGTTGTCGTACTGGTGGATGAACTGCTTGTTACACATAAAGTGCGTGTGATACACCGGGTCGAACCGCACCAGCGTCGTGAACATGCAGATGTCGGCCTCGGTGAGGCGGTCGCCCGCGAGGTAGCGCTGGTCGGCCAGCACCGAATCCCAGTGGTCGAGCGCGTCGAACAGGTCCGCGACGGCACGGTCGTAGGCCGCCTGGCTCCGTGCGAACCCGGCGCGGTAGACGCCGTTGTTGATGGGCTCGTAGATGTCGTCGATGATGCGGTCGACCTCGTCCTGGTAGCCCTCGGGATAGAGGTCGACGTCACGCTCGGCGACGTCGTCCATCGCGGTGTCGAGCATCCGGAGGATCTCCTCGGACTCGTTGTTGACGATGGTCTCCTCCTCTTTATCCCACAGGACCGGCACCGTCACACGGCAGGTCACGTCGTCGTCGGCCGCCTGGTAGACCTCCCGGAGGTAGTCGCTGCCGTTGACCGTATCGGGGGTACACCCCGCCTTCTCGGGCGTGAACTGCCAGCCGTCGTCCTCGCGGTAGGGGTCGACGACGTCGACCGAGATGGCGTCTTCGAGCCCCTTCAGCGCACGGACCAGCAGCGTCCGGTGGGCCCACGGGCAGGCATACGAGACGTAGAGGTGATAGCGGCCGGCTTCGGGCTGGAAGCGCGCGTCGGGGTCGTCGCTGTCTCGCGGCTCGTTGCCGGTCGACCGTTCGGCGTCGCGTGGCGACGCCCCGATCCAGTTTCGAAAGACCGTCTCCTGGCGCTCGAATTCGCCGTCCTCGTTGGTGTTCTCGGGAACGTCGGTTCGCCACTCGCCGTTGACGAGCATGTTCATACCGAAAGGGAGGCACTCGACGGACAAAAAGGCCGCGTGAGTGGACACGGACGTCACCCGGAGACGGTGAGGATTCCGGGAATCGGCCCTCCCGGCAGTTTTAAACGCCGCAGACGCCTCTGTCAAAGCGAACAATCCTCCGTATGATACAGCGCGACTCGCTCGCCCGTCTGACGCTCGACACGCTCCCGTTCAACATCGCAGTCCTCGACGAGGAGGGGACGATCCTCTTCACCAACCGGGCCTGGAACGAGTTCGCCGGTGTGGGGCCACAGGAGCGCGACGAACTGGTCGGCGTCAACTACTTCGAGCAGACCGACGCCGACGCCGACGAGTACGCCGCCCAGGCCCTGGAGGGGTTGCAGGCGGTTGTCGAAGGCGAGCGCGACATCTTCACGCTGGAGTACCCCTGTCACTCGCCCGAGGAGAAGCGGTGGTTCCTGATGCGCGCCGCACCGTTGCCCGAGCACGACGAGGGTAGCGTCGTCGTCGCGCACATCGACATCACCCAGCGGAAACTCGCGGAACTGCGGGCGCGCCGCCAGCGGCGCGAACTCGAACACCTGATGTCCCGCATCGACGGCCTCGTCCGGGACGTGATGGAGGCCGTCCTGCAGGCCGACAGCCGCGAGGAGATCGAGCAGACGGTCTGCGAGCGCCTCCACAGCGTCGACCCGTACGTCTGTGCCTGGGTCTCGCAGGTCGACCTGCGCACCGAGACGCTCTCGCCGACGGCAGCGGCCTGCGAGACGTTCCCGGACGAGGCCGAACTCGCGCTGGGCACCGACGACCCCGTGGTCCGGGCCGCCGAAACCGGCGAACCGCAAGCCATCCAGGACACCGCCGACGCACGGGTCGCCGACATCCACCGGACAACGCTGCTCGACGAACCCGGCGCGATCGCCGCCTTCCCGCTGGTCTACAGCGAGACCAGCTACGGCGTGTTGACCGTCGCCGCCACCGAACGGGACGCCTTCGACGAGCGCGAACTCGCGGTGTTGAACGTCCTCGCGCGGGCGGCGTCGGTCGCGATCAACGCCATCGAGGGGCGGCGCATCCTCACGACCGACAGCGTCGTCGAGGTCGAACTGGGCATCACCGACGACGGACTCTTTTTCGGCGACCTCTCGGCGGCCTTCGAGTGTACGCTCATCTACGAGGGCTCGCTGTACGAGGAGGACGGCTCGGTCGTGATGTTGTTCGTCGTTGACGGCGCCGACCCCGAGGACGTCGCGGCGGCGGCCCGCGAACACGCCGACGTCACGGACGTGACGGTCGTCAGCGGCGGCGACGGCGAGGGCGTCGTCGAGTTCGCGGTCAGCGACCCGCCCATCGTCTCGGAGCTGGCCGAGCGCGGCGCCGAGACGACCGCCATCGTCGCCGAAACAGGGCAGGTCCGGATCACGCTCGAACTCCCGGCCAGCGCCGACCCGCGGTCGGTCATCGAGCAACTCTCCGAGCGCTACCCCTCGACGGACCTGCTGCTGACCTCCCGCCAGCAACTGGCCCTCCAGAAGGCCTACCTCGGGGGCTTTTTCGACTGGCCGCGCTCGATTTCGGGCGAGGACCTCGCAGAGTCGATGGACATTTCCCCCTCGACGTACCACCAGCACCTCCGGGCCGCCGAGAAGAAGGTGCTCGCCTCGCTGTTCGAGGAGTAAGGACTGGACTGTGACGCAGAGAGCTATCGGTGGTGTTCGCGCCGGTATTCTGTATATCGATTGTTCGTTTATCGACTCGTAGATCGCGTACTGACTGGTCAGTCCGAATCCGCTGTTTTCGGGCTTTTGAGGACCTCTTTTTCGGAAATCGATAGTTCTCTTCGGGAACCATGCGAGACGACTCCCGGATGTCGGGAGTAGCCAGCAAACCCGCGCGCTCGGCTCCCGGGGCTCGCTGCGCTCCTCGTCCCTCGTACGGTATCGTCGCGGCATGACGCTGCGACAGCGCGCGAGCGAAGCGAGGCGAACACAGTCGAGCGGCCGGGAGTCCAGCCGGTGTGACGATCACATCCGCGCCACGGGAACGAATCACCGAGCCGTCGGTGAGATTTCCGTCGCTCGACGTGACATCCAGGTTCGCACCGATAAACCGATGACCGGTATAGAAAAACGCGCCGGTTACTTCCCGCGACCCTTGCCGCCGTGGACGCTCGGGCGGGTGTGTTCGGTGCCCTTGCCCTTCGAGGAGAGGCCGCGGTTCTGCTGGCCGGCGCTCGTCAGGCCCCGCAGGGTGCGGTTCGCGTGTGTGTCGTCACAGATCCAGTTGAGGTCGTCGTCGTTCTGGATGGTCGGGTGGTTCGGGTCGAGTAGGATGACCTCGAACCACTTCTGGCGGCCGTCCTCGCCGACGGGGTAGCTGTTGAGCACCCGGAGATTGGGGAACTTCCGGGTACACCGCTCCTCTGCGACGCGCTGTTTGTTCTTGCGGCGGGTGATGCGGGTCACGCCCTGGCGTTTCGAGCGCCGGCCCGCTTTGAACCGCTGTTTGCGGGCGCCACCCTTGCGGACGCTGACGCGTGCGAGCACGACGCCCTGCTTTGCCTTGTAGCCCAGCGAGCGCGCGCGGTCGAGCCGCGTCGGGCGGTCGATCCGCTCGATGGCGCCCTGCTGGCGCCACTCCTGTTGTCGTTGCCACTGCAGTTCCGCAAGCTTGCCCTCGTCCGGGTCCTTCCAGGCGTCCCGGATGTGGGAGTAGAAGCTCCGTGTCATGGGTCTCACCACGGGCGTTGGTGGTTCAAACCCCGGGTGGGGTTCACATCCCGACCTGTACCAGCGGCGAACGGACCCACCGGCGGGACGTCGCCGGCGTCCGTTCGTCGGTGTCACAGGTGCCTGCTGGTGCCCGTCATCCAGCGAGTACCGGAGCTACCCCGCTGGCGAGTAAAAGGGCTTCGAAGTCGGTCGTCGCGGCCGCTGTCAGGCAACGGCGCCGATGTCGTCGATGGGGTGTTCTGAGATGACAACACAGCCCGCTGTTCGTGGAGATCCCGCCGAGCGACCGCTTGCCAACGGAGCGCTGCTGAAATGACTTCCAAACTTCCGTTATCCGTTGAATTTATTTTTCTCTGTCATATATCGGTGAGTCATGGGGGATTCGACTCGACGACAGTTCCTGTGGCTGAGTGGGGGTGTTGTGACAGTGGGCCTGGCCGGTTTGGCAGTTTCACGCGCAGTAGCACGCCGACACCGGCGAACGAGGACACGGCTACCGCGACACCCACGGAAACAGAGACGCCGACGCCGATGGAGACGCCACGCCGACACGGACGGACCTGCGCTCGATCACGTACGGCGAGACAGTGGCGGAAGACGACGACGGCCAGACGGGACAAACAGCCGTATCGAAACATCACTTTCGTCGAGTGGGTCCTACACGATCTGGGCCGGGTCGTGGAGCGGAACCTCAACCGGCTCCTACACGCTCACCCTGGAGCGAACGTAAGCCAGTCGAAGCCGCAATATTTTCTGTAGCAACATACAGTTTATCGTATCGCAGTCAATCGATCACGAATTCGGAGACGGCGACCGACTCGTCGGCTTCGACAGCATCCGCGAGTGCCCGGACGTCGACCTCGCCGACGCGGTGGGGGTACTTGCGCCGGAAGTAGCCGACGATGTTCTCGACGTCTCGTTCCAGCAGCTCGCGGGCATTAGCGTGGTCGGTCGGGACGGCCTGGGGCCAGTCGAAGACGACCACGCCCGCCTCGCGGACGAAGACGTTGTACTCGCTCATATCGGCGTGGACGTACCCCGCGTCGTGGGCGCCGGCCATCTCCCCGAGCACGAGATCCAGCACCGGCCGGACCTGCTCGGGTTCGAGCGCCGTTCGGCCGAGTTCCACCCCGTCGATGCGCTCCATCACGACCGCGTGGCGGTTGTGGTCGACCGGCTGCGGGACCGACACGTCCGGGTACAGCGTCTCCAGGGCCTCGTGTTCGCGTTCGGCGGCCTTGCGCGCGGTGTACATCCAGGAGACGTGCTCGCGGTCGGCGGTGTACTCCCGTTCCCGGTTGACCTCGCGAAACTCCGTATAGCCCTCGCGGTGGAACTTCAGCGCCATGGGCGTGTAGGACTGGACCTCGTAGACGTCGCTTTCCTTGCCCACGCCCAGCGGCGCGCCGAAGCCCTCGACGGTCCCGCGCTCGGCGAAGGTGTGCAGGGCCAGCGCGTCGTAGCCCTCGAAGGTCAGCCGGAAGCCCTCGTACTGGATGGTCTTGCGCTCTACGAGGCCCCGCCGCTCGCAGCGGTCCAGCCGGTAGTCGACCTCCTCGGGCGTGAGGTCGGCGAAGTCGGGCAGCTTCTCCCGGGCGACCCACTCCGAGAAGCGCATCCCCTGCTCGACCCCCGAAAGCAGGTAGAAGTCCTCGCTCTCCAGGTCGGCCAACTCGCTCGCCACGTTCTGGACCATCACCCGCCCGTACTCGGTCGATTCCCAAAAGCCCGGCGCGTCGCCCCTCTTCTCTGTATAAACTCTATACGGCCATATCAAATCGCGCGCCTGGTGCCGTCGAATCCGTACACGAGGGCTCCGGTTTGGGAAGGGCTGGCACGGAGCGGATTCTACAGCACTTAACTGTACTCGCCGGCCTCCTCCTATACGGATGGGATACGAATACAACGGCGACGCCCACAGCGAACTCGTCGACGCATACCGAGACGACGACTCACCCTTTCCGACGGACACTTCGCGTGACTACCCACGGCGCGATTCGCTCCGGGACGAGCTTCCGCTCCTCAAACAGCTCCTGTTCCCGCGGTGCTGGAACGCGCCGGCCCTGCTGGACGACCCCGACGAGGTACGGACCCGCCTGACCGAACTCGGCGACTGCATCCACAAGGGGATCACGGCCTACTCGGACCGCGACGCAGACGCCTTGAGGGCTGTCGTCGACGAGACACTCGACCGACTGCCGGCGATCCGACACGCCCTGAAGAAGGACGTCGAGGCCGCGTACAAGGGCGACCCCGCTGCGAAGAGCTACTGTGAGATCATCCGGTCGTATCCGGGCTTTCACGCCATCCTGACCCACCGGGTGGCACACGTCCTCTACGAGGCGGACTGCTCCGAGTACGCGCGCGAACTCGCCGAGTACTCCAAAGTCGAGACCGGCATCGACATCCACCCGGGCGCGGAGATCGGCGCGTACTTCTTCGTCGACCACGGGACCGGCGTCGTCATCGGCGAGACGGCGACTGTCGGTGACTGGGTCCGGATCTACCAGAACGTCACGCTCGGGGCACTGCACTTCGAGAAACAGGAAGGCGAGGACCACATGCTGAAGAAGGGGTACAAGCGCCACCCCGATATCGGCGACCACGTCGTCATCGGCGCCGGCACCAACGTCCTCGGGACGGTCGAAGTCGGCGACCACGTGAGCATCGGTGCGAACTGCTGGGTGACCGACGACGTCCCCGACGACACGAGCGTCTTCGTCGCCGACCACCCCGATCAGGAGCGCAAACCGAACGGGTGAGTTGAGGGGCCCCACCCCGAAGTGGCTGGCTCGCTATCCGAAGGTATTTATCCGAGATTCGGCTGGATACGCATGTGCGCCGGTAGCCTAGCGGACAAGGCACCAGGTTCCGGACCTGGAGACCGGGGGTTCGAATCCCTCCCGGCGCGTGCTTCTCGAGTGTCGGGGTGAGGAGAGTAGCTCAGGGCGACTCGTCGGTCTCCAGCGTGAAGCTGGCCGTCGGGTAGGCCGTGCAGGTCAGACAGTAGCCACGCTCCATCTCCTCGTCGTTGAGCGTGTCGTTCTGTCTGTGCCGGATGTAGTCCTCCGCGGGTCCCTCTTCGATGTGACCCGAACAGGAGAGGCACTGTCCCTCGCGGCAGGCGTAGGGCAGGTCCCAGCCCTGTTCCTCGCCGGCCTCGAGGATGTTCTCGTTGTTGGCGACCTCGATGGTCGTGCCCTGTTTGGCGAACTCGATCTCGTAGACCTCGAGCTCGTCCTCGGAGATGGCGTCGGGGTCGAACCCCTCCTCAGCCTCGTCCTCGCCCTCGGCGAGTTCGCCCTCGGCGCCGGCACCGATCGCGCCCGCGGCGCCGCCACCGCCGATCGAGCGGTTCATCGGCTCGGGGAACTCCGTCTCCGGGACCGCCTTCGCGCGCCGTTCGAGCACCTCCTGGGAGATGTCCTCGGCCGGTTCCCAGCCCGACCCTTCCGCGTAGTGGACGACCACCACGACGACCGTCAGCACGAACGCACCGAGCACTGCGGACTGGGTCAGGTCCACCACACCGGCGAACCAGAAGACGACGAACCCGAGCCACAGCACCAACCCGGCGCCGATGGCGATGGCGTCTCGGTTCATGTTGGTGGCTATAGCACACCGCTTTAATTAACTGTTGTTTCCGCCATGTTCGGTCCCGGGGTCGCCGGCCCGGTCGGGGTTAGAGCAGCTCCTCGACGGCGTTCCACCGCTTGTCGTCGTAGGTCCGCTGGCGGTCGGTGTCGAACTCGCGTTCGATGCGCCGCCGGAGCGTGCGCTTGCCCTCGCGGTCGATGCGGGCCAGTTCGTCGGCCTTCCCGACCGGGAGCGGCGGCCCGCGCTCGCCGGCGACCTCCGAGAGCAGGTGGCGGGTCAGGTCGGCCCGCAGGTCGGGGTCCGCGGTGAAGGCGTGGGGCGCCTCGACCCGGTAAATCAGGTCCTCGCGCGGGTCGTAGACGACGAAGAAGGTGACCTCGTAGGCCTCGGCGTCGAGGGGCCGCTCGCACTCGACGGCGGGGGAGTCGCCGGCGAGCATCCCGTCGGTGCCGGCCCGCGAGCGAAACCAGTTCGTGAACGTCAGCGCGTCCGTCCTGGGGTCGCCGTCCTCGTCGAGACGTTCCAGTACCCGCCGGTAGAAGGCCGCGTCGTCGACCCAGGGGGCGCCCAGTTTCTCCCGGAGGGTCCGCGTGATGGCCTTGGAGGCACTCGACTTGACGAACCCGACCAGCGGCACGTCGCGCTCGACGAACGTCTCGACCAGTTCGAGGTAGTTCGCGACCACGTCCCGGGGCTGTTCCTCGTCGGTCAGCAGCCGCCGCAACTCGGGGTCGCGCTCGGCCCACTTCAGCAGCCCCGTGGGGTAGATGGGCCCGTCGAGGACGAGCAGGTCCTCGACCACTTCGTCGTGTGGACCGTCATCACGATGGTCCTTGCCCGGTGTAGTTCGATGTCCGAGGGCACGGCGGCCATGGCGGCCTGGGAGACGTCCAGCACCAGCCCGTTCTTGAACGTCGTGGGGTTGATGGTGCCCGCGTCGAGGCCGTGCTGGGTGTCGAACGGCGAGGGCTCGAGCGCGATGTCCTCGATGGGCACTTTGTGGCGCTGGACGCCCTCGAGGGGTGCGAGGACGACCTCGCCGTCGTCGTAGAGGGGGTCGAGAAACTCCCTCCAGGCGCGTTCCGCGACTTTTCCGTGGTCGGTCTCGTCGACGCGCTCGGTGACCCGGGTGGCCAGTCGGGCGATGCCGTCGACGTGGACCGGGTCGAGTGTCATCGGCTCAGCTCTCGCCCCACTCGCGGAGCATCCGCTGGAGGGCCTCGGCGATTTCCTCGTAGCTCTGCATCGAGAGGCCGTCGGTCGTGATGAGCACGCCCTTGCGGTCGACGGCGACCCGCAGGAGGTAGCCGTTCTCGAAGGCGCGGACGGTGAACTTGTACCGGCCGAGTTCGGAGTTCTGGTAGGCGTTGCCCGTCTCGCGGTAGCCCCGCCACTCGTGGCCGACGAAGGTGTTGAGGTCGGCGTCCCGTTCGAGGTCCCCACGCAGGTACAGCTGGTCGAAATCCGAGCGCGTGAAGTAGGTGACCGAGCGCAGGCTGTCGCCCGTCGCCGTCCTGGCCGTCGTGACGATGTGCTCGGCCTGCTCGTCGGAGAGCAGCTGTGATTGCATGTCCGGACGGAGACGGCCCTGCTACATAACTTCGGTGTTCACGGCCGTCGAGAACCCTGGCACCGTTTGACGAGAACGCCCCTGGTTGGAGAAACTGGTTGGAGAAACCGGAATTTGTATACAGCAGTACCTCGACCGACCTCGACGCAATGGAACTGACCAGACACTTCGTCGCGACCGTGTACGTCGTCCACGACGGCGCAACAGCGCTCCACGAGCACGACAAGCTCGGGATGTGGCTCCCGCCGGGGGGCCACGTCGAGCGCGACGAACTGCCACACGTCACGGCCCGCCGGGAGGTCAGCGAGGAACTCGGACTGGACATCGACCTCGTCGCGCCAGAGAGCGAGATTACGTCCCCGACGGTCGCGTCAATCCCCCGGCCACAGCACTTCCTGCTGGAGGACATCGACGTCTGCGAGGGCGAGGTCGGTCACCAGCACGTCGACTTCATCTACTACGGCCGGGCCGAGAACCGGGAGGTCACGCCGGCGGCGGGCGAACAGCCGGCGGCCGACTGGGAGTGGTTCACGGCCGACGCGCTGGACCGGCGGGCCGCTAAAGGGCGAGGATTCCCCGATGGGGATATTAGGGTTGCGCGTTTCCTCGGCGGCTCAAATACGCTTTCGCGTGGCCAGCGTCATGGGTTGCCACCCGATTATTACCACGGGTGTGCGTTCCAGCGCATGTAGCCGGGTCAAAGCGGCCTTCCCATCTGCACATGGCAGACACCCACGATGTGAGTGGTCGGGTCTTCATCCGACTGGGCCGCACGGTTCGCGTCGGCCTGACCGTTACGCCGTGCATGGCTCACCCTCCTTTTGACTAATGCGTTCTGCCGCGTTCAAATCCGCGTGGCGCACGTATCCACAGTACGGGCACTCGAATCGACTGCCATCACGGCCAGCGTATTCCCCACACTGACTGCACTCTTGACTCGTGTTCGTCGGGTCAACTTTCTCGACTCGAATGCCTGCCTTCTCGGCTTTGTACGTGATGAACTGTTGCAGTTCGTAGAACGGCCATGAATGAACGCCATTCCACTCACTACCGTCGCGGATTCCATCCAAGTCTTCCAGTTTGATAACTGGATTCTCGAATTGACTGGCGTACTCGATAAGACGCTTTGCGAGGGTGTGGTTGGCGTCTTGGATACGGCGGTACTCCTTGTTACCAACGCGGTTACGTGCGCGAAGCGCACCCGCTTGTTGCAGCGAATCACGGAGGGAACGGTAGTAGCGCCGCACAAATTTGTATTCCTTCCCACTGACAAGGAACGACTCAGCACTTGGGTCATCTGGCGTTGCGGCAAGGATGTAGTTGTGTCCAACATCGACACCAATTGGCGTTTCCTCATCACCACTATCTTCGGTGTAGGAAACAGTGAACGATACCTTCCAGTCGTCACCTTCACGCCACACACTCAGTTTGGTCTTTTCAGCTTCACCGTCGAGTAGTGCGGTAATCGGGTCTTCGATACCGTCGTAGACGTGAATTGGTGTGTACCACCAGCCAGTGATGCAGGGAAACCCAATAACGACAGAGCCGTTGTCTGTCGTGTGAATTTCCCAGTTTTGGTTGTTGACTTCGATGGGTTGCTCACCAGTGTATTCAACAGAGTCATCGTCGTAGTCGCTTTTTGCGGCTCGAATGGCCTGATTCTGAAGTGCTGAGTAGAGTGGGTTGTCAATATCGCCAGTCGTGATGGATGAAGAAAGCGTCTCGTCATTCCACCCATCGACAAGCCACTGTTTGCACTCCCGCAGAAGATGGGTAGCTCGTTGCCACTCTTTCTGACGGGCGTGGCTTGGGTTTCTGAAGCTTGTCTCGACGCTTACTTCAACCATTACACGTGTAATTAATGGACATGGCTTTATAAATCTTTGCCTATTCTGACGGTGGAATATCCAGCCGTGGCTACGGGCGTGAAAAGATTCACAGTTGTCGGATTCATCCCCGCGCTAAAGCACGGGGCTTTCTCCTCGTACTTCCGTAACGGAAGTCACCCGGGTCCGACAGCGGGGAGCCCGCTCTCTCCGAGAGGGGGCTCTCACGGTCCACATGAGGATCCGTTCGACCAGCGAAAACCCTCCCGGCCCGTCGGAGTGTGCCACGAGCACACTCGCGAGCGTCCCAACGGCCTGTACGCCCATTCACATATAATCCCCGAGCGTCATGGGCTTGTTCTGGTCGTCCTCGAACACCCGTTCGATGCGCTTCTCCAGAATGCGCAGGCGCTGTTTCGTGTACGGCCGGGCGCCGAACTCCTCGGCGACCCGCAAGGCGGTGTCCATGTACTTCGTGACCGACCCCTCGTGGACGGTGAGATTGACGTCGCCGCCACACTCCCGGCAGTTCCCCGTGAGGGGTGCCCGCCGGTACTTCTCGCCACACGCGAGACACCGTACCTCCTGGCCGGTGAAGGCCTTCAGGTTCCCCAGCAGGTCCGGCAGGAAGTGGTACTCGATGATCCGCTCGGCGACGTCGGACTCCTCGACGGCCCGCAACTTCCGCGAGAGGTGCAACTGGGCGTCCATCTTCGTGTCCATCGACTCCAGGGTCTTGTACGCCGAGAGGTCCGGCCCCGCCGCGATGTCCGACGTGTCGTGGGTGTGGGCAAAGTCGCGGTACTGGTCGTCGGTCCCCAGCGTCTCTTCGGCGATGGTCATCGCGTCTGCCACGTCGGCGGGGTCGGCCAGTTCGCGGGTCGCCTCGTAGAACTCGCGGGGGTACTCGCGCATGATGTCCACGTTGTGGGCCTCGTCGTCGATCTCTGTCGGGTCGATGCGCGAAGACATCACCAGGGGTGCGTCCATGGAGTTGTGCGCGTAGAGCCAGTTCGCCGTGAAAACCGGGTCGCCACCGACCTGCAAGTCGTAGAGATGACCGTCGTACTCGACACGTTCGACGTTTTTCACGCGGAGATACGATAGATTGCCGTCGACGAGTGGGCGGACTACGTCGAGTTTCTGTTCCGCAACGTCAGGCAGGTCCTGTGAATCGAGCGTCTCAACCATCTCGCCGAGTTTTTCGAGCGAGACGTTCTCCCGGCGTTTGAGGTACTTCGGGATCGTCTTTTTCACCCCTTCGATGTCCATCTCACGGATGTCCATCAGCGCCTTGGGAATCGAGACCACCAGGCTCTTCGGGAGATACGGCTCGTCACCTTCGAGGACACGATGGAGCGGATTGTCGTTCGCGCCGCCGGAAACCGTGACGGTGTAGATCTCCTGTCGATTGCCGTCACGGTCCGTTCGCTCCGAGACGTTCGCGACCAGGCCGAGACGGTGCAACAGGAATACGAGGCCGTCCTTGACATCCTCGCTCGTCGAATAGAAACTGACCGTAGTCACGTTGTCGTCGCTCTGGTCGCTCCCATCACCGGCGACGAACCCGCGCAGAAACGCACGGACGAGGTGTTCCGGAGCGTGCCGAATACAACCTGGGATGATTTTCTCGCTTGAATCGTACGATTCTGCCCGCTCGAACCCGAGTGCGTACAGAACTTCCGCGAAGACGGCCGGGAGCCGGAGTTCGTCCGTTCGGTTCGACCATCGTCGTCCCGGTTCGGTGCCCAGCGTCTCCTCGATAATGTCGGCCGCTCGGTCGATGAGGTCGTCGTCGGCGCTGTGGATCGTCGGACAGACCGAAGACGTCGACCCTTCAGCGACGTAGAGTCCGAGCAGCCACGCGAAATCCTCGTCGACTTCGACCGTGCGGGTAATTCCATCGGACGAACCAGGGAGTCCGATGTCGACGTCTCTCGGGACGGTGAATCCGGCATTTTCGAGGATCGATTCGAAGCGGTCGTAGGGGATCTTTCCCTTTTTCAACCGGTAGGCGAGGCCGCTCCTGAATTTCTGGTGCGTCTCGCTCTCGTGGTCCGTCGTCTCCCACGCCGTCCGCAACAGGTCCTCGACATGGTCGTCGATGACGACGTAGGGTTCGTCGACGCAGGTCGTGACGTCGATTGCCGTCCGTCGGGTCTCGATGTCGAGTTCGCGTGGCGCGACGACCAAGTCCCCCTCCGAGAGGTCGCTCCCGGCGACTCCCTCGATTCCGTCATCGTACCGGAAGAGACTGTGATTCTCTGTTATCGTCAGTTCGCGACCGAACTGTGTCTCGACACGGACCAGACGTTCGTCGTCGCTGGCGCGATACCGGATCGCTCGCTCGATCGGCTGTAGCGTCGCCCCGTGTTCGTCGTCGAAGGTGTACGTCTGCCAGCCCGAACCCGCGCACGTTCGCTTCCTGAATTTCCCATCGACCTCAATCGGGGCGTCGAGTTCGGTCCAGAATTCTTTGAACGTCAGGAATCGGACAGTTCCCTCCGGATCGACGGCGACGAGTCGTGAATCTTCGGCGACACTCCCCCCACGCTGGTCGGGGAGGTAGGTGTGGCTGAAGTTCAGGAGTCCGTCCATCAACAACATCACGCAATCCTCGTCCCCATCGCACTGAGCAGAATGTATCCCGTTCGCCACCGTTCTGTGCGTGTCCGCAACCGTGAGGCAGTAGGTGTGATCGACATCCGATGGCACGTACTGGACCTGGTCTATCGTTTCAACCTTTGGACCGCCACCGTCGACCGCGGGCACCGCGGTTTCCCCGCGTTCCGGACGAATGGTGTCACAGACGGGTACGGTGTCACCGGTTTCAAGTTCGTGAGCGTCGACGGTTTCAGGACCGTCTCGCCACCGAACCATTCCGTGATCCGGCGTCACCACGATCGATCGACCGACTGCCGTTTCGACGCGTACCAGATGGTCCGGAGCCGGGTGTTTCGATACCGCCTGGACCGGTTTGCGGACCGTCTGCCCCTCCTCGGTCAGCGATGGAACGTGAACGTCTCCGTCCAGTTCCGTGACCAGCGTCCCGAAATCGTCAGTGTCCGGGTCGTCCAGACGTTCTTCGACCAACGACTCGATGGTGTCGTGGTGCCACTCGCCGGCCTCGTCCTCGAACCACACCTTCGTCCCGGGGTGGAAACAGTTCCTCCGTTTCGAGGCGTGGAAGTACGGGTGCGCGTAGCCGACCGACGCCGAGGTGAACCCGACCACCCGTCCGACGACGGCCGCCGACGTGTGTGGTGCCATGCCGAAGGCGAGTTCGCCGACGAGGTCCTCGCTGGTCTCCATCCCGTAGTAGGGCTCCAGCCCGTAGTACTGTTCCAGGAGGTCGTCGACGAAGGCGGCGGTCCCCAGGAGGTGGTCGGCGGCGTCTTCCGAGAGGACGACGTCTTGCACCTTGAGTTCGACCAGCTGGTCGTCGTGTTCCAGCGGGTCGCCGTGGATGTCCGACTCGTAGCCGAGTTCGCGCATGGTCGTGGCCGTGACGTCCAGTTCCGCCGGCCGGACGGACGTGACCGGGAGGTCGGTCATGTCGTAGCGGACGGTGCCGTCCTTGAACGCCGAGACGTCGTGTTTGGCCCGCAAGATTCCCTTCTCGACGGGTTCTGGGATCTTCGCCGCCGAAGAGAGCCCCTTGACGCCTTTGAGGGTGTCGAACGCCGAGGGGCGCTCCCCGAGTCGGTCGAGGGCGTCGCGGAGCTCGGAGCCGACGTCGACGGTCGCGGTTCGGGTCCCCGAGGCGGGCGTCTTACAGCGCGGGCACTCCGGCCGGCCGGACTCGTCGGGGTCGACCTCGCGACCGCAGTCCGGACAGACGTAGACGGCCTCTGTTTCGCCGTTGCACTCGGGGCAGCGCGCCCGGTAGGTCCGGGCCCCGCAGTCGCGACACTCGCGGCGGCCGACCTCGACCTCGACCTCGCCGCGGGTGCCCTCGACGGCGTCGCCCGATTCGGCGGCGGCTCCTCGGACTTCTCGGGACGGCCCATCCGGTTGCCCACGCGCGTCGGGGCGCGCTCCCGGACCGCGAAGGGGGCGACCTCCTCGATTGCCGCGATGGCGTTCTCGCCGTCGGCGTAGGTACGGGCGCGTTCCGAGAGGTCGTCGACGGTCCACTCGCGAACGAGGCCGCGGTCGTCGGTGACCGCGAACCCGAGCGTCCGGATCAGGGGTCGCCACTCGGGAACGACCAGGCTGTCCTCCTGTTGGGTGTGCTCGACCAGCAGCGCCTCCAGCGTCTCGCGGACCCGTTCGGTCCGGTCGAGGACGAGGGCGCCGTCCGCGGTGCCGGAGGCGTCGGCGGCCGTGACCGCGCCGTCGCCGGTCGCGACCCGGGCGTCCGCCAGCGCGTCGGCCAGCGCGGCGACGTCCCCGACGCTGACGTCGTGCCAGAGGTAGGTGTAGGCCGGATGCAGGGGGGCGTCGTACTCACTCGCCCACCGGAGGGCCTCGCCGGGTGCGGGGTCCGCGAGGTCGATCTCGACGGCGTCCCGGAGTGCCTGGACGGGTCCGCCCGCGGCCTCGAAGTCCTGGACCCACCACTCGAATACGTAGGCGGCGGGCGCGAGCGGGTGGTTGTTCTCGACGAACTCGCCGTAGTTGACCAGGTACTCCCCCAAATCGAGGATCTTCTCGACGCCGTTCCTGACCTCGAGGGCCTCGTCGGCGTCGTCGATCCGCCGGACGTCGCCGTTAGCCAGGCGGACCGTCGGGCCCTCGATGGTGTCGACGGGCACGATGCCCGCGGCCTTGCCCGGGCGCTCGGTCTTGATCTGCGTGCCCGGCGCGAGGAAGTCGTCGACGAGGTGCATCGTCGCCGGGTGGACGCCGGCTGTCGCGTGGCCGTGGTTGCGCGCCCGGCCGTACCGCAGGCGAAAGCCGCCGGGCGTCGACGGGTGCGAGAAGACCGGCCGGCCGGCGATGAGGTCGGCCAGGTACTTCTTCGAGGGGTCCGGACGGGGCGGGCCGTCGCTTGCAGTCCCTTCCTCGTCCCCTGCGTCGTCGTCACTGTCGTCCTCGCTATCGGTCGCTGACTGCTCTGACGACGAGTTCGTGCCCTCGGACCCGTCGCCGTCGTCGTAGGTGCCGTCGATGAGGTCCTGGAGCCAGGGCCAGGCGACCTCGTCGAGGTCGCGGGTGTAGCGCTGGATCTTCGGTGCCTTGAGGGCGATCCCCTCCGCGAGGACGAGACACATCCCGCCCCGGGAGGCGTTGGTGTCGACCCGTTCGAGGTCCCGAAAACCCGAGACCTCCTCGTCGCCGGTCGCCTCGCCGTCGAGCATGATCGGCATGTTGCGCGCGATGAACTCCGCCTCGGCCTCGGGCGGGGCGTACTGGAGGCCGGTCTCCTCGTCGTAGAGGGCGACCTCCTCGGCGTACCGGCCCACCTCGTCGGCGCGCGGGCTGTAGGCCTCGATGCCAAGCAGCGTCCGGGCGTAGTCCGCGACCAGCACCGAGAGGGCCTGCGCGGTCCCGCCGGCCGAGCGGATCGGGCCGGCGTAGTAGACGTTGACGAACTCGGTGCCGTCGTCGTTCGCCAGGACCTCCACGCGATCGATACCCTCGATGGGTGCGGCGACGACGCCCTCGGTCAGGAGCGCGACAGCCGTCCGGACCGCCCCCTCGATCTTGCCCGCGCGGGTGTCGTAGTCGCCGACGGTGCCCGCGACGAAATCCTCGACGAGTGCGAGTGCGGCCTCCTCGCGGGACATCTGGCCCTCCAGGTCGCGGACGCGCTCGGCGACCCCCTCGATGCCGAGGATGTTCTCGACGCGGTCGGCCATGTCCTTCGCGACCGGGATCTCGACCTCGCTTTCGGGGTCGCCCCCGCTCTCGCGTGCCCGGTTGGCGACGGCGAGCGCGCGGTCGAGTTCGGCCTCGATGCGCTCGAAGTAGCGCTCCTCGTCCGGCCTCATGCGACGGCTGTCACCGCCGCGACGGCCGCTCCTGGTCCCCGACAATCCATGTCCAGTGGGGACGAGCGGCAGCCTCAAAAGGGTTGTCGCTCCGACTCGCCGTCCCGCGGTCCGTCAGCCGCCGTCCGCCTCGACCCCGCCACGGATCGACCGGTGTGCGTCGGCAACAGAGGAGAGAAGCGGCCCCCGCGACGGCGCGTACCGGAGGTGGGTCGACCGCTCGCCGGCCGCGAGTTCGAGGTGGCGCTCGACGCGCGAGAAGCCCCCCGAACCCAGCGCGCTCCCGGTGTAGGCGTACCAGCCCGCGTCCAGCGTCCGGGTTCCGAGCGCGCCGATTTCGAGGTACGTCCCTTCCGGGAGTTCGACCAGGAGCGTGTACGTGCCACCCTCCTCGCGAGCAAATCCACCGTCGCTCCCGTCGACCGACATCTTGATTCGTCTCTCAGTGTCCAACGATTTTAACACTTGTTGGTTCCTCTGTCCGGGTATGGCCAGTCAAGAGTCCGCAGGTGGCGACCAGGAGATTGCACAACTCCGGGACGAGTATCCGAGTGGCTGGCGCGTTCTCACCCAACACGACAGCGTGAGCTACATGGTCGACGCACTGATGGACGCACCCGATTATCACTTCAGCAAGTCGAAGCTCGCGGAGAACGCCGGTGTGAGCCGCCAGTCCGTTCACACGCACCTCCCGCTTCTCGTCCGTCTCGACATCGTGGATGTCGTCGAAGGGACGTCTCCGGAGAAGTACACCCTCAATTCGGACGACGAGCTAGTCAGGGAGTTGCACCGACTGAACGGACTCGTCAACGAGAAGCTCAACGTGTAGCGATGGACGGCAGATCCCGTCTCGTCTGGAAGCTCGCGCGCAACCACACGTGGGGAACACCGATGGATGACGAGACGCTGGTCCGACTGGCTACCACCGACGAGGACCACGACGAGATGCGCGAGCAACTCGGGGAGGTGCTGGAGTTGTCGTTCGTCTCTCGCGGACCGGATGGCGTTTACATTCCCAACGGGCAGGATGCACACGTCGAAGCCGCAAACTGGCTCCGGGAGAACACCGGATACGCTGTCCCGCCTGCCTCCCGAGTGGCCGGACGTGGATAGCGACCCCGAGGAAGGAACGTAGAATACCGCCCTCTCATAGGGTCGTGCGTAACCATTTTCGGCAGCGTTCCAGATGACGGAGCTGTAGGAACCGGAGCGAGACGTTTCTGATAGCCGGACGGTAAAGAATTACGCACCGGAAGGTACCGTCCCGCTGAACGACCTCGCCGTCCACCGTTATCGAGGAATCCTCGCTCATGTCGACGATCATATCGACGTGGACTGCCGACTCGTTTTGAACGTTGTCCTCGCCGACGGTGTCCTCGTAGGCCCGGCCGACGGCCATGTGGACGGTATCGCCCATCTTCTCGTCGAACAGCATGTTGTAGGTGAAGCGGTCGATGTCGCGGTTCATCCCGATGCCGAGTTCGCCCAGTCGGCGCGCGCCCTCGTCGGTGTTCAGCACCTCCGTCAGCACGTCCTCGTTCTTCTCGGCCGCGTGGTCGACGACATCGCCGTCCTCGAAGGAAAGCGAGACGCCCGTGACCTCCCGGCCCTGGTGGTAGAGGGGTTTGTCGAACAGGACCTCCCCCTCCACGGAGTCGGGGATGGGCGCGGTGAAGACCTCGCCGCCCGGGAGGTTGCGCTCGCCGTAGTCGTTGAGCGTGGGGTTGCCCGCGACCGACATGGTGACGTCGGTGGTCCCGCCCGACCGGATGCGCACCTCGTCGGCGCCCTCGAGGATTTCGACCATCTGGCTCTGGTGTTCGCGGACGGCGTCCCAGTCCTTGTTGATGGCGTCCCAGACGAAGTCCTCGTAGGCCTCGGTGGACATCTCCGCGAGCTGTGCGTTCGCGGCCGCGGGGTACTGGGTGAGACACCACCGCTTGGAGAGGCGTTCGTCGAGGATGGGGCGTTTGGCCTTCGAGTAGGCGGCGTTGGTCTCGGGATCGACGTCGCCCGTCTCGGTGACGTTCGCGTTGGCGCGGACGGCGATGTAGACGTCGGTCTCCTCGATCAGCGCCTGCTCGTGGGCGGGCGTCTCGAACTCCTCGCGGGCGCGGAGGTACGCCCGCTGGAAGCGGTCGTTGCTGCTCAGCGCGATGGGGTTGGCGCCGTGGTCGCCGACCGCCTCGTGGAGCGCGACGATGAGGTCCCCGGCCTCGTCGCCGGCCCCGAGGTCGACCGAGTGGTCGGCGATCACTGCGGCGTGTTCGCGGATGCGCGGGTCCATGTCTCCCCGTGTGGCCGCGACGCGCAAACCAGTTGCGGGTCCCGCCGACTACCTGCGGTTTTGCCCTTCCTCGACGCCCTGCTTGAACCCCGTCACCGTCCGGCGGATCATCAGATACGCGAAGAAGACGAACAGGAGGACGAGCGCGAGGATGCCGTAGGTCACCAGGTCGGCGGCCATACCCGCTCTAGGGTGGGGCCGGGGCAAAGTGGTTTCGGCGCGAAAAGACTCATACCGGCGGGAGTGGTATCCGTCGGCATGTCGCTGTTGCCCTCCAGACCCGACGCCTCGCCCGCCGAGGACGCCGGCCCCCGCGTCGTCGGCGTCGACAGCGAGGACGCTGACGCGGTGCTGTCGGCCCTCTCTTCGGAGACGGCACGGGAACTCCTCGCGGCAGTCCACGACGACCCCGCGCCGCCGTCGGAACTGGCCGAGCGGGTCGACACGTCCCTCCAGAACGCACAGTACCACCTCGAGAACCTCGAAGACGCCGGTGCGGTCGAGGTGGTCGACACCGCCTACTCCGCGAAGGGCCGGGAGATGGATGTCTACGCGGCCGCCGACCAGCCGCTGGTCATCTTCGCCGGCGACGAGGAGGACTCCTCCGTGCTCCGGACGGCTATCCAGCGCCTCGTCGGCGCCCTCGGGCTGCTCGCGCTGGCCAGCCTCGCCGTACAGGCAATATTCGGCCGGATCGACCTCCTCGGCGGTGCGGACCTCGGCGCGCAGACCGGCGGTGAGGGCGACGGGGCCGGTGGTGGCGGCGACGCGGGTGCAGTGGACGGCGGCGATGGTGGTGATGGCGGTGGCGGCGGCGACGTGGACGTCACGGGTGATGGTGCCGGCGAGACGACCCAGACGCCGACACCCGAGGG
>PXSG01000010.1:20032-22196 GCA_003023485.1 Halobacteriales archaeon SW_10_68_16
CGCCGGGACTGCTCTTCTTCGCCGGCGGCGTCTTCGTCCTCGCCGTGATCACCGCCGTCTGGTACCTGGGCCGGTAACTCAAAGGGCTGTTTGAGTCTCCGTCGGCTACTTTGTATCCCCCTTCGTAGGCCGGAGTGCGCCGACCCGCTTTGGCCCTCCCACAGTCCGGCGCACACCTGCTTTGGCCCTCCAGGCTCCGAACGGTACACCCCCTTTCTACACCCGAACGCTCTCGAAGGGCTCGCCCGAGGGCGTGTACAAGCGCACGCGGAGTCCGTCGTCCTCCCGGTGGACCGTCGCGTACGCCGGACGCGACCCGCGCGGGTCGGCGTGACTGCCGGGGTTGAGGAGCGTGACCTCGCCCATCGTGTCGACGCCGGGGCTGTGGGTGTGTCCGAGGACGACCACGTCGGCGTCCTCCTGGCGGGCCAGCAGCGACAGCGACGTCCGGTCGTGGTCGTGGCCGTGGACTACCAGTACGCGCCGGTCCAGCGCCTCGACCGTCCGGACGGCCGGCAGGCGCGCACGGACCGCCGTGCCGTCGCTGTTGCCGTGGACGGCGACGAGCACGGTCGGTCTGGGCGTTCGCCGGGGAAGAATCCACCGGGTACTTGACCCCGGACCCAGAAGGACCGGGCGATGGCAAGCAGCAAGTCGGTGGTCATCGCCGCGCTGATCGCGAACGGTGCCATCGCCATCCTGAAGTTCGGCGGCTTTCTCCTGACCGGGAGTCCGTCGATGCTCTCGGAGACCTACCACTCCATCTCCGATACGGGCAACCAGGTGTTCCTGCTCGTCGGCATCCGGTACGGCGCCCGGGCGCCCGACGAGCGCCACCCCTTCGGGTACGGGAAGGCGCAGTTCTTCTACTCGTTTCTGGTGTCGGTGTTGCTCTTTGGCATCGCGGGCTGGGAGTCGGCCAAGCACGGCTACCGGGAGGTCCAGGCCGTGCTGGGCCAGGCCGGAGGTCACGGCGCCGAGGCGGGCGTCCAGACCGCGGGCGCGCTCGGGTACACGTTCCCCGCAGTGTACGTCAATTACGCCGTCCTGATCGGGGCCATCGCCTTCGAGTCCTACGCGCTCGCGAAGGCACGAAAGAACATGAAACGCCAGATCGACGAGAACGACTGGAGCGGCTACAAGGAAGCCTTCCGCAAGACCGCCGACACGACGACGCTGACCGCCCTCACCGAGGACACCATCGCGCTGGTCGGGGCCGGACTCGCGCTCGTGGGCGTCTGGCTCTCGCAGGTGACCGGCAACGGGATCTACGACGCCGCCGCGGCACTGCTGATCGGGATCATGCTGATGGGCTTCGCGCTGGCGCTGGCCTGGGAGAACAAGCGCCTCCTCATGGGCGAGAGCCTCCCGAAAGACGTCGAGCGCGACCTCGGAGGCCTGGTGGCCGACGTCTTCGGCGTCGCCTCCGTCGTCGACCTCCGGACGGTCTACTTCGGACCCCGGACGGTCCTCGTGACGACCGACATCGACTTCGAGGCGGGGCTGTCGGGCAGGAACATCGACGACGTCGTCGACGAGATCGAGCGGGTGCTGAAGGACGCCAACAACGACATCAAGACGGTCTACGTCGAGGTCGAACAGGACACGGAGGTGTCGGTGCAATCCGAGGCGGAGTCCGGGGACGAGCACGGTGGCGACGCGGACTGACACCACGTAGCGACGCCCGGCAACCACATCACGTAAGCCACGCCCCGGCGAACGCCCGGCGATGAAACTGGCACGCGTGCGGGCAAACGGGAGAGTCCGCGAGGGCGAGTACGAGGACGGAACGGTCACGACCGACGACGGCGAATACGTCGTGGGCGAGGACGCCGATCTGCTGGCGCCCTGCGCACCCGGCACCTTCTACTGCGTGGGGCGGAACTTCGCGGCGACCATCGACCAGATGGACTACGACGTGCCCGACGAACCCGACTGGTTCATCAAGCCCGCCGTCTCGCTGCACCACCCCGGCGACCCCATCGTCCACCCGCCCTGGACCGAGGAACTCACCTACGCCGGGGAACTCGCGGCGGTGGTCGAGGAGCGCTGCAGTGACCTCGACGGCGAGAGCGAGGTGCGCGAGATCCTGCGGGGGTGGACCATCCTGAACGACCTCGACGCCCTGGACCAGCCCGGCCGCACCGCCAGGAAGGCCTTCGAC
>PXSG01000010.1:22283-23950 GCA_003023485.1 Halobacteriales archaeon SW_10_68_16
GACCCAGGGACGTGATCTCCTTTGGGAGCCCCGCCAACCCGGGCCTGCTGGAACCGGGCGACGATGTCGAAATCTGGTACGAGGGGATCGGGACGCTCCGGAACCCGGTGGTCGGGCCCGGCGAGATGTCGTCGCGGACGTAGCAGCACGGCGAGAGCACGCTCGCGGGGGAAACGCGTTTGTGCGTGCCCGTCCTTGTGACACCAATGTCAGACCTCGGGGACTTCACCGAGTTCGAGGGCGACGAGGGTGATCCCGCCGGAGAGACCGACGAGTTCGCGGCCTACGACGCGACGCCGGCCGGCCGGGACCGCGGGCTTGGCGTGCTCTCGGCCTCGGAGGGGCTGCGCATCGACGAGGACCCCGACGACACCCGCCTGCGGGCGTACGTGACCGTCGGCAACCGCGAGGACGTCCGCATCGGGACCTACCTGCTGGCACCCTACCCCGACGCGGGCGGGGAGCGCCTGTTCTGTCGCATCACCGGCCTCGAGTACGCCCAGGAGTACCGCGCCGACGACGCCACCGAGATCCACGCCCGCCGAGCGATGCGTTCCCAGGGCATCGACGAACAGGACTTCAAGCTGATGGCGACCCTGGAGCCCGTCGCGATTCTCTATGCCGACGACAGCGAGGCGCCACGCGCCTCGGACGGTCGAGTAGCGAGGGATTCTCCGAATCCCTCGAACCATGCGAGCGGGCCTTAAGCGACGGATGACCGACCGCGTCCCCAAACCCGAGACGGTCGTGCGCCGCGCCGAGGACAAGACCGACATCAAGACCGGGCTGAAGATCCCCGAAGCGGGGGTCTTCCTGGGTCACCTCGCGGTCGGTGGCGAGAAAGTCCGGACCGCGGCCCAGCCCCCGACCATCGACTACCGCCTGAAGGACGACTACGCCGCCGGCGACCCGCTCGTCTTCCGGCATACCCTCGTCGCCGGCGGGACGGGGTCGGGCAAGACCCACGCCGCCAAGAACGTCCTCCGGCAGTACCTCGCCGAGGACCGAACGTACCCCGTCGAGACGGGCAGCGACCGGACCGTCCGGCCGGCGGTGGTCGTCTTCGACCCCCAGGACGAGTACGCCCAGATGCACGACGACGGCGAACTCGACGACGAGACTGCCCGCCGGCTGGATCGGGAGGGAATCGCCCACGGCGGCCACGACGACACCATCGCCTTGGTCCCGCAGGTCGGGGACGCCACCTACAGCGCCAGCCACCACCGCGCCGAGCAGGTCCCCTTCTCGGTGCCCTTCGAGATGGTCCACGAGAACCCCTGGCTGGTCGCCTCCAGCGGCCTCAACGACAACCAGTACGGCGCGCTCGTGAACGTCCTCCTCCCGCGCTTTCGCCGCCAGCACGGCCGCGAGGGCACCTACGCCCAGTTCACGTCGTTCCTCGACGACCCCGCGCTCAAGGACGAGCTCGACGAGACGGGCCGCGTCCACGAGGCCACCTTCGACGCCATCCGCCGGCGCGTCCGGGGCTTTGGCGCGGTCTTCGACGGCGACGCGAAACCCATCACCGAGCGCGTCCACGAGTTCGTCCGCCCCGGCGGCCTGACGGTCGTCCCCACCTACCACATCACCGAGAGCCGCCACGCCGAGACGGTAGTGCTGGCGCTTGCCTCGCTGCTCGTGGACCAGAAGCTCTCGAACGACCCCCG
>PXSG01000011.1 GCA_003023485.1 Halobacteriales archaeon SW_10_68_16
ACAGAGGATCGTCGAGTACTCGAACCCCGAGAAGTCCGGGCGCTTCATGTGCAGGATCTTCTCGAAGGTCTTGTTCTCGCCGGGCGTGCCCGTCTTGGCCGGGTTGGAGATGTCGGCGTCCTCGATGTACAGCCCCGAACAGTCCGAGGCCAGGCCGGAGTCGAGTTCGCCCTGCACCAGCGCCGAGAGGTCCCGGCCGTTGTTCGTCGCCGGGAACACGGTGTAGCGGGGCTCGTGGTAGTCGCGCCACTCGACGTCCCAGTCCCGGCACATGTGACAGAAGATCTCGGTGTAGGGTTTGTGCCGGAACCGTCCCAGACGCGGGTCCTCGTGGTAGACGACGCGGTCGGCGCCGTAGGCGAGACACTCCTCGGTCAGGTCCCCGACGCCGTCGCCGATGAGTACCGCGACGATATCTTCGTCTGCGTCGTAGTCGTCGTTGTAGCCGTCCATCAGCTCGCTGGCCTTCCCGAGCATCTCGCGGGAAACGTCGATGAGTTCGCCCCGCTGGGTCTCGCAGTAGACCCACATGTCGCGGTACTCCCCGTCGACGGTCCCCTCGACGTACTGTTTGTCGGCGGTCGGGTGGTCGAGGTCGGGGTACTTCTCCTCGGGGGGGACGTACTCGACTTCGGTCTCCTCGCCGTCGTCCTCCTCTAAGTTGTTGATCTTCTTCTCGATCTGGGATTTGGCACCCTTGCGGTCCTTGCCCGCCTTCTCGCGTTCGAGGATATCGCGCAGGACCTCGACGTCCTCGACGTCGCGGATCATGTTGGCGACATCGGCGACGGTCATCCCGGCCAGGTCGGCCTCGCTGGGGTCGACATCCTCGTCCTCGCCGCCGACCTTTTCCAGGCGGTCCTCGATGAGGGTGACGACCGGCGCACGACCCTCGCCACCCTTCTCCAGGGCAAGCATCTCCTCTAACTCCTGCTCGTCGTCGATGTCCTTGATCTTCGGGCCCAGTTCGGCGATCTCGTGTTCCGTGGGGTCTATCTCGGGCATCTAATCACCTGCTGCGTACGGCTGGAGTTCCTCGAAGACCGATTCCATCCCCTCCTCGTCGCCCGGTTCGATCATCGTCGCCTCGCGCTCGGAGGGGGCCTTCGGGATGGGGTCGACCCCCGCCACGATGGTCGGGGAGCCGTCCAGCCCGATGAAGTCGGGGTCGAGGTTGAGTTTCTCGTGGTTCCACATGTGGAAGTCCTCGAAGTCGGTGGGGTCCTTGTCGGTCTCGTCGTCGACGTACTCCCCGAATTCGGCGGCCCGCTCCTGGGTCCGGTCCCGGAAGTCCTTGTGCCGGAGGCGGTGGTCGGCCTTCCGGTAGGCCGGCTCGAACTCGGGGTCCGCGACGATGAACGCCGGGAGTTCGGCCTCGACGGTCTCGATCTCGGAGATATCGCCCTCGACGAGGCGTTTGGTCCGGACCACGCCAGCCTCCTCGTCGATATCCAGCGCGACGACGTGGGTGATCAGCGGGTAGTCGGGGAGGGCGTCGTTAATCGTGAGACACCACTCGGTCTGGGGGCCGGTGTGGCCGGTCTCGCCGTCGGCGGTCTTGAACCCCGCGAAGAGGAGGTCCGGCGTCTCCTCTAAGTGTTCGATGCCCGTCGCGACGGTCATCGCGGTCGCCCAGGTGTCCGCGGCACCCATCTCGCGGTCCGACAGGAGGTAGAGGTCGTCGGCGTAGACATCGGCCATGCCCTCCTGGAGGATCTCCGCGTAGCCCGGTGGGCCCATGCTCATCAGCGATACAGTTCCGCCGTGTCTGACTTTGGTCTGAAGGGCCGCCCGGAGTGCGTGCTTGTCGTTGGGGTTCATCACCGTCGGCGTCTTGCCACGCTCCAGGTGGCCGTCCTCATCGAACGAGACCTGCCCCTCCCGGAAGTCCGGGACGCCCTTCGTCAGTACGACACTACGCATTGCTATCACGTACCTACGTGGGTGCCGGGCTTACTCCAGCCTAAGTGTTTCGTGTTCCGTCGAAATTTCCGGTTTCGCGCCCCACAGCGACGACTCACGGGCGGCTACCCACACCGGATCCGTGACCGGTCACGCGCCTGGAACGCCTAGATGCGCCCCGCCCGGCTCGGGTCGACGTCGATGGCGTCGACGGGACAGACGTCGACACACAGCATGCAGTCGATACACTGATCCTCGTGGGTCGGATCGGCCTTGATCTCGCTCTCGGGGTGGCCCGGCGTGTCGACCCACTCGAAGACGTCGACCGGACAGTCCTCCAGACACGCGCCGTCCGCGATACACAGGTCGAAGTCCACGGCGACGTGGGTGCCGTGGATGCCCTGCACCTCCTCCGTGGGCTCGTCGCCGTCGGGCGTCCACACGCGGTGGCCCTCGTGGCGGTCGACTTCGTCGTAGGTCCCCTCGAACTCCGGGTCGATAGCCATTGGTACCTAGTCGGACTGCCGGCTGGCACTTAAATCTTTGAGGGAACATCTCCGTTGCCGGTACCCCACCACCAAACCACATCACAATACCTGGGACGGGTCCCGAGCCGTCCAAAGATGTTCGATTGAATACTATTACGAAAAATATCGGCCACTGTCTCTGACTCTTTTGTTTTCAATCGTGATATTGGACCGGTAGTAGTGAAGTACCACGGGCGCGGTGGCCCGTGGCTTCGCCGTGGTCTCTGGCGCGAAGCCAGCGAAACGACCGATGGCGAATGTAATTCCGCCCGCGCTCGTCCCTGTGGGGACTCGCGTGGAACCGGTACCACACGAACACACCGGGAGTGCCACGGCAACAGAGGGCGTCTGTTGCAGCCGTGGCGGGTGTGTCCGTGGGCGTCCGCCCTTTCACAAGGGCGCGACACAGGCCCGGCGCACCGCGTCTTCCCCGTGAGGTGCGCGGGTTTTGCGAGGCCGATACCGTGGGTTCCAAACTGTCATAGGGCGTCCCGATACTTAAAAACAGGGACGCAGCCGAGCGCACGCGCGTCACCCCCGCCCACGGTGGGGCGGGGAACTCGCGCTGCTTTCCGTCTGGAGGTCAAATTCGCCTCGGACGAGTTCGACCGGGCGTCCCTGCGGGACTCCGTGACGGCGGAGATCGGCGACGCAACGGTGCCAGTCGGCCCGCTGGAGTTACAGATCGCCTACAAACTGTACCTCGCCACGCAGACCGACTTCGAGGACGCACTCCACCTCTATACGGTCTTCGAGGAAAGCCTTAGGGCCGCGCGCCTCGAAGACTGGGTACGGAGACTGGGCGTCCAGGAGGAGTATGACCGACTCGAACGTACCTGACGCGCTGGAAGATAAGCGTGCCGAGCGGCGTGCCCGGCGGATCGAGCAGGTCAAACGGTGGGCTGAATACGTCCAGTCGAACCCCCCGGAAGTGTGGGTCGAGGACTACGAGCGCATCGAACGGACGAGCGAGGCGCGGAAAACCGAGATTCACGGACCGCGGGACCCGAAATGACAGTATCGGAGACCCCAGAGGACGCCCACGCCACCGACAGGGACAGCCCCGCCGACAGCATCGACCGGATCGACCGCCCGGTGTTGCTGTTCGACGGGGTCTGTAACCTCTGTCACGCGAGCATCCGCGCTATCGTCCGCCTCGACGCCACGGGGAAGATACTGTTCGCGCCGCTGCAGTCGGAGGTGGGCCGCGAGTTGCTCGACCGGCAGGACCTCTCGCCGGACTACTTCGACTCGATGGTCCTTGTCGAGGGGAACCGCCACTACACGAAGTCGGCCGCGGCCCTCCGGGTCTGCCGGTACCTTGACGGGCCCGTCCCGCTGTTGTATCCGCTGATTTTCCTCCCGCGGGGGCTCCGTGACGCGGTCTACGACCACGTCGCCGAGCACCGCTACCAGGTGTTCGGAAAACGCGAGGAGTGTACAGTCCCCGAACCGCACGTCCGGAAACGCTTCCTGGAGCGGTCGCTGGCCTGATGCTCCCCGTCGCGATGCGCTGGCGGCACGTCCTCTTCGAAAACTGGCCGGTCGAGCCGGCCGTGGTCGCCGCCCGCCTCCCCGACGCGCTCGACGTCGAGACCAACACGCTGTTCGGGGCCAACGGGTTCGAGACGCCCGAAGGCGAACCAGTGATCTACGACGGCGCGGAACTTTCGGTCACGGCGACCGCGAGCAAGCGGTGGCAGGGCGGGACCGGTTGACAACAGACAAGTCACTCCGGGTCGTGACCGGAGGTATGCAGGCGCTCGCAGCCGTGTTGCAGGTCGCCGCGGTGCCGTCCCGAGTACGGGACCTGCTGGAACGGCTGACCACGACAGAGGGGCGGCTCGCGGTCACCGTGGGCGTGCTCGTCGTGACGCTGGCAGTGGCGCTCCTGTTGGCGCCGTTCGTCGTCAGACGGCTCAACGCCGCAGTCCGGCGTCGGATGCCGGCAGGTCGCGTCTCGGACGCCTTCGACCGGGCCGGCGACGTCGTCCCGACGACCCTGGGTGGCCTCGTGTTGCGCACCCTCCAGCTCGCCCTCTTCCTGCTCGCGGTCATCGCGTTGCTCGTCGTCTGGGGGCTGGTCGACCTCGCGGTCGAAGTGTTGCGGTTCCTCGGCCTCTCGTTGCCCCTGCTGACGAAGATCGGCGCGACGCTCGGGCTGGCGTTCGTGGGCTACGTCGCGGCCGACATCCTTCGGGAGAGCATCCAGCAGTTCGCCGAGCGCAGCGACCGCATCACCGACCACCAGCGCGAAATTATGCTCCGGGTGAGCCAACTGGGCGTCATCGCCCTGGTGGTCGCGACCGCACTCACCGTCTGGGGCGTCAACCTCTCGGGCCTGCTGGTCGGGGCGGGCTTTCTCGGTATCGTGGTCGGCCTCGCCGCCCGGCAGACCCTGGGGTCGCTCATCGCCGGCTTCGTGCTCATGTTCTCGCGCCCGTTCACCATCGGCGACTGGGTCGAGGTCGCCGAGGACGAGGGCATCGTGACCGACATCACCATCGTCAACACGCGCCTGGAGAACTTCGACGGCGAGACGGTCGTCATCCCGAACGACCGCGTGGCGAACCAGACGATCGTCAACCGGAGCGAACGTGGCCACCTCCGCATCAAACTCGACGTCGGGATCGACTACGAGGCCGACCCGGAGCTGGCTGCCGACGTCGCCCGCGACGCCATCGAGGCGGTCAAACTGGTGACCGACTCGCCGCCGCCGCGGGTGGTCCGCAAGTCCTTCGGCGACTCCGCGATCGTCCTGGAGTTGCGCTTCTGGATCGATCGCCCGATGCCACCCCGGAAGTGGCAGGCCATCGACGACGTCGTCGGGAACGTCAAGGTCGCATTCGAGGCCGAAGACATCAAGATCCCCTTCCCACAGCGGGAACTCTCGGGCCGTGCCGAAACGGGCGGGTTCCGACTCGCCGAGGACGGCCAGCGGGTCGAGGGGCCGCGGGTGGACGACCCGGGCGTCGGAACCCGGTCCGGTTCTGGGTCCGGATCCGCGTCCGACGATCAGTAGAGGGTCGCACCCTCGCCGACGTGGGTGGTGTAGACGCGTGCATCCACGCCGACCGACTCGAAGGCGTCGAGCATCGCGACGCCGATCCCCTGGCGGTCGCCCTCGTGGCAGGCCGCGATGACGGAGGGGCCGGCGCCGCTGATGGTCACGCCGGT
>PXSG01000012.1 GCA_003023485.1 Halobacteriales archaeon SW_10_68_16
TCTGTTCGCACTCCCGAACGCCACCCTTTTCGTCCGTCCACCCCACTGTTCGTCCGCATGACTGCCACACTCGACCACACGATGATGCGCGTCGAGGACCTCGAGGCGTCCATCGGCTGGTACCAGACACATTTCGGCTACGAAGAGACCGGCCGCTGGGAGGCCGACACCTTCACGAACGTCTTCCTGCAGGCACCCGACGCCCACGAGGACGGGGCTGCACTCGAACTCACCTACAACCACGACGGGCGGAGCTACGAGCTGGGCGACGCCTGGGGCCACATCGCCGTCCGCGTGCGCGACGTCTACGACGCCTACGAGGGACTGATGGACGGGGGCGTCGAAGATTACCGCGATCCCGACTCCTGTGGCGGGTCGTACGCCTTCGTGAAGGACCCGGACGGCCACGAGATCGAACTCGTCGAGCGCGACCACGGCGCGACGTGGAGTCTCGACCACACCATGATCCGCGTCGAGGACGCCGACGAAGCCATCGGGTGGTACGCGCGCAAACTCGACTACGAGATGTTCCGCCGGTCCGAACACAGCAGCTTCGCGCTGTACTTCATGCAACCCGCCGACGCCCCTGACGAGGCGATGTCCGTCGAACTCACCTACAACTACGACGGCCGCTCCTACGAGATGGGCGACGCCTGGGGCCACATGGCGGTCCGGACCGACGACCTGCAGGGATACTGGGAGACGCTGATCGAGCGCGACGCCGCGGACTACCGCGATCCCGAGAGTTGCGGGAATCGCTACGCGTTCACGAAGGACAGCGATGGCCACGAGATCGAGATCGTCTCGCCGTAGCCGCTGTCGGAGTTCGTCCGGCCATCCGACCGTCCCGGGAAGGGGGAACGGCCGTCACTGCTCCAGTTCGATCCCGTCCCGGTACTCCGCGAAGGCCTCGTCGAGTTCCTGTTTGATCGCGTCACGTTCCTCCTCGGAGAGGGGGCGACCCTCCTCTGCGGCCAGGATACCGCGTGCGACCAGTTCGTTGCTCATCCGCATCGACGGCCCGGCGAAGTTCGACGAGAGGTCCTTGCGGTCGCGTGCCATCTGGTTCCAGACGCCACCCTCGGTGTAGAGGTACGTAAAGACCATCGTCCCGGCGATGACGACACCGATCAGCGGCCAGGCCCACTCGCCGTGGCCGTACTGTCTGAGCGTGAGCGTCGCGGTCGAGAGCCCGGTGAGGCCGAGCATGGCCAGCCTGATCATCCCGGAGACGCCGTCGACGCGGGCCAGCCACCGGGCCGCGAGCTGGACCCACCAGCGGTTCGCTGTCATGGCCGGCCGTACCGGTCCGAACCCGATAACCGCTTTCAAATCACTCCCCGCCAGTCGACACCACGCCAGCCTCCCGCAGGGCTGTAATCTCCTCGCTGGCGTACCCCACCTCGCGCAATACGCTCTCGGTGTGCTCGCCGAGCGCCGGTGGGGGCGCTGTCGTCCGCGGGGGGTCGTCGCTGCTCTGGACCGGGAAGACAGCACGCCGGAGCAGTCCGTCCACCGCCTGTACGACCGCCCGCGTCCGCAGGTGGCTGTCCTCGAATGCCTCCGACACGGTAGACACGGGACCGACCATGGCGTCCACGCCAGCGAGGTCCTCGAGCCACGCCGCCCGCGGTCGTTGCCGGAAGCGGTCGGACAGTTCCCGGCGGACGCGCTCCCGAGTTTCCGCGTCGTCTGCCATGTGGTCGTCCGCGAGGTCGGGACGGTCGATGGTCTGACAGAACGTCTCCCAGAACCGCTCTTCGAGGGTCGCAAGGGTCACGTACCGCCCGTCGGCACACTCGTAGACGCCGTAGCAGGGATATACGCCGGTGAGGACCGTCTCCCCGGGGCGTTGCTCCTGGCCGGCCATCGCCGGCCCGGCGACGATCTGGGACAGCGAGAGGACGGCGTCGGTCATCGAGACGTCGAGGGACTCACCGTCGCCGGTCCCGAGTTCGCGGCTGAGCAGGGCGCTGACGACCGAGAGCGCCGCGAAGAGCCCGCCGGCCATGTCGGCGACGGGGAACCCGGGCAGGACCGGGGCTGTGCCGGGTTCGGGCCGAGTCATGTCGAGCAGTCCGGCTGCTCCCGCGCAGTTCAGGTCGTGCCCGACACGCTCGCTGCCGGGGCCGGTCTGGCCGTACGCCGACAGCGAGCAGTAGACGACCTCCGGGGAGACGGCACGGACGTCCTCGTCGCCGATTCCGAGGCGGTCGACGACGCCGGGCCGGAACTGTTCGACGACGACGTCGGCCTCGGCCGCGATGTCGAGGAAGGTCTCCCGGCCGGCGTCGGCGGAGAGGTCGAGCGTCACGCTCCGTTTGCCCCTGTTGACCACGTCGAACAGCGGCGAGGACTCGTATTCGACCGGTTCGCCATCGGGCCCCGTGGCCGGTTCGTCAGCCTCGGGGTCGGGGGCGCCGAAGCTCCGTCCCGGGTCGCCGCCGTCGGGGCGTTCGACCTTGACGACCTCGGCATCCATATCCCGCAATAACTGGGTCGCGTACGGGCCGGGCAGCAACTGCGTGAGGTCGAGGACGCGAACCGCACTCAGGTCCATGCTCGGACCAGTCGGGTCCGGGACTTAACACCGCGGGTTCGTGGTTCGGGGACGTGCGGTCGGTTAGTCGCGGTCCCAGATGTAGACGACGAGTGCGAGTATCCCGCCGAAAAACGTCAGGAAGGTGAGTGCGCCGACGGCAAGCGCCCACAGCGCAGCGTTGTCGTTGCCGCGCTTCTGGGCGTCGGTGTACACCCAGTAGGCCAGCACGAAGGGGAGGATGAGCAACAGCACGCCGATAATCAGGAGTTCGGGGCCACCGGGCACGCCCAGCTGTAGGGGGACCATGAGTCCGCTTTCAATCAAATGACGGAAAAAACATGCGGTTCGTTGCTGTTGCAATTCCGGCCATAACTCAGCCCGTCAGCGCGATGGGAACGGGGGCGAAACAGAGTGCGCCGACGACCAGCGTGAGGACGGCGACGGCCTGTCGCTTCCAGCCGACGGGTGACTCGTCGACGGTCGTCGCACCGCCGGCGAGGCCGAACACGAGCGTCAGGACCCCCCACAGCGCCCACAGGAACGCGCCGCGGCCGTCGGCGAAGACGTAGAGGTAGCCTGCCAGGCCAAAGAGTGCGAGCGGGACGACCCGCTGGACGGTCCCGATGTGGTCGCCGACCACGGCACGGGCGACGTGCGCGCCGTCGAGTTGCCCCACCGGCAGGAGGTTCAGGAACGTGACGAACGCGCCGACCCAACCCCCGACCAGCACGGGGTTCACCATCAGTCCCGGGTCGCTGTAGTGGAGGGGTTCGCCCATGAGCGCCGCGATGGCCTGTATCAACAGCGGGAAGCCGAGTTCGAGGTCGGCGACCAGCGACACCTCCCCAACACTGATCGGGTCCAGCGAGAGCCCGATCACCGTCACGACGACCGTCGCGCCGACGCCCGCGAGCGGCCCGGCGACGCCGATGTCGAACAGCGCCGCGCGGCTGGGGATGTTGTCCTTCATCCGGATGACCGCACCCAGCGTCCCGAGGACGTTCGGGATGGGGATGAAATAGGGCAGTGTCGCCTGGACCTCGTGGCGGCGCGAGAGCGCGTAGTGGCCGAGTTCGTGGACTGCGAGCACGCCCAGCACGGAGACGGCAAAGGGCCAGGCCTGCAACAGCAGGAGCGGGTTCTCTACAACGGGGAGGCCGTACCACTGCGAACCGGCAAAGAGGGTCGTGGCCGCCGTCACGAAAAACAGCAGGAGGTTCAGCCAGGGGACCCCGTCGATGGAGGTCGACCGCTCGGTCGCCACGAGGACGAACTCGCCGGTCTCGTAGTTCATCGTCACCCGGTAGCCCGCCTGCCGGAAGGTCGGGGCGAGGCGCCTGACGACCTCGTCGCGGACTGTCAGGGGTTCGCCGTAGTACCTGACCCCGTCGTCGGTGATCTCCACCTCGTAGACGTGGAACGCCTCCGAGAGCGCGTCGGGGTCGGGCACGTCCGCCGGTACCGACGTCGCTGCCATCCTCCGGTGGTAGGGGCTGGGGCCTTTACTGTTTTCCGGGGTGCGGTGGTAGTGCTAACTTGGCGAGGTTTCCCACCACTGGTTCGGGACGATTGCTTCTCTGTCTGTCACGGCCAGCCGGAAAGCCCCCGCCCCCCGCGGGCTCGGCTCCCGGGACTCTCACGGCTCCCTTCGGTCGCCGTTCGAGCAGACCGAGGCCTCCCGATGGTCGGCCTCGCGCTCGCTGCGCGCTTCCCTCGCTTCGCTCAGTGCAGTGCTTGCGTCGTCCGGGTTCGCCGTGCGCCGGTTGCTCGGGAGAGCTTGCTCTCCCGGTGACTGGTCTGCAAGATACATCAGAGCGCGCCTTCGAACTCCTCGCGCGGGATTTCCTCTTGCGTGACGGCCTCGGCGTCCTGAATCTGGAGGATGGCGAACCGGTTGAGCGGTTCGAGGCTCTCGTTGAGGTCGACCGGGCTGGAGGCGCCCTCGTAGTTGATCTCGTTGCCGTCCGCGAGCAGTTCTTTCGCCTTCTCGAACTCGTTGACGGTGACCGTCTCGCCCTCGGAGCGGGAGATGGCACGCATGTTCTGTGCGATGGCGGTGCTCGTCGCCTCGCCGGCCCGTTCCATGGCCAGGGCCATCAGGAACATCGCGTCGTAGGCGTGCGCCGCGAAGAGGGTGTTGTCCTCGCCGATGGCGTCCTCGAAGCGGGTGGCACCGTCGGTGTCTTCGGGCTGTGGCGAGGCGAGGTACATGCCCTCGACGATGTCAGACAGCGGCTGGAAGAAGTTCTCTTGGTCGTTGACGCCCTCGCTGAGGACCCACTCGCCGCCGTAGCCGCCCTGATCCCACTGTTGCATGATGGTGGTCCCGTTGCCGGGATAGCCGACGAACCCGACGCCGTCGGGGTCGCCCTTGAAGACCTGGTCGAGCGTCGAGGTGTAGTCGGCGGCGTCCTGGTCGTAGCCGACCATGTTGAGCGTCTCGCCGTTGAACGCCTCGCTGGCCTTGTTGGCCAGCCCCTCGCCGTAGGGGTTGTCGACGTACAGGAACGCGGCGGTCTCGGCCTCGATTAAATCGTCCAGGATGCGCCCCATGACGATCCCCTGCTGGCCGTCGTTGGGCGCGGTCCGGCCGAAGAACTTCACGTCGTCGTCGTTGTGTCCGAGTTCCGCCAGGACGGGGCTGGTCGAGGCGTTGCTGACCTCCATGACCTCCTCCTCGCCGACGCGCTCGGCGAGCGGGGTCGAGACACCGCTTGAGGCGGCACCGACGAACCCGACGATGCTGTTCTCGGAGATGAGCGAGTTGAGCCGGTCGACGCCCGCCTCCGGGCGCGTCTCGCTGTCGGTGTGGGTGATGCTGATCTCGCGGTCGAGTGGCCCGCCGGCGTCGTTGATGTGCTGGACTGCGAGGTCGACTGCCGCCTGCATGCCCGAGCCGTAGGCCTCCAGGCTACCGGTGATCGGGAGGATCGACCCCATCGGAATCGGATCGGACTCCATGTCGTCACCGTCGTCACCGTCGTCACCGTCGTCACCGTCGCTGCCGCCGCCATCGCCGTCGCTTTCTGGCGTCGGCGTCCCGCCGCCGTC
>PXSG01000013.1:0-3371 GCA_003023485.1 Halobacteriales archaeon SW_10_68_16
GTACCTCGGCGAGACCGCCAAGAACGTCGAGAAGGTCTTCGAGGTGGCGACCCGCCTCTCGCCCTGCATCCTGTTCATGGACGAGTTCGACTTCGTCGCGAAAACACGGGACAGCGACGAACACGCCGCGATCAAGCGTGCGGTCAACACCCTCCTGAAGAACATCGACGAGGTGAGCCTCATCAACGACGAGGTGCTGTTGATCGGCGCGACGAACCACCCACACCAGCTCGACGCGGCGGCCTGGCGGCGCTTCGACGAGATCGTCAACTTCCCCAAGCCCGACCGCGCGATGCGTGCGGACATCCTCCGGGTCGTCACCCGCGAGATGGACATCGTCGACTTCGACCCCCAGGCACTCGCCGAACTGACCGAGGGGCTCACCGGCAGTGACCTCCGGCTGGTCCTCCGGGAGGCCGTCCTGGACGCCCTGACAGAGGAGCGGACCACGCTCACGCAGGGCGACCTGGAGGCCGCCGTCGAGGACTTCGAGGAACGCGACACCCTGAAGAACCTCGACATGATCGAGGGCGACCACGACGCCCTCGTCGCCGGGGGTAGCGACTTCCCCGGGGACGGCCACGACCACTCTCACGACTGAGTGACCGGTGTTCCGAGCCAGGGGGACAGTTTCTTTTCTCCGTCGGACGCACGCCACTCCATGGTCGAGGACTTCGCACCGACGCGGACGGTCGGGGACCGGCTCAGGGGCTACTTCCTGCGGGGCGTCCTGTTCGTCGTCCCCGCGCTGGTCACGCTCGCAATCGTGGTGTTCGCCGTGGGTTTCGTCTCGGGCTTCCTGCAGCCAGTCGCGTCGTTCGTCACGAGCGCCGTCGGCGTCGGCGGATTCGCGGCCGACCTGGTCATCCTGCTTTTGTCCCTGGTCGCCGCCGTCGTCATCGGTGCCGCCATCGAGACGCTCCCACACGGCGTGGAGGCGGCGGATTTCTTCCACTCGGCCGTCGAGTCCATTCCAGGGGTCGGACGGGTCTATGCCGGCTTCCGGGAGATGAGCACCACCATCGCCCGTGGCGAGGAGAGTTTCCGGGACGTGAAACTCGTCGAGTACCCCAGCGAGGGGTCGTACACGATGGCTTTCGTCACGGCCGACGCCCCGCCCTCCCTCGAGGAGAGCGTCGGGCACACCGAGGAGGGGATGATGAGCCTGTTCATGCCGATGGGACCGAACCCGGTGATGGGCGGGTTCGTCGTCTACGTCGCCCGCGACCGCGTCTACGACATCGACCTCAGCGTCGAGGAGGGGCTCCAGGCGATCATCACGAGCGGCGTCACCGTCGGCAATCCGGAGGGGAGCGAGGCCGACGACCGACTCGGCGTCCTCGAGGACGCGGGAGATTAAGCACCTTGGGCCCCGAGAGGGGAGCGAATGCGCGTCACGCTGCTGGGGACCGGCGACACCACCGGCACCCCGACGGTCGGCTGTGACTGCGAGACGTGCGAGAGCGCCCGCGAACGCGGCCTCGAGCGCACCCGCTTTTCGGTCCATATCCACAACGAACGGACCGGCGAGTCCCCGCAACGTTTTCTCGGTGTACGCCGAGACCATCGAGGGGTACCTGGGGCTGTAGGCGGGACGGCTAGCTGGCGTCCCACTGCCCCTGCTGTTCGTCCAGTCCCCGCTCTTGGATCGTTATTTCGGGGTGGTCCATGATCCGCGCGAGCGAGACGATGCCGACCAGTTCCAGCCCGTCCATGACGGGCGCGGTGGTCTGCTCGCGGTCGGTCAGCCGGCGGACGGCTTTGCGGACCGTCAGCGTCGGTTCGACCGTGAAGTCCGGCGCGTGTGCGACGGTCACGACCCTGATCTCGCTGGGCGGCGGGTCGGCCTGGTAGACGGCGTGGAGGATGTCCGACTCCGTGATGATCCCGCCGGGGTTGCCCTCGCTGTCGACCACGATGGCGTAGTCGATCTCCTCGACGAGCATCAGCCTGATCGTCTCCCGGAGTGACCGCTCGGCGCCGACCAGCGGCGGGTCGGTGTCCATCACGTGCCGGACCAGCATCGTCCGGACGTTGGCGGTTCGGGGAATTAAACGTTCGTCCGACGGGCGGCTGACACCGGGGAGTGTCACTGCCCGGTGTAACGGTCGAGGCCGGACTGGCGGCGCTGCCGACCCGCCGGGTCGGGGTCCCAGGGCGTCCGCGACGCGCGCAATCGCTCGCGGTCGAGTGCGGGCGGGTCGGCCGGTTCGTGCCCCGCACACGCGGGCCCGCAGTCGGTCGCCGGGCGGACGATCCGCCCCTTCCAGGGACAGCGGGGCAGTCCCTCGTCGGGGTCGATTCGGGCACACGCCGGGAGGTCGTAGGTCCGCCAGCCCTTGCTGTAGGCGCGCTCGGCGAGGCGGCGGCGAGTCCGGGCCTTCTCCTCGGGTGCCACTATCTCGATGGCGGCGCGGGCCGGCCGGCGCTCGCGTATCTCGACGCCGTACTCGTCGACCGGGAGCTGTCGGGGTTCGCGGACCACCTCGCGCTCGTCGGTTTCGGGGTCGAACTCCCAGACGCCGACGGCCTCGGGGATGCGGTTGAGGTGTGCGCCGGTGACGTGAGTGGCCGTCGCCAGCACCACCCTATCGAGCAGCGCCAGGTGAACGTCGGTCAGGAGTTGCGTCTCAAGCGCGCCGGGCCGGTCGAGGTCGGGTTTGTTCTCGATACCGACGATGTCGCCGAACCAGTCCCCGGGATACCGCGCGGTCTGGCGGACGTACGTGTGCCCGTCGCGGCGCTCGCGCTCGAAAAAGCCCACGTCGACGGCCCGGTCGACGACCGCGCGGGCACGCTCCGGTCCACACTCGAAGGCGTCGCCCCGCCGGCGCGCCCGCCCGGGGCCGGCGTCGCTCTCGATGGCGGCCGGCGGGATGGTCTCGGCCGTGATGGCCGCCCGCTCCTGGAAGCTCGGGCCGGGCGCCACGAGGACGGTGTCCAGAACCCGCCGGCCCGTGACGCCAGCGCCGAGTTGGCGACTCACGACGGCCTCGCGCGTCCGCTCGAGGTGGGCACACAGCGACAACTCGAACCCGAACTCGCGCACGGTCGACTTGCGGGGGCGCGACACCAAAAACGGCGGGGGACCACGGGATTTGCGCGGAGCTGTGTATGCAGTGACAAGAATTATAAGGGTTGGCTCCCTGAGACGCGAAGGCATCGTGAGTTCAGGGGGTGAGCGAGCGGGACGGGAGCCCGACCGGGTGCTCGTCCTGGACGACGACCCGAACATGCTGGCGCGGGTCCAGGAGGTGGGCTTCGGGTACGTCCACAAGACCGGCGGGACGGAACCCTACGAGCGCCTGGCCGGCCGGGTCGAACGCCTCGTCGCCACGGCTGCTGCCCGGCCGGACGCGGCGTAGCGGACC
>PXSG01000013.1:3530-15715 GCA_003023485.1 Halobacteriales archaeon SW_10_68_16
GTGTCGTTCGTAGACGCGCCGGGCCACGAGACGCTGATGGCGACGATGCTCTCCGGCGCGGCCATCATGGACGGCGCCGTCCTCGTGGTCTCGGCCAGCGAACCGGTCCCCCAGGCCCAGACCGAGGAGCACCTGATGGCGCTTGACATCATCGGCATCGACAACATCGTAATCGCCCAGAACAAGATCGACCTGGTCGACCGCGAGCAGGCACGCGAGAACTACGAGGGGATCGAGGCGTTCGTCGAAGGCACCGTCGCCGAGGGCGCACCGATCGTCCCCATCAGCGCCCAGCAGGAGGTGAACATGGACCTCCTCATCCAGGCCATCGAGGAGGAGATCCCCACGCCCGACCGCGATCCCGGCGCCGACCCGCGGATGCTCGTCGCCCGCTCGTTCGACATCAACCGCCCGGGCACGACCTGGGAGGATCTCGTCGGCGGCGTGCTGGGCGGGTCGCTCGTCCAGGGCGAACTGGCGGTCGACGACGACCTCGAACTCAGGCCCGGCCGCGAGGTCGAGGAGGGGGGCCGCACGGAGTGGCGCGCCGTCGAGACCTCGGTGCGGTCGCTGCAGGCCGGCGGCGACCCCGTCGAGACGGCCACGCCCGGCGGCCTGCTGGGCGTCGGGACGGGACTCGACCCCGCGATCACCAAGGGCGACGCCCTGGCGGGGCAGGTCGCCGGCCCGCCCGGAACGTTGTCGCCGGTCCACGAGCAGTTCACGATGGACGTCGAACTGCTCGACCGCATCGTCGGCGACGAGGGAGGCGAGGTCGAGGAGGTGTCGACGGGCGAGCCGCTCATGCTGACGGTCGGCACCGCCACCACGGTCGGGTCGGTCACCAGCGCCCGCGAGGCCGAGTGCGAGGTGGCGCTGAAACGCCCCGTCTGTGCCCAAGCCGGCGTCAAGATCGCCATCAACCGCCGCGTGGGTGCCCGCTGGCGGCTCATCGGGTACGGGACGCTGCGCGGATGAGCGTCGTCGTCCTCGACACCAACGCCTTGATGTTGCCCGTCGAGTGTGACGTCCGCGTCTTCGAGGAACTCGACCGGCTGCTGGGCGCGCCGACGCTCGTCGTCCCCGCCGCCGCGGTGGCGGAACTCGAGGCGCTGGCCGACAACGGTTCGGGGACGGCCGCCAGCGAGGAGGCACGCGCCGCACGCGTTGGACTCGATCTCGCAAAGCGCTGTGAGGTCCGCGAGACCGACGCCGAGTACGCAGACGACGCGGTGGTCGAACTCGCACAGGCAGGCGACGTGACACACGTCGTGACGAACGACCAGCCCTTACAGGAGCGCCTGCGCGGCGCGGACGTTTCAGTAATACGTTTACGGGGCCGGAACAAACTCGCAATCAATGTATAAACGGGTTACACTTCGCGATACGGTCGAGGTACCGCCGGAGCACCTGGCGGACGTGACGCCCGATCTCGTCAAGCGACTGCTCCAGGACAAACTCGAGGGCCGGGTCGACGAGGACGTCGGCTCGGTCGTCTCCGTCATCGAGGTCCACGACATCGGGGACGGCGCCGTCCTCCCCAACGAACCGGGGGTCTACTACGAGGCGGAGTTCGACGCCCTCACGTTCGACCCCCAGATGCAGGAGGTCGTCGACGGCGAGGTCGTCGAGGTGGTCAGCTTCGGTGCCTTCGTGGGCATCGGCCCCGTCGACGGACTCCTGCACGTCTCCCAGATCTCAGACGAGTACCTCGCCTACGACGAGGAGGGCCAGGCCCTGGCCTCCAGGGAGTCCAACCAGACCCTCGGCGTCGGAGACGCCGTCCGGGCACGCATCGTCACCAAGAGCATTGACGAGCGCAACCCCCGGGACTCGAAGATCGGGCTGACGGCGAAACAGCCCGGCCTGGGCAAGCACGGCTGGCTCCGGGCGGAGCGCGAGGAGCGGACGGCGCAGGCGGAAGGTGAGAGCTGATGGCCGACCGACTCGTCTGCCGTGAGTGTCACCGCGTCCAGGAGGAACAGGACCCCCAGTCCTGCGAGGCCTGCGGGTCGACGTCGCTGACGGAGGACTGGGCGGGCTACGTGGTCATCTCCCACCCCGAGCGCAGCGAGATCGCCCGGGAGATGGAGGTCACCGAGCCCGGCAAGTACGCGCTCAAGGTGCGCTGACGTGGCCAGGGTGGTCCTGGAACTCCCCGCGGACCTCCGTTCGGAACTCAAGGAGCCGCTGGGCCCGGTCACGACCGACGCCGCCGAGGTGCTGGCGACCGCCGGGTCGCCGCTGGTTGCCGTCGGGGACGTCGTCACCTACCACCTGCTCGAGGCGGGCCGCATGCCCGACGTGGCGCTCGTCGACGAGCGCACCGAGCGGTCGGCGGTCGACCCCGCCATCAGCGACGCCATCGAGGGGTTCGACCGCGAGGTGTCCGTCGCCAACCCCGCGGCGACGCTCACGGCGGACTTGCTGGAGACACTCCGGGAGGCGGTCGAGCGCGCCGGGGAGGCGACCACGCTCGTCGACGTCGACGGCGAGGAGGATCTGGCCACGCTGCCGGCCCTCGTGGCCGCACCCACAGGAGCGAGCGTCGTCTACGGCCAGCCCGGCGAGGGGATGGTCCACGTGACCGTTGATGCCGACGTGCGGACGATGGCGCGTGACCTGCTCGCTCGCATGGCTGGAGACCCCGACCGCGCGTGGGGACTGCTGGGCGTCGAGGCGTAGCGCCGTCCCGATCCGCTACCTGTGGCGCGGGACGCCGATGTTCTGGAGGTAGCCGCCACACTCACAGAGGCGTCCCTCCGGGTCCTCGACGCGTTCCTGGCAGTCGAGACACTCGTACAGCGACGATTCCTCCGCCGGATCTGGCTGGAGTGGCATTTCCTGATTCTTTGATAACATACCACAAGAAACTTTGGGAGAGAGGGCGCGACGTTGGCACTGCCCTGACGCGAACGACAACGCTTATTCGCGGCTCGGCCAACCCCCGCGTATGCAGATTGCCCTCCTGGGCGGCACCGGCGACATCGGCGAGGGCCTCGCCCTGCGGTGGGCCCGCGACACCGACCACGACGTCGTGATCGGCTCGCGCGACGCCGAGAAAGCCCGGCAGACGGCCGACGAGTACCGCTCGGAACTGGCCGACCGCGGCGTCGACGCGGCCATCGAGGGCCACGAGAACCCCGACGCGGCCGCCCGCGGGGACGTGGTCGTTCTCTCGGTGCCCGCCTACTACCTCGCGGACACCATCGACGCCGTCGCCGAGGATCTCGGGGACGCCGTGCTGGTCTCGCCGGCGGTCGGGATGCAACGCGACGAGGCGGGTCTGCACTACAACCCGCCGGGTGTCGGCAGCGTCACCCAGCTGGCCGCACAGTCGGCGCCCGACGAGGTGCCAGTCGTCGGCGCGTTCCACAACCTCGCCGCCGGCCGGCTGGCCGACCTCGACGCCGACCTGGACTGGGACGTGCCCGTCGTGGCCGACGACGCGGACGCGAAGGCCATGGTCCAGGGGTTGGCCGAGGACATCGAGGGACTGCGCGCGCTGGACGCCGGTCCGCTCGCGAACGCCGCCGAAGTGGAGTCGCTGACACCCCTCCTGATCAACGTCGCCTCGAACAACGACGGACTCCACGATCTCGGCGTGAAGTTCTGGTGACACGGGGGGTCGACGTTTCGGGACAACGGTCGCGAGCGGACCCCTGCGGCCGGATGCGAGGAGCCAATTTTTATAACGCGGTGCCGAGACGTTCCGCCCGTATGCGCGAACTGTTCACCATGTGGCGGAACACGCGGATGATCATGCTGGTGGCGGTGGTCGCGGCGGTGTACGCGGCGGTACTGATCCCGTTCAAGGCACTGACGATCATCCCGGGCATCACGAGCGTGCGGCCGGCGAACGTGTTCCCGGTGATCTTCAGCCTCATGTTCGGGCCCGCGGCCGCCTGGGGCTCGGCCATCGGGAACCTCATCGGCGATGTCTTCGGCGGGACGCTGGGTCCGGGCAGCGCCTTCGGCTTCATCGGGAACTTCTTTTTCGGCCTGGTCGGGTACAAACTGTGGGGCAACCTCGGCGTCCTCTCGACGGGCGAGGAGCCCGACATGCGCTCGGGCGGTCAGCTCGTCGAGTACGTCGCCGTCGCCGTCGTCGCCTCCACCATCACCGCCGGCATCATCGCCTGGGGGCTGGAGGTGCTCGGCCTCTTTCCCTTCTCGGTACTGGGGACCATCATCACGGTCAACAACCTCCTGGCAGCGGCCATCCTGGGCCCGCCGCTCCTGTACCTGGTCTACCCCCGTATCAGGGAGATGGGGCTGCTCTACCCAGACGTGATGCGCCCCGACGACCTGCCCGACGTCGGGTCGTCACGCCAGCAACTCGCCGCGCTGGGCATCGCGGCCGTTTCGATGCTGTGGGTCGTCCTCGGCGTCGCCATCAGCGTCGGCATCCAGGGCGTCCAGTTCGGTGCCGCACCCGGCGTCGACGTCGCACCAGGCACTGGCGGCGCGACGACCCAGATCGCCCTGGGCGCGGTCGCGTTCCTGGTGATCCTCGCCCTGACGGCCATCTCGGGCGAGCGGCTCTCGGGGATGCTCGGGCGGCAATAGCACGTTCGACCGTTCTTGAGGAGGAGATGACAAACCCTTACAACCGTCGCGCCAGTCCCACCGGTAGATGAGCGAGGACGCCGACGGACTCGCGGCCAGGCTGCGCGACGTCGTCTTCTCCTACGACCGCGACGCCGACCTTGGCGACGAGACGGTCAGTGGTGATACCACGGACGAAGGGACCGGGCAGGACTACGACCCGGACACGCGTGGCGGCGCGGTCCTGCGCGGCGTCGACCTCGACGTCTACCCCGGGGAGGTGGTGGTCGTGATGGGGGCCAGCGGCGGGGGCAAATCGACGCTGTTGCGGACGCTGAACGCACTCATCCCTGGCTTCATCCGCGGTTCGTTCCGTGGTGACGTGGACGTCCTGGGGTACGACGCCACGACCGCCGAGACCAGCGACATGGCCGAGCGCGTGGGGATGGTCCTCCAGGACTACGAGGCCCAGCTGTTCGGGACCAGCGTCGAGGCGGAGGTCGCCTTCGGCCCCGAGAACCTCGCGGTCCCGCCCGATGAGATCGGTCCCCGCATCGACCGGTCGCTGGCCTTCGCGGGGCTCTCGGGGCTGGACCGCCGGCGGGAACCCTCGGGGCTGTCGGGCGGGCAGAAACAGCGCCTCGTCTTCGCGGGTGTCCTCGCGACGTACCCAGAGTTCGTCATCCTCGACGAACCCACGAGCGACTTAGACCCCGGCGGGACGAGGGACGTCCTGGAGATCGTCTCCTCGCTGACCGACGACGACCCCTTCGGGGACATCGACGTGCCCGAAACGACTGGCGAGGGTGACTGGTCGGGGCCGGAGACCATCGTCCTCGTGACCCACAAGATCGAGGAGGCGCTGCTGGCCGACCGCGCGGTGCTCCTCCACGAGGGACGGGTGTACCGCGACGGCCCAATCGAGGAGGTGTTCACGGACGTTCCGGCGTTGCGGGCCTCGCGGGTCGCACTCCCGCCGGTCGTCGACGTCTTCGACCGCCTCGGGCTCGCGGACGCCGGGAGAGGTCGAGTTCGCACTCGAGGACGTCGTCTACGAGTACGACACCGACCGTGGACCGGTCCGGGCGGTCGACGGCGTCACGCTCGACATCCGGCGGGGCGAAACCGTCGCGGTCGTCGGCCACAACGGCAGCGGGAAGACCACCCTCGCAAAGCACCTCAACGGGCTGTTCGACCCCGACGAGGGGGCCGTCAGGTGGCGCGGCGAGGACCTTCGCGGGCTCTCGATGTCCGAGGTCGGCCGCGAGGTGGGCTTCGTCTTCCAGAACCCCGACCACCAGATCTTCGAGCGGACCGTCCGCGACGAGGTGGCCTTCGGCCCCGAGAACTTCGGCCTCGCGGGCGAACAGCTCGACCGGCGCGTCACGGAGGCCATCGAGACGGTCGAACTCGACGGGCTGGCGGAGGCCGACCCGTTCAATCTCTCGAAGGGACAGCGCCAGCGGGTCGCCCTGGCGAGCATCCTCGCGACCGACCCCGACGTCATCGTCTTCGACGAACCGACGACCGGCCTCGACGCCACCCAGCAGGCCCGCTTCATGGACCTCGTCTCGCGGCTCAACCGCGAGGACGGGCTGACCGTGGTGATGGTCACCCACGACATGGGGTCGGTCGCCTACTACGCGCCCCGGACGGTCGTCATGGAAGAAGGGCGGGTGGTCGCGGACGCCCCGACGCGGGAGATTTTCGCCGACGAGGACCGCCTCGATTCGTGGGAACTCCGGCCGCCACAGCCGGTGGCGCTATCGAACGCGCTCTCGCGAACCCTCGACCCCGAGGGCGCGCTCCCGGCGCTGTCGGTCGGGGAGGTCGTCGAGAGCCTCGGCGGGTCCGAGGCGGCGCCCGGTGACCGGCGGCGCGGGACCGGACGCGAGGACGATCGAAGTCACGAAGGTGGTGACGGAGCGTGAGCGCGCCGACGCTGTACGTCGACAGGGAGACGTTCCTCCACGCGCTGGACCCGCGGGCGAAAGTGGTGCTGGTGGTCGGACTGTTCGTCGCTGCCTACGTCTTCACCGACCCCGTCTTCGTGGCCGTCCCGTTCCTGGTCGCGCTCCTCTCGCTGTGGTACGCCGGCGGCCTGGGGAACCTCCTGCGGCTCTGGTTCGTTCTCGTCATGCTGTTTCTCGTCGGCTTCGTCGTCTGGCCCCTCTACGCGCCCGCCCGCGGGCCGGTCGTCCTCGCAACGCCGGTGCTTTCGATCACCGAACACCAGTTCCTGTTCGCGCTGGGCCGGAGTACCCGCATCATCGCCTTCATCGTCGCCGGGTTCGCCTTCATCACCACCACCTGTTCTGTTTCGCCGTCGGGACCGCCCTCCGACTGTTCCCGACCTTTCTCGGCGCGACCGGGACGGTCAAGCAGGCCCAGGAAGCCCGCGGACTCGACCTCTCGGAGGGGGGCCCCATCCAGCGGATCCGCAACTACGTCCCCCTGCTGATCCCCGTCCTGATGACCGCCATCCGGCAGGTCAACACGCAGGCGATGGCCCTGGAGGCGCGCGGATTCGACGCCGGCCGCGGGCGGACCTTCTACGCGAAGGAACCGTTCGGCGCCGCGGACTGGATCGCAACTGTCGCTGGCGTCGCCATCGCACTCGGGACCGTCGCCGCCCGGTTACTCGGGTTCGGCGTGCTCTGAGCGCGTATCGGCCCGCAGCGAGATTTCGATACGCGTTCCCGAGGCCGTCTCCTCGATCCCGAGGGTACCGTCGACACTCTCGACGATCCAGTGGACGAGCCACAGCCCGAGCCCGCTCCCGTGGACGAGGGGCGTCTCCTCGTCCGCGACGAGCACCGCCCGCTCCTGTTCGGGCAATCCCGGCCCGTCGTCGGTTACCCCGACCACCACCCGATCCGCGACCGTGACGTCGACAGCCACCGACGGGGACTCGCCGCCGTGCTTGGCGGCGTTGTCCAGCAGTTCCCACACGGCCGCCTCCAGGCGCGGTGCGCTCCGGGCGATGGCCTGCCCGGGCGCGTCGACGGTCACCGACGCGTCGAGATACCGCTCGTCGATCTGGGTGGCTGCGCGTCGCACGACAGGGACGATATCGGCCGGGGCCACATCGGCTGGATCGTCCAGGTTCTCCTCCAGTTTCCGGGCTGTCTCCCCGAGTTTCACCAGTGCCTCGCTCTTGGCGACGATCCGTCGGGCCATCTCGGCGTCCTCCCCGTCCAGGCGGTCCTGTAGCGTCTCCGCGAAGCCGCTGATGACGTTCATGTCGTTGCGGAGATTGTGCCGCAGGACGCGATTGAGAACGCGGATCAGCAGTTGCCGGCGGTAGCGCTCGGTCGCGTCCCGTGCCATCCCTTGGGCGCCCACGATGTCCGCCGCCGTCCGGTCCGCTGGCGGGACACTCGCGTCGTAGATCGGGGTGACCCGGAGGTCGACGAAGACGCGGTCGCCCGCGCTGTCTTCCAGGGGGAAAAACGCCTCTTCGACGGTCTCGCCGGCCATGACGCGCCCGTACAGCTCCTCGGCCAACTCGAGCGTCTCCTCGTCGGGGAGCATCGCGGTGAAACGTTTCCCCTCCATCGTGTCGGGACCGCTCCCCAGCAGCTCCTCGATGGCCGGTGAGATGTAGGTAAACCGCCCGTCGGCCCCGACCCGGAACACCAGGTCGAAACTGGCGTCGATGATGGCACGGTAGATTTCCCGGCGTTCGTCCAGCTGGGCCTCGCGCTCTGCGAGTTCCCGCTCGTAGTCGCGCCGCTCGAATGCCTGTCCGACGAGCCGTGCGATCAGCTCCACGAAGAACTGTTCGGCCTCGCTGAACGACTCGGTGCGCGTTGTTTGGTCGGCAAAACAGACCGTCCCGTACGTGTCGTCGTCGACGACCACCTTCGCGCCGATGTAGGTGCCGAGATCGAACCGCTCGATTGCGATTTCGGAGATGTCGTCGGATTCGACCGCGGCCTGGACGGCGAGCACACCATCAAGTTCGACGGTCCGGCGACAGTAGGCCTCCTCGAGCGGACAGGACGCCCCTGGCTGGATGAGCGGATGCTGGCCGGTCGATTGGACGATCTCCTGGGTCCCCCCATCGATCCGGGTGAGAAAGCCCACAGAGAGGCCGAGATACTCGACCCCGACCTCGAGTGCGCTCGCGGCCCGATCCTCGACCGACCGATCTAGTTCCCCGAAGATGGCGTATATCCGTTCCCGGTGTTCGGTCGAATCCATCAGATGCTGTTCGGTTGGTGAGACGATGGCATAGCTGTTTCTACTCGGTTCAAAAGCTGCTGTCGGGGTGCTCCCACTCCTCGTGGTAGGCCTGCTGGCTCTCCGTGAGGTCCTCCGTCGAGAGCCCGAGCGTCTCCAGTTTCCGCGCGGCCACGTCCCGGTCGAGCCGGTCGGGAATCCCGTACAGCCCCGGCTCCATGTCCGGCCCGTCGACGAGCATGTCGTAGGCCGCGACGAACATCATCGCGAAGGTGGTGTCCATGACCTCGGCGGGGTGGCCCTGGCTGTAGGGCCCCGTCAGGTTGACGAGCCGTCCCTCCGCGAGCAGGTTCAGCCGGCGGCCGTCGGGCATGTGATACCGGGTGACCCCCTCCTTCGGGTGGGTGATCTCGGCGGCCATCTCCTCCAGAGCGTCCAGGTCGATCTCGACGTCGAAGTGCCCGGAGTTGGCGAGCACCGCGCCGTCGGCCATCCGCTCGAAGTGTTCGGCGCGCATCACCTCTCGGTTCCCGGTCGCGGAGATGAACACGTCGCCCTCCGCGGCGGCCTCCGTCATGTCCATCACGCGGTGGCCGTCCATGTGGGCCTCCAGAGCCTTGCGCGGGTCCACCTCGGTGACGATGGTCTTGGCTCCCATCCCGCGGGCCTTCCGGGCGATGCCGCGGCCACAGTAGCCGTAGCCACAGACCACGACATCCCGCCCCGAGAGGATGGCGTTGGTCGTGATGGTGACGTTCGAAAGCGTCGACTCGCCCGTGCCGTGGACGTTGTCGCAGAAGTGTTTCATCGGCGTGTCGTTGACGCCGTAGACCGGAAATTCGAGGACGTCCTCAGATTCCATCGCTTCGAGGCGGGTGATGCCGGCGGTCGTCTGTTCGCCGCCACCGACGACGTCGGCGGCCACGTCGGGGTGGTCGGCGTGGACCTTCGCGATGAGTTCGCAGCCGTCGTCCAAGATGAAGTCCGGTTCTTCTTCGAGGAGGTCGTGCTGTGCGGCGTCGAACTCCTCGTCGGTCATGCCCTCCCGGGCGAAGGCAGTGATACCCTCGCGGGCGTCGAGGGCGTCCACGACGTCGCCGTGGGTGCTCTGTGGTTCGCTGGGCGCGAACAGGACCTCGGCACCGGCGGCGTGGAGCGTCTCGATGGCCACGCCCGAGTTCGTCTCCAGGTGGGAAGCGAAGGCGACGGTGTCCCCCGCCAGGGGACGGCTCTCGCCGTACTCCTCGCGGAACGATTCGAGGACGGGCATGAAGTCGCGGGCCCACGCGAGCGGGTCGTCGGCGTCGTGCGAAACTGGAGCCATGGTCCCTCCTGTCGCCGTATCGACGTAAGCGCTGTGGAAGCGAGCGGTCCATCGAGTCACGCGAGATATACAAATTAATACAGTCAGGGCCGGTATGAGGCGTATTGAATCGATCCAGGGGCAGACTGATGTCGGCATGACCGGGGACGCGCTGGCGTCGAACGTCGTACTGGTGACAGTCGATTCGTTGCGGGCGGACGCGATCAGTCACACGGCCGACGACCGCCGGACGCCGGAGATCGGCCGTCTCGCGGAGTCGGGAACAGTCTTCGAGAACGCCTTCGCGCTCGGCAACTGGACGCCCTTCTCGTTTCCGAGCATGCTCGCCTCGCGGCCGGTGTTTGCCGAGTCGGACGACATCGGCCTGCCCGAGACGCCGGTCCTGGCCGAGACCCTTCGGGAGGCCGCCCTCCAGACGGGTGGCTTCAACGCCAGCAACGGATTCCTCACGCCATACTGGGGGTACGACCGCGGGTTCGACGCCTTCGAGTCGTTCATCGGCGGGGAGGACCCCAGCCGGTACGAGCGGTACCTGGCGGCCCACCCGACGGTCCACGCGTGGCTCCAGGTCCTGGCCTCGCCGTTCCGGCGCATCGCCCACCGCATCCGGTACGGGAAGGGGTCGCGCCCGTTCACCGACACCTCGCGGCTGCTCGACGTCGAGGGGGAAGCCGAAGACTTCGTCGAGCGAGCGACGGCAAGCGACGGCGGTGACCCTGTCGGGGACGAGGAGAACGAGGGTGCCGACGACGGCTTCTTCCTCTGGGTACACTACATGGACGCCCACACGCCCTACGTCCCGGCGCCCCAGCACCTGCGGGAGGTTTCGGACGGGCAGTTCGAGACCCACCGCCTCGTCCGCGCACACGTCCGGACGGGGCTGGGTCTGGGCGTCGGCGACCGGACGCTGGGGGACCTGCGGGCGCTGTACAGCGGCGCCATCAGGCAGGTCGACGCCAGCGTCGGGCGCCTCCGGGAAACCCTCGAGGAGGCCGGCGTCGCCGACGACACCGCCTTCGTCGTCGCCGGCGACCACGGCGAGGAGTTCATGGAACACGGCAACCTCGCCCACTACCCGAAACTCTACGACAGCCTGATCCACGTGCCCTTGATCGTCTCGATTCCGGGTATCGAGGGGCGCCACGTCGAGGAGGCCGTCGGACTCGACGCGATCGCACCGACGGTCTGTGACATCCTGGGGGTCGACCCGCCCGACGTCTGGGAGGGAGAGAGCCTCCGTCCGACGGTCACCGGCGAGACAGTGCCGGCCGGAGGACCGGTCGTCTCGGTGACCGTCCAGGGCGAGAGCGTCACCCAGCAGCCGATCCCGCGGCGCCTCGACGACGGCGACCTGTTCGCCAGCGCCCGCACGAGCGACTGGACCTACATCGAGAACACCGCCACCGGGGAGAGCGAACTGTACCACCGGGCCAGCGACGCCGACCACCAGCAGGACCTGTCCGGGTCCGAGGTCCCGCCGGGGGTGGCCGACCGACTCGCGAGTGCCGTCGAGAGACACGTCGACCGACTCGGCGGCGACGCGACGCCGGAGGAACCGCTCGACGACGCCATCGCGACGCGGCTGGACGCACTCGGCTACCGGTAGCATGTCGCCCCTGGAAGTCCTCCTCGAACACCCGTCATCGATCCGACTGCGCCGGTTCTTCGTCGTCGGCAGCGGGGCGGCGGGCGTCCAGACCGGACTGCTGTGGTTCTTCGTCGGCTTCCTCGGCATCTGGTACATCCCCGCCGCGGTCGTCGCCATCGAGATCACCATCCTGCTCCAGTACTTCGTGAACAACGCCTGGACGTTCCACACCTCGCGTCACTCGACGCGCGGGTCACACGCGAGGGGACTCGTGAAGACAAACCTGGTCAGAGGGACGGCCATCCCCCTCCAGACCGGGCTGCTGTACGCCTTCGTCGAGTGGCTCGGCCTCCTGTATCTCGTCGCCAACCTCGTCGCCATCTTCTTTTCTGGTCTGTACCGGTACTACCTGGACTCCCGGTGGACCTGGCGGATATAGCGGACCGTCAGATTTTGGCCGTCGCCGTCCCTCCCCGCTGCATGGACATCGTCGTGACCGGCGGCCGCGGGGCGTCCGGCCGCTGGATCGTCGACCGACTC
>PXSG01000014.1 GCA_003023485.1 Halobacteriales archaeon SW_10_68_16
CGCCCGTGACTACGGGACGCTCGTCGTCACCCCCTCCCATGGCATCATGAGCCACTACGAGGCCCGAAAGGAGGGCGTGGGCGGCCAGGTCATCGCATACGTATACTAATGACACGAACAGCACTCCAGATACCGGACGAGGTGAGCGCCGAGGTCAACCACCTCGAGCTCACCGTCGAGGGACCGAACGGCAGCGTGACGCGGCGCCTCTGGTACCCCGACGTCTCGGTCGCCGTCGAGAGCGTTCCGGCGACGCCGGAACGGAGTGGAGACGGTGACACCGTCGACGCGGTCGTCATCGAGAGCGACAACGAGGACGCGAAGACCATGTCGACGCTGGGGACCTTCGAGAGCCACGTCAGGAACATGCTCCACGGCGTGACCGAGGGCTGGGCCTACGAGATGGAGGTCTTCTACTCCCACTTCCCGATGCAGGTCACCGTCGAGGGCGACGAGGTCGTCATCGAGAACTTCCTCGGCGAGCGCGCTCCGCGACGGACCCCAATCCACGGCGACACCGAGGTCGAGGTACAGGAGGAACGCGTGATCCTGCGCGGACCGAACATCGAGGACGTCGGCCAGACCGCCGCCGACATCGAACAGTTGACGCGCGTCCAGGACAAGGACGTCCGCGTCTTCCAGGACGGCGTCTACATCACCAGCAAACCGAACCGAGGTGGAGCCTGATGGCTGAGGACGAACCCGAAGACGAAGCGGTCGAAGAGGCCGACACGGACGAGAGCGACGAGGAAGCAGACGCCGAGAGTCTGACGGAGATCGGCGGCGTCAGCGAGGAGACCGCCGACGCGCTGCGGGAGGCCGGCTACGAGTCGGTGACGGACCTCCGGGAAGCGGACCAGGACGACCTCACCGCCCTCGAAGGCGTCAGCACCGCGCTGGCGGCCCGAATCAAGGCCGACGTCGGCGACGTAGACGTCTCCGAGGACACCGACGCCGACGTCGAGGTCAGCGATGAAGACGCACCTGAATCCGAGAGCGCCGACGAAGCTGCCGAGGCGGCTGAGGCTGCCGAGGAAGAAGCGGAAGACGAGGGTCCAGAGGACCTGACCGACATCAGCGGCGTCAGCGAGGATACGGCCGACGCGCTGCGCGAGGCCGGCTATGAGACGGTCGACCACGTCCGCGGCGCGAGCCAGGACCAGCTGGCCGACGTCGAGGGCATCGGCATGGCGCTTGCGGCCCGCATCAAGGCCGACGTCGGCGACGTAGACGTCTCCGAGGAAGTCGAGGCCGAAGTCGAGGAAGAAGCGCCGCCGGAACCCGAAGCGGACGTCGAGACCGAACTCCAGCCACGCGGGCTGGTCGAGAAGACGCCCGACTTGGGCGAGGTGAAAGAGCGCCTGCTTGCCCAGCGGCGACGTCAGGACAAGCCGGCGTTCAACCGCCAGGACCACCACAAGAAGAAACGCGTCCCCACTTCGTGGCGCCGCCCGCGCGGGAACCTCTCGAAACAGCGCCGCGGAATCAAGGGCAAGGGCGACACCGTCGAGGCGGGCTTCCGGACGCCCGAAGAGGTCAGGGGGCTGCACCCCTCGGGCTTCGAGGAGGTGTATGTCCACAACGCCGACGACCTCGAAGGCGTGGACGGCGACACGCAGGCGGTTCGCATCGCCTCGAAGGTCGGCGGCCGCAAGCGCGAAGCCATCGAGGAGTCCGCCGAGGACCGGGGTATCCGCGTGCTCAACCCGACCTACGAGGAGGTGGAGACCGAATGACGGACTTAAGCGCCCAGAAGCGACTGGCCTCGGAGGTGCTGGACGTGGGGAAGAACAAGGTCTGGTTCGACCCCGACGCCCAGGGCGAGATCGCCGAGGCGATCACCCGCGCGGACATCCGCGAACTCGTCGACGACGGCCTCATCCGCGTCGAGGAGCCCTCGGGCAACTCGCGAGGGCGGGCCCGGGAGCGCCAGCGGAAGCGTTCCTACGGCCACCAGAAAGGTCCCGGCTCCCGGAAGGGGAAAGCCGGCGGCCGGCAGGACCCCAAAGGGAACTGGCAATCGAGGATTCGCGCCCAGCGGGAGTACCTGCGCGACCTCCGCGACGACGGCGACCTCTCGCGGTCGGCCTACCGTGATCTGTACGACAAGGCCGGCGGCGGCGAGTTCGACTCCGTCGCGGACCTGCAACGATTCATGGACGACAACGACTACGGAGAGAACAATGGCTAGTGGACCACGCTACACGGTGCCGATGCGGCGCCGCCGCGAGGCCCGAACCGATTACCACCAACGGTTGCGCCTGCTGAAATCCGGCAAACCACGCCTCGTTGCTCGCACGAGCAACAAGCACGTCAGGGTGCAGCTGGTGGTCACGGGCCCCCAGGGCGACCGGACGGTCGCGAGCGCCCACTCGGGCGATTTGCGCGACTTTGACTGGGAGGCCCCGACGGCCAACATGCCCGCGGCGTACCTGACCGGCCTCCTGGCCGGCCTGCGCGCCATCGAGGCAGACCTCGAGGAGGCGGTGCTGGACATCGGCCTGAACTCCCCGACACCGGGGAGCAAGGTATTCGCAGTACAGGAAGGAGCAATCGACGCCGGACTGGAGGTTCCGCACAACGACGACGTCCTCGCGGACTGGTCGCGCACGCGCGGCGAGCACATCGCCGAGTACGCCGAACAGCGCGAGGAGCCGCTGTACAGCGGCGATTTCGACGCGGCGGACCTCCCCGAACACTTCGACGAGATGCGAGAGACACTAATGGGTGAGAGCCTATGAGCGAGGACGGATGGGTTCCCCAGACGCGACTCGGCAAGCGGGTCGCCGACGGCGAAATCGACTCGATGCGCGACGCGCTGAACGCCGGATTACCGCTGAAGGAACCCGAAATAGTGGACCAGCTCGTCCCCGACCTGGAGGACGAGGTGCTCGATATCAACATGGTCCAGCGGATGACCGACTCTGGCCGGCGGGTGAAGTTCCGCTGTGTCGTGGTCGTGGGCAACCGCAACGGCCTCGTCGGCTACGCCGAAGGTCGTGACGACCAGGTCGGCGGCGCCATCCAGAAAGCCATCGAGATCGGCAAGCTCAACCTCATCGACGTCTCCCGTGGCTGTGGGTCCTGGGAGTGTGGCTGTGGGCGCCCCCACACCGTCGCACTCCGGACGACCGGCAAGGCGGGCAGCGTCGAGGTCGAGTTGCGGCCGGCTCCGCGCGGGCTCGGCCTCGCGGGCGGGGAGACCGTCCGCAAGGTGCTCGAACTGGCCGGCATCGAGGACATCTGGACGCGCAGTAGCGGCAACACCCGCACGACGGTCAACTTCGCGAAGGCGACGTTCAACGCCCTCCAGAACACGGCCGAGGCCCGGGTCCCCCAGGAGACCTGGGAGAAACGCGAGGTGATCGAGTAATGCTACCCACGACTGAAGCCATGGGCATTCCCCTGGAGGGGTTTCAGCCCATGACTCGACACCTCGTAGGCGGGTTACACGCGCAACCACTGGCCCATGGGGAAGCACTGTCGCGACCCGCGGTGGGACGCGATGGGTTGGCTCACACCGCTTTAATTCCCGGTGAGCCTCGGGCACGTCACCCCGAGAGTGAGCAGGGGATTTCTCACCCGCCAGCTGGCGGTCAGCACCAGGTGTACCCTGCCTCGACGGGCAGGTTCGGAACGTCCCTCCTCTCATCGGTGGGAGCGGCATCCGTCAACGGCTCCCGAGTTCGGGGCCGGACTACGGCAGCCCGTGCGAACGGGCCAGTTTGGCAGTCACTAAAACATCATAAATGCACTGACCCGAAACCGACGAACGGCCAACGCGCGGTGGCCGAGAGCGCATCCAACGCGCTTTCTCCCACGCCTGCAGCCGTGGGTTTCCGCGCTGCACTACTATGACAAAGGTACTCATTCAGTTGCGCGGCGAGGTCAACGTCGAAAGCGAGGTACTCGACACGCTCGAAATGTTGAACCTCACGCGGGTCAACCACGCCACCTTCGTCCCGGAGACGCCGGCCTACGAGGGCATGGTGACGAAGGTCAACGACTTCGTGGCCGTCGGCGAACCCAGCCAGGAGACGGTCGAACTCCTGGTTCGCCAGCGTGGCGAGCCGGCCGAAGGGAGTGCTGACATCACAGACGAGTGGGTCGCCGAGCACACCGACTACGACGACGTCTCCGCGCTGGCCGCGGCGCTGCTTGAGGAGGAGACCACTCTTCAGGAGCAGGGGCTCTCGCCGACGCTGCGCCTGCACCCGCCCCGGGGTGGCCACGACGGCATCAAACACCCCGTCAGGGAGGGCGGCGAACTCGGCAAGCACAGCACCGAGGAGATCGACGCACTGCTGGAGGCGATGCGATGACGGACAAGAAGAAACGCCAGCGCGGCTCGCGCACCCACGGCGGCGGCACGCACAAGAACCGCCGCGGGGCCGGCCATCGGGGCGGCCGCGGCGCCGCCGGGCGTGACAAACACGAGATGCACAACTACGAGCCGCTTGGCAAGCACGGCTTCACCCGCCCGGAGAAGGTCAAAGACGAGGTGCTGACCGTCAGCGTCCGGAAACTCGACGAGGACGCGCCGCTGCTGGCCGCGGAGGGCGTCGCCGAGGAGACCGACGAGAGCTACCGGATCGACGCCCGCGACGTCGTCGAGGACGGCCACGAGGCCGACGCAGTGAAGGTGCTGGGGACGGGGCAGGTGCGCTCGGCGCTGAACGTGGTCGCCGACGCGTTCTCGGCGAGTGCCCGTGAGAAGCTCGTCGAGGCCGGGGGCGACGCACAGCTCAGCGACCGCGCGGAGAAGCGAAAGACCGATACGACCGAGGGCGAGACAGACGACACAGAATGAGCTGGAAGGACACCGCCGAACCGGTGCTCACGCGGATGCCCGCGGTCCGCCGGCCCGAGCGCCACGTCCCGTTCAAGCGCAAGCTCGGGTGGACGGCCGGCATCCTCGTGCTCTACTTCTTCCTGACGAACGTCTTCCTCTTCGGCCTCCAGGGCCAGGGAAACGAAGCGTTCGGGCAGTTCCGGTCGATCCTCGCCGGCGGCCAGGGGACCATCCTGCAACTCGGGATCGGTCCCATCGTCACGGCGAGCATCGTCCTCCAGTTGCTCGGCGGTGCCGACCTGCTCGGTCTCGACACGCAGAACAACCCCCGCGACCAGGTGCTCTACCAGGGGCTTCAGAAGCTCCTGGTGATCGTGATGTCGGCCCTGCCCGCCCTGCCGATGGTCTTCGCCGGCGAGTTCCTCCCGCCCAGTCCACAGGTGGCCCAGTCGCTCGGCATCGGCCTGGCCGGCGTCCAGTGGCTGATGTTCCTCCAGGTGTTCATGGGCGGGATTCTCATCCTCTACATGGACGAGGTCGTCAGCAAGTGGGGCGTCGGCTCCGGGGTCGGGCTGTTCATCATCGCCGGTGTCTCCCAGCGCCTGATCGGCGGGCTCGTCGCGATTCCCGGACTCGGTGTCGACCGGGGAATCGTCCCGACCTGGGTCGCCGTGTTGCTCGGCAACGAGCCCATCCCCCCGATCCTGACTCCCTCCGGCGTCGAGGCGCTACTGTTGGGGGTCGGAAACATCATCCCCATCCTGACGACGATCGCCATCTTCGTGACGGTCGTCTACGCCGAGAGCGTCCGCGTCGAGATTCCACTCTCGAACGCCCGGGTGAAAGGCGCCCGCGGACGGTACCCCGTAAAGCTCATCTACGCGAGCGTCCTGCCGATGATTCTGGTGCGGGCGCTGCAGGCCAACATCCAGTTCATCGGGCGCATCATGGACGCCCAGCTCGGGTCGATGCCGGCCTGGCTGGGCACCTACCAGCAGGGCCAGCCCACGGGCGGGCTGTTTTACTATCTGGCGCCGATCCAGACGCCCCTCTATCAGTTGACCGACCCGGCCTGGCAACTCGCCATCCGGACCGGTGTGGATCTGACGATCATGGTCGTCGGCGGCGCCATCTTCGCCATCTTCTGGGTCGAGACGACCGATATGGGGCCCGACGCGACGGCCCAGCAGATCCACAACTCCGGGATGCAGATCCCCGGCTTCCGACAGAACGTCCGCAGTATCGAGCGGGTGCTGGAACAGTACATCCCGCAGGTGACGGTGATCGGTGGCGCACTTGTTGGGTTGCTCGCCGTGATGGCCAACATCCTCGGGACCATCGGTGGCGTCTCCGGGACTGGGCTGCTGCTGACCGTGTCGATCACCTACAAGATGTACGAGGAGATCGCCGAAGAGCAGCTCATGGAGATGCACCCGATGATGCGCCAGATGTTCGGATAATATTTCCTCTTTGTCATATCTTGTAGCGCAACACGGTCGTCGCCCCGGTACCGGTGGGCAGGATCAACCGGGCGAAATGTTTTTCATCTATCGGACACCAAAAGTGTATATGGACACTATCGGTGAACAATCAGTGGGGCTCCACGTCTCCTTCCCGTTCGGCGAGGAGCAGGTGTTCAGGTACGGGGCGATGGAGGACGTGCTCGAACTCTTGATCCGCAACCCGTTCCGGGAGTTCTCCGTGCGGCGACTCCGCGACATCACGGACAACGGTTCGAAGACGACGACGCGTGCGGTCGAGCTGCTCCGGCAGTTGGGACTCGTGTGCGTCGACGAGAGCGGACGCAGCAAGCGCGTGCGGATAAACCGCGAGCGGGTGACGATTCCGGACGAGCCGCTGTTCGCGCTGCCGCAAGACGAATTCCGCGAACCGGTCCGGGCGTTCGTCGAACGGGCTCGTGAGGAGGTCCCGTCGTTTTCGGCACTGGTCGTGTTCGGGAGCGTCGCCCGTGGCGAGGCCGACCGCCGAAGCGACATCGACGTCTGGGTACTGATCGACGGTGACGATCTCCTGCAGGCACGACGCACAGCGACCGACATCGCCGTCGAACTCGGCGAGCGGCGATTCGGCGACGAGGGGCATCGGTACGAATTCGAGGTGCTGGTCGAGTCAGTGGAGTCGGCAGTGAGTCACGGCGAGGCGAACGACGGCATCGAACAAGTCTTGGCCGAGGGCGTCATGATCGAGGACTCCGACGCGTTGGGGCGCGTGAAGGACGTGGTGCTGGGTGAGGCCGACGCCGCGGAGGTGATCAACGATGAATAGAGAGGATCCATGCAGCGACGAGTTGAGTGCCGCCGTGGCAGCGTTCACCCAACGCGGCACCGTGGAACCGGGACTGGACGTAGACGGCGACGCGCTCCTGCAGCTGCGGAAGGCGTGTCGCGTCTTGGACGGCATTAAGGGCTCGCGGAGACGGACGAACTGATGAACCACGAGGACGCATTCGAGTACGGAGTGCGGGCTGGCGCGTTCTCCGAGACGACGAAAGACGAACTCGTCGAACTCTGGCAGAACCACCGCAACGGGACGTACTACCAACAGGAGCGCGCGACCGCGGAGCAGGCCAAAGCGATGCTGAAATACGCCGAGTGCATGCACAACCACATCCCGAAGCTCGCCGGTCGGGCACACGACTGCATCTGCTGAAGCGACCGCGCCGGGGACCTCGAAACGGGCCGCCCAGTGTCACAGGATTTATATCAGGCGTATATCTCTATAAAGACGATGGCGTCCGGTCGGCGGTATCGTTTGACGGGCATCCTAGGCACGGCTGTCCTGACCACCGCTGCCGTGCTCGCCGCCAACCTTCCAGTAGTGCAGGAGACGTTCGCCCTCGTTCCCTTCTTCGGCAATCCCGCACCCGTCGTCCTTGCTGGGAGTTCCCTGTCGCTGGCTATCTCGACGACGGTCCTCGTGGTGGTGGCGACGATGTGGCCCCTCTACAAACCCCGACCCCGGCGCATCCTCGATACGATCCTCCTGACACAGAAGCGCATTCTGCTGGCGATGATCGGCCTGGCTGCGCTGGGGTACTTCAAGTGGAGTCACCGACTCCCCCGGAGTACGTTGATGCTCGCGACGGTCGTCTTGCTTGTATTCTTGCCGGCGTGGTTCCTGTTCATCCGCCGCCAGCCGACACGGACGTCCCGGGCGGTCCTCGTCGGCGACGATCCGGAAACGATGCGAGACATCCTCGCTGCGACCGACACGACCGTGCTGGGGCATGTTTCACCGCCGTCGTCGTACGTGGCCATGGGTGGCGCGGACGCTGCTCGGGTTAGCGCTGCCGATGGTGGGATGGTGGAACCGCGACTGGACGACCTGACACCGCTGGGCGGTCTCTCGCGACTTGACGAGATACTCGTGGAACACGACGTCGACACGGCGTTGCTCGCGTTCGCCGAAACCGACCGCGGTGAGTTTTTCGGCGCGCTCGACGCGTGTGCCGAACACGGCGTCACGGCGATGGTCCACCGCGACCACGCCGACGACGTCCTGACCGCCGAGCGGGCGGGCGGTGACCTGCTCGAAGTCGATCTCGAACCCTGGGACTGGCAGGACTACGTCGTCAAGCGCGCCTTCGACGTAGCGTTTGCGGGCCTGGGGTTGCTCGTGCTGTCACCCGTGATGGCAGTCATCGCCGCCGCGATCAAACTCGACAGTCCGGGACCGGTCCTGTACAGCCAGGATCGCACCGCCGAGTTCGGCGAAACCGTTACCGTGTACAAGTTCCGGAGCATGGTCCCGGACGCAGAAGCCGAGACCGGGGTGAAACTCTCCGAGGAGGACGATGGGGGGTACGACCCCCGCGTGACGCGTGTCGGGCGGATTCTCCGGAAGACGCACTTGGACGAAATCCCGCAACTGTGGTCGATCCTCGTGGGTGACATGAGTGTCGTTGGCCCGCGCCCCGAACGGCCGGAACTGGACACGGAGATGGAAATCGACGCGTCCGAGTGGCGCAGTCGGTGGTTCGTCAAACCCGGGTTGACTGGGCTCGCCCAGATCAACGGCGCCACCGGCCACGATCCCGACGAGAAACTGCGCTACGACATCGAGTACATCCGCAGACGGTCGTTCTGGTTCGACATCAGGATCGTCATTCGACAGGTGTGGCAAGTGGCTATGGATTGTGTCGGCTTTCTGGTCTCCCGCGACCGGCCGCGGGAGTAGCTGTGACATCCTCCCCGCCCTAAAGGGCTGTCTCTTACCCATAACTCAGTATCAGAGGATAAAATCAACCAGATAGAGTTTGAAAAGAAAGAATTGGTCAGGATACTCTTATTATCCGGGCCGGTTCACGATGACTCACGCCTTACGAAGAGGAGTCAGTCCGTGAACCGGGAGATACGTCTCAATTCACGATAAGTTTCGCTGAATGAGCGTCGCTGGCGCTCATTC
>PXSG01000015.1:0-1173 GCA_003023485.1 Halobacteriales archaeon SW_10_68_16
CGCGTCGGTTGTTAAAAGCGCGTTCGAGGTCGACGATCCGCGCGCCGAGTGCGTCCAGCGTATCGAGATCGGCGTCGAGCAGGCCGGCCAGCCGCTCGTCGGTGAGGACGTCACGGGAGAATTTGCACAAGATTGCCGAATCGAGCACCGCATTGTGATTCTCGCTGTCGGCGAGTACCCCCGCCTTGCCGTTCAGACCGTCGGGATCGAGCGCTTCCTCCTCGGGGACGAAGGGGTACTCGTAGACGTACATACTACCATAGAGGTGATCGGCCCCCCGATTGGCGGTCGCGAAGGCCAGTCCCTGGCCGTTCAGCGCGCGGCCGTCGTGAGCGGCGAACTCCATGCCTTTCATCGTCCAGTCCCGGACGCCCAGCTCCGCGTGACAGCGCGCGATTCCCTCGGCGAGGGTGTCGCCGATGCCCTCCCGGTGGGCGATCTTTCGGATCGTTTCGTGAACGAGTTCGCCGTCGCCGAAGGCGTCCTCGCTCGCGAGGTAGGCTGAAACGGTATCCCCACAGGAGATGGTGTCCATCCCGAACTCGTCACAGAGATCGTTCGCGCCCATCACGTCTACTACGTCAGTGAGGCCCGCGTTCGAGCCGAAGGCCATCACCGTCTCGAACTCGGGGCCTTCGGTCTCTAGTCCACTGGAATCGTCCCGGGTCGGGAGCTTACACGCGAACGCACACTGCGAGCAGGTGCCTTTCCTGTGCTTCTTTGCCTCGATACGGTCGCCGTTGATCTCCCCTGCGTTCTCGAAAGAGGTCTCGGCGAAATACCGAGTCGGGAGCGCCCCCACCTGATTCGCGAAGTCCGTCAGTCCCGCGGTTCCTTGGCGTTTCAGCGCGTGATCGGACGTCGCGGCCTCCCGATGGATCTCCTCCCCGACCTCCATCGCCTGCTCGGGGAACTCGCCCTCCCGTTCGCTTTCGCCGGCGACGGTAAGCAACTTGACGTTTTTCGCGCCCATGACCGCGCCGAGACCGCCCCGGCCGAACGTCCGGTGATTGCTCGTCACGATCGAGGCGAAGCGCACTACGTTCTCGCCGGCCGGCCCGATACAGGCAACGGCGTCCGACCCGAGACCGTACTCGCGCTCGGCGTACTCGGTGCCCTCCGAGACGAGCGCGTTCTCCAGTTCGGGGACCGCCTCGAACTCCACTCCGTCGT
>PXSG01000015.1:1219-22244 GCA_003023485.1 Halobacteriales archaeon SW_10_68_16
TTCCGCGAGAGGAACCCGCCGGCGTTCGAGGACAGCAATCCATCCGTGAGCGGCGAGAGGCCTGTGCAGTTCATCCGCCCGGTGAAACTCGTCGTGGAGGCCTGGAGCGGCCCAGCGGTGAAGACGAGTCGGTTCTCGGGTCCCAGTGGGTCGGCCCCGAAGGGAACCCGATCGAAGGCCAGTCGCGTCCCCGCCCCGCGTCCGCCGACGAACGCTTCGAGCACGCTATCTACCCGCTCGGTTCGTGCCTCCCGTTCTCCGACGTCGACGGTCAGTAGCGGTCCCTCGGCGTGTCGCATGGTATTAGGGATCGATCGCCACGGTAATAAAAACGAGTCGGACGTTCGACGGGGAATCGACGACCGGGGGAGGGGACGGTGGTGAGCCCACCCCTCGCCCGCCGGCCGCCGGGAAAGTATATACACGGGGCACGAGAGCGCCCGCCATGGACGGGATCGACCACATCAATGTCGATGTCGACTGCCTCGAGGCGTGTTACGAGTTCTATCGCGAGGACCTCGGGCTCGAAGTGTTGCGTCCGCCCGAGGACTTCGAGGGCCCACACGCGATGTTCAGCGTCGGCGAGACCGTTCTCACGCTGGCGGCGACGGGTCGGGCCGAGAACTGGCACGAAACCGACCTCTCCCACCCGCTCGATAAGGCACATATCGCCTTCGAGACCGACCGCGAGGAGTACGAACGCCTCCGTGCCGATCTCGATGGCCAGTTCCCGAAACAGGGCCCCTACGACTGGGGCGAGTTCGAGGGGTTCTACTTCCTCGACCCGGACGGCAATCTGCTGGAGGTCATCACCTACGACCAGATACCCGAGGGACTGGACCGGGAGTTGCTCGACCACGATTCGATCCACGAGTAGCGACGGCAATCCGTCTCATAGTGATTAGTGCGATAATTTTCGTGGTCGTGTCACAGCGTTCGGTGTTTCGCGGCGCGTAACTCCCGTCTCGCTTCACCGGGCGGTAAAGACTCGCACTAATCACTATCAGGCGGGCGGTACCGGCCGGGGAATGCCTTTTCGCTGGCGCGCTTGCCTGCTCGTACACGCCTGAAGGGCCAGACCCACGTCCCGCGCTGAAAGCACCTCGCGAGGCCACGAGCGGTGGACTACGGACACGCTGGGTCGCGAAACCTCGCCTCAACGGTCGCCCTCGCTGGGCTCTCCATACCCACGTCCGGACGGATTCGAACCGCGGAGAATAGTCCCGGCTGGATTCGAACCAGCGTCAAAGCCCCCAGAAGGCTTTATGATTGGCCACTACACCACGGGACTGTGCGGCGGGTAGTAATCGACGGCCACACTTATGATTGTCGTAACCGCTCGCCAGCAGTCCGCTCTCGGTCCGGTGGTTCGAAGTGTTCCTTCCGGTGGCAATTCGCGCAGAGGACGACACATCGCTGGAGTTCGGCTTCGATCTCGTCTCTCGGACGGCAGTTCGCGACGAGTTCGGAGATGGACGCTCTCTTGTCGTCGACATGGTGGAACACCAGGCAGCGCGGATCACTCTCCGCACAGCGCGAACAGCCAGCGGTCGCTTTGTGCTCGTCCAGCCACGCCCGAAGGTGCTGGCGTTTCTCGTCCCGTCCGTTCCCGTGGTGTTCCACCCGGTGACAGTTGGCACAGAGAACCTCGCATTTCGCCATTTCTTCGCCGAGACGCTTCCGACCGTGTCCGTACGTGATCATCTCCGTCACCGCCATCTCTTTCGACTCCTCGTCGGGATGGTGAAAGTCGAGACACGCCGGGTCGGTCTCACCACAGACCAGACAACCCCGCTCTCGCTTGCGGTCGTTGGCCCACGCCCGGAGGCGTGCCCGCCGTGCGAGCGTGCGTTCGGTGTTCCGCTCGACGTTCCGGTAGTGCCAGCGCTGGTCGACCGACAGTTCTTCCCACTCCATCCCGTCCGGGAGTGTGACGCTGTCTGGTTTTGGTTGCACTCGCGTTCCAGCCACCCACGACACGGATGATCGTCGCCGAGGCAGGTGTCAACCCGAGGTCCTCGTAGGCCGCCTTCGTCGGCGATTCCCCCAACCGCTCGGCGGCCTCCCGCAACGCCTCTAAACACTCCACTTCCGTCGTCCGCATGGCCACAGCCACGCACGGCAATCCCTTCAACCACTGCCACACAGCGAAACTAAAAGTTGAAATACAGTAGCGAGTGTCACCCCTCGACCGTCGCGACCAGCGAGACGTACCCCACGTCGCCGTCCTCGACGGCACTCTCCAATTCCTCGATCCCCGCGAGCGCCTGCTGGCCCTGCTCGCCCAGCGCCGGGAGCAGCCCCTCGTAGTCGACCGTCGACTGGAGTTCGTCGCGCATCGCCAGCAGGTCCAGCGGTCCGCCCGGCCCGGCCGTCGGGATATCTCCGAGGTCGTCGAGTCCGTCCCCGGTGAACTCGGGCCCACAGTAGCAGTCGGCCGAGGTGCAGGCTTTCGCCCGGCCGGCGGTCGTGTTCGCGAGCAGTTCCATCCAGTCGCGCTCGTCGACCATGCCCGAGACCGACTCCCACAGCGCGTCGTCGAGGAACGACGTGAGCGCGACGGGGCCGTCCGCGCGGGGGAGCAGTGCCGTCGCCATCTGGCAGTACGACGAACAGCAGGGCACGGGGAGCATGTCGCGGGCGTCGAACCCCTCCAGTTGGGCGGCCAGGCGTCGGGCCACCTCGTCTAAGGGGAACCGCTCGGCGTTGCCGTGGTCGTCGAAACGCCCGAAGTGTGCGACCGGCTGGAAGTTGATGGATTCGACGACGTCGGCGTTGTCGAGGCCAAAGCGGACGATGTCGCCGAGTTCGTCGACGCCGGGGACGACCGTCGGGACGAGCACGACCGGCAGGTCGGCCGCGCGGCAGGCCTCGATGGCGGCGTGTTTCTCGTCGACGAGGTCCACCTCGCGCAACGCCTCGTAGGTGTCGGATGCCGTTGGTGTTGACCTGAACGTGGTCGAACCCCATCTCGGCGGCGTGCTCGACGAGGTCGGGCAGGTCGTCGCGGACGGTGGGTTCGCCGCCCGAGAACTGGATGGGTCGCGTCCCGGCCTCGTCCTTGACGACCTCCAGCAGTGCGACGATGTCCTCGAAGGCCCGCTGTTTCCCGCCGGGGCCCGACCCCGCGAAGCAGTACGAACACGAGAGGTTGCAGTCCTGTGTCACCTCGACGACCGCGAGACAGGCGTGGTCGCCCTCTACCGTGAGGTCGCCGTCGGCGCCGTACTCGGGGTCGAGGTCGGCCGCCCACTCCCAGTGGTCGAGCGACCCCCACACCTCCCGGCTGGCACGCCCGTGGTCAGGGCAGGTCCGGGTGAGATACACCGCGCCGTCGCGGGCCTCGTACCGGCCGGGGACCCGCTCCAGGCAGTCCGGACAGAGACTCGTCGTCTCCGCGAGCGACTCCACGTCCGAGTCACTACTCATGGACCCGGCGAAGGACGTTCCCGGCGTAAAGCTACCCCGCGTGTGTACGCTCGCTGCCAAGTCCGTCGCCGTGGCGGCCTATGCACCGATTCCACCAGCGCGGGGAACCCTTTTTTCCCGTCCGGCCGACGTCTCGAACATGGCCACAGCCGTGACCGACGCCGACGCGGACGCCAGCGGCGACACGTCCGAGCAGTCGACGGCGACGGCCGGGATTCCGGACCTGAGCCCGACCGAGGCCGCCCAGGAGTTGCTGGTCGCCTACAGGACCGGCGACGACCCGGACCCCTACCTCGCGGCGCTCGCGGATTTCGACGAGGCCGACCTGCGCCGGGTCCGGGAGGACCACGACACGGCGCTTTCGTTCTGGCTGAACTGCTACAACGCGGGCACCCAGCGCCTCCTCGCCGAGCGGCCGGGGCTCTACGAGAGTTCGCTGCGGTTCGTGCGCTTTTTCGGCGCTCGCTGTCTCACCGTCGCCGGCACGGGCCTGTCGCTGGACGACATCGAACAGGGCATCCTCCGCGGGCGTTCGAAGTACGGCCTGGGGCACCTGCCCCGCCTGTTGGTCGACACCTTCGAGGTGCTGTACCGCCTCGACGAACTGGACCCGCGGCTCCACTTCGCCCTGAACTGCGGGGCGGCCAGCTGTCCGGCGATCCGGGCCTACGATCCCGACGCGGTCGACGACTCCTCCGGGCGTACGACGTCATCCCCGCCGACGCGGCCCCCCGGGTGCGGTACCAGTCCTGGGACTGGTCGCGTGCCGGCGGGAAGTTCGTCGAGTGATCGACACCTACATACCCGCCCGCCGACCAGCCCCGCCCATGTACGTCGGCCGCTTTCTCGTCGTCGGCCCCGAACTCGGTGCCTACCGCGTCTCCTCGCGGTCGTTCCCGAACCGCCGCGCAATCGAACGCGAGGACACGGTCACCGTCGGGCCCACCGCCGACGCCCCGGAGACGGACAACCCCTACATCGCCTACAACTGCGTCCGTCTCACCGACCGCGGCGCCGTGCTCGGCAACGGCTCGCACGTCGACCCCATCGCCGAGAAACTCGCGCTTGGCTACCCCGCCCGGGACGCGCTGGCCGAGTCGCTCCTCGCACTGGATTTCGAGAAAGACGACTACGACACCCCCCGGATCGCCGGGATCGTCGGCCTCGCTGAGGACCCGACCGCCCCCGCCGACGGGGACGGCGCCCTCGTGGGTATCGTCCGCCGTGACGCGCTCCTCGTCGAGGCCGTCGACGGAGAGACGCTCGTGGCGACCTACGAGCGGGACAGCCCCGAACCGTTCCCGCTGGCGGCTGGCGACGCCCCCGGTGCCGCCCGCGAGCTTTACGACCACGAGTTCGACCACGCCGTCTGTGCCGCCGCTGTCGGTGTCACCGACGACGGATTCGAGACTGCCGTCGTCAACGGCCCGGCCGACGACGAGGGCCAGTGAACGACCGCCCGGTCGACTCGGTTACGCCGAACCGTCCCGCCGCTCGCTCTCGGCCGCCCGCTCGCTCTCGCTTGCGTCGTCTTCGCGCTCCACGTCGGTCTCGGCCGTCGCCTCGTCCCCACCATCGTCGACTGGCCGGTCGCCGGCCTCGATACCGACGCCCCGCCGGTCGGCCGCGGTCGCGAGGACGCGGGCCGCGCGGTCGGTGCCGACGTCCTCGACCAGGCACGCGACGAAGTCGCCGAGGATGTCGGGCCGGACCCGGAGGTCCACGTACTCGACCTCTCCCTCGACGACGACGACGTCGACCTCCCACTCGGAGGCCGCCGGGTCGGTCATCCGGACGTCCACCCAGTCTTCGTCTGTGTCCGCCGGTTCCCTGAATGTCTCGTCGGTCATCCCCTGTCCGAACGGTCGCCCGTCGTATAAGTCTCGCGTGTCGACACACACCACGCCACACCCGCCGGCGCCCGCGGGCCTGTCCGACGCGGGTGACGGGACCAGGAACGCACGACAGCATCCGGACCCGATATGAACGGGTCATACGAATAACAGGTCTCCTGACTTCACCCTTCGCTTCAGGCTTCAGGCTCATGTGACGGAGGTTGTTGATTGAGAATGGCCGGGAGGAATGATAACCTCTTTTTGTGAGCAGAGCACTGTGGTGCTAACATGTCCGGTCGGATCCGACTTCTCCACGTTGATGATGAACCAGATTTCGCGGATTTGACCGCAACCTGTCTTGAACGCCATCGTGACCGATTCACTATCGACACCACCACTTCTCCCGACGAGGGCCTTACCATGCTGGCGGCGACCGACTATGATTGCATCATCGCTGACTACGACATGCCGCGGATGGATGGAATTGATTTCCTTGAAGCTGTCCGCAAAGAACACCCTGATCTACCGTTCATCCTCTTTACTGGGAAGGGCAGTGAAGAAGTCGCCAGTGAGGCCATTTCAGCTGGTGTGACCGACTATCTTCAGAAACGCTCAGGGACCGACCAGTTTGAACTCTTGGCCAACCGCATCACCAACGCTGTAGAACAGGTCCGTGCTGAGGACCGACTCCAAGAAGAACGCAAACGCTTCCGAACCCTCTTTGAACGACTTTCGCAAGCAACGGTTGAGGTCGAATACAAAGATGACGAACCAATCATCCACTGCGTCAATCCGGCGTTTGAGGAGGTATTCGGCTACGATGCCGACGACATCATCGGTGAGTCTCTTGACACACTGATCGTCCCTGAGAACCGGACTGACCAAGCCGCACAGATCAATCGACACGTCCAAACCGGCGGTTCCCTCAACTCGAAAGAAGTCATCCGCGAGACTGCTGATGGCACTCGTGGGTTTCTCTTACAAAACGCTGCCTACGATGGCGGAAAGGGTGGATTCGCTATCTACACTGATATCACCGAGCGCAAAGACCGCGAGCGCGAGCTTGAGCGGGCCCGCGAGCGCCTGCGCGCGCAGTTCGACAACGCACCCAATGGGATCGTCATCCACGACGAAGACGGCTCCATTCTAGATGTTAATGAGACGCTGGCCGAGCACCTCGGCTACGCGCACGACGAATTAGTCTCTCTGTCTGTCTCTGACATCGAAGTCGGCGTCTCCAAGGAGCGACTGCACGAGTTGTGGGCTGAGACAGAACCGGAATCACTCATCACTATCGAGGGTGAATATCAACGCGCCGATGGATCGACGGTCCCCGTTGAGGTGTGGATCACTCGTCTCGATAGAGGCGGTGACACCCGATTTCTCGCCCATGTAAGAGACATTAGCGACCGTAAACAACGTGAAGAACGCTTGGAGACACAGGCCAAAGCAATTGAAGCGTCGATGGATGGCATGGCTATCCTCGACGAAAATGAAGAGTACATCTACGCCAATCAGGCACATGCGGACGTGTACGGGTATGATGATCCTGACGCGTTCATCGGGAATTCATGGCGGATGTGTTATAACGAGGAGACAATCGATCGTATCGAATCCGAGGTGCTGCCCGCACTCAACGCGCGGGGTGAGTGGCGCGGTGAAGTACTCGGCTGCCGCAACGATGGGACGACGTTCCCGCAGGAAATCTCGCTGACAGTTACTGAGGATGATGGGTTGATTTGCGTCGTCCGTGATATCACCGAGCGCAAAGAACGGGAACAGAATCTGCAAGAAACCAATCGCCAACTCAATGCAGTCTTGGATACGGTCGAGGCAGCGATTTTCATCAAAGACGTTGACGGGCGCTATCAGCTGATGAATCCGGAATGTCGTGAGGTACTCGGTGTTGATGATGAGGCCAGCGCAGTCGGCCTGACCGATTACGATCTACTGCCAGCGGACGTAGCCGACAGGTTCCGCGCTGACGACCAGCGCGTTCTCGACGCAGGAGACACACGCCGATATGAAGAAGCAATTCCGACCGACCAGGGGACACAGATCAATCTCACGGCCAGATCTCCACTGTATGATGAGGCGGGTGACCCAATCGGTATCTGTGCAGTCTCGACAGACATCACCGAGCGCAAGCAGCGCCAACAGGAACTGGCAGAACTCGAACGCGCAGTCGAGACAATCTGTGACAACGTCCCGATTGTGTTCTACACGTTTGACGAGGACGGCGTGTTCACTCGCTCGCAGGGCAAGGCACTCGACCGTATCGGATTCGAACCCGGGGAAGCGGTTGGCCAATCAGTGTTTGACCTCTACGCTGATCGGCCAGAGATTATCGATCACTGTGAACGTGCCCTCGACGGTGAGCAAGTGTCTGCGACCGTCGAGATCGGCACTGGCATCTTCGAAGCGTACTATGCCCCAGTCAGGGATAACGGCGACATCGTCGGAGTCACGGGGCACAAGTTTGATATGACAGAGCACAAGAAGCGCGAAGAGCAACTGCGCCGGCAAAACGAGCGTCTCGACCAGTTCGCTTCTGTGGTGAGCCATGATCTGCGGAACCCGTTGAACGTCGCTTCGGCACGACTCGAACTCGCCGCTGAGACGTGTGACAGTCCCCATCTTGAGCATGCCTCGGCCGCACATGCCCGGATGGAGCGTCTCATCGAGGACCTGCTGACGTTCGCTCGGGCGGGCAGCGAGGCGATTGATTACACGACTGTCTCTCTGCCGGGGTTCCTTGAGGACTGTTGGGAGCGATTCGAGGGGACCGATGCCAGCCTGATAGTCGAGACCGAGCGAGCAATCCGGGGTGACCGCGACCGATTGAAACAACTGTTTGAGAATCTCTTGTGGAACGCGGTTGACCACGGCGGTTCAGATGTAACGGTGCGTGTCGGGACCCTCTCGGAGGGATTCTACGTTGAAGATGATGGTCCCGGAATTCCCGAGGAGGAGCGTGAGACGGTGCTCGAGGCCGGCACCGGGGCTGAGTTCGTCGAGTGATGCACCCAAACTCTGAGTGTTGCACTCGGCTACTGTCAGTTAGCGGTCCTATCTGCTATGGTTTGGAGCATGTTGCTCCAACGTGATCTCACTCTTGGACAACCCCGTCGACGAGCGTCCGCACCTCGGCGGCCGTCTCCTCGTCGAGTGGCTGGAGGGGCGACCGGACGTGGCCCGCGGGGACGTCGCGGTGGCGCATGGCGGCCTTCACCGCGGGGACGCCGTGCCGGGACGTGATGGCCTCGTTGAGTTCCACCGCGGTCGCACACAGTTCGCGGGCGCCGGCGTGGTCGTCGGCCTCGTGACGGGCGCGGACCTCGGCCGCGAGGCCGGGGACGACGTTGGCAAGCGCGGCGACGGCGCCCTCTGCGCCCGCGTCCAGTGCCGTCGCGTAGAGGCTCCCCGACCCGACGAAGAGGTCGAAGTCGGGGCCGGCCACCCGCCGCTCGCGCCCGAACCGCACCATGTCGCCCGCGGAGTCTTTCATGCCCGCGACGTTGTCGTGCTCTGCCAGCGCGCCGACAGTCTCGGGGTCGAGTGCGGTGCCCGTCTTCGAGGGGACGCTGTACAGATAGATGGGGATGTCGCTCTCGTCGGCCAGGCGCTCGTAGTAGGCCCGGAGCGCCTCCTGGCCGTGCGAGAAGTAGAAGGGCGTGACGACCAGGGCGCCGTCGGCGCCGGCCTCGCGGGCCCGGCGGGTTTGCTCGCGGGTCTCCACGAAGCCGGGGTGGCCCGTGCCCGCGAGTACGGGCACCGACACCTCGTCGGCGACGATGCGGACCACCTCGGCTCGCTCCTGGAGGGTCATGAGTTCGGCCTCGCCGTTCGAACCGCAGGGGACCACGAAGTCGACACCGCCGTCGGCGACCCACCGGGCGACCGCCCGCAGGCGCTCCTCGTCGACCGCGCCGTCGGCGTCGAAGGGCGTGACCAGGGGGACGCCGGTGCCGTCGACGGATCGACCCGTTTCGGTCCCGGTCACGCCTCGGCTCGCCCCAGTTCAGCGAGCGCCGTCTCGACGGTGGCGTCGTCGTGGACGATGGCGGAGACGGCCGCGGTCATCGCGCCGGGAGCCTCGTGCTGGAAGACCGACCGGCCCATCGAGACGCCCGCCCCGCCGGCGTCGATGACACCCCGCACCTGTTCGAGCATCTCGCGGTCGGTCCGTGGACTGCCGCCGGCGGCGATGACCGGGCAGGCGGTGGCGGCGACCACGCGCTCGAAACTGTCGGCGTCGCCGGAGTAGGCGGTCTTGACGACGTCGGCGCCGAGTTCCTCGCCGAGCCGTACTGCGTGGGCGAGACTCCCGGCGTCGCCCTCGTCGATTCCCGGCCCCCGTGCGTAGGTCATCGCCAGGACGGGCACCCCGAACTGGCCCGCGGTGTCGGTGATCCGGGCGAGGTCCTCGATCTGCCGGGGTTCGGAGTCGCTGCCGACGTTGATGTGGTAGGAGACGGCGTCGGCGCCCGCCCGGACGGCCTCCCGGACGGTCCCTGTGGGGCGCTTGTCGTTGGCGTCGGGGCCCAGCGTCGTCGAGGCGTTCAGGTGGACGACGTAGCCCGCGCCGTTCCTGTTGGGGTGGACCCGGTCGGCCAGTCCCTTCTGGGTCAACACCGAGTCGGCCCCCGCCGCGGTCACGGCGTCGATGGTCGACTCGATGTCCCGCAGGCCGTCCGTGGCGCCGATGGTGATGCCGTGGTCCATCGGCACGTTCAGGTACCGCCCGTCCGTCCCGATCCTGTCGAGGCGTGCGCTGATACCGGTGTGCATCTATCGCCCGTGGGCCACGCGCCTCAAAGAGCGTTGCGTTCCGCCAGCGTCCGTCGAAACGTCTTTGCCCGGCCGGCGGTGCGTGGGTGTATGGAGGCGGTCGTCGTCGGCGGCGGCATCATCGGCGTCTCGTCGGCGTACTACCTGGCGCGCCGCGGCGTGGACGTGACTGTCTTGGAACGCTCACGCGTCGGGTCGGGCAACACGGGCCGGGCCAACGGCGGCATCCGCGCGCAGTTCTCCTCGCCGGTCAGCGTCGCCCTCTCCCGGGAGAGCATCGCCGTCTGGGAGGACTTCGAGGCGGCGTTCGGCGTCGACATCGGCTACCGCCGGCCGGGCTATCTGTTCCTCGTCCGGGAGGCGTCCACCGCCGAGCAGTTCCGCGAGAACGTGGTCGAACAGAACCGCCTGGGCGTCCCAAGCGAGTTCCTCACGGCCGCGGAGGCGGCCGAACACTGCCCGGGTCTGCACGCCGACCAGTTCCGGGGCGCGACCTACTCGCCGACCGACGGCTTCGCGGACCCGAACCTCGCGCTCCAGGGCTTTGTCGGCGCCGCCCGCGAAGAGGGCGTCGAGATTCGCACCGATACCGAGGTGACCGACGTCCACACCGACGGCGAGCGCGTGACCGGCGTCGAGACGGACGAGGGGACGGTCCGAGCAGACTACGTGGTCAACGCCGCTGGCGCGTGGGCCCGCCGCGTCGGCGGGATGGCCGGCCTCGATCTCCCCGTCTCGCCGCGCCGGCGGAAGCTCGTCGTCCTCGACCCTGCGACGCCCGTCCCGGAGTCGACACCGTTCGTCGTCGACGTCGACGGTGACGCCCACTTCCGGCCCGAGCGGGAGGGCGCCGTGGTCGCGGGCGGGCACTTCGCCGACGCGGACCCCGAGGTCGACCCCGACACCGTCGACGAGTCGACGTCGCTGGAGTGGGCCGCCCAGGTCGTCGAGTCGCTGGCCGACGTGGCCGACTACTTCGGCCCGGAGACGCGGGTCAGGCGCGGGTGGGCCGGCGTCTACGCCGTCACGCCCGACCACCACCCCATAATCGAGGAGACACGCCCGGGATTCGTCAATGCCGTCGGCTTCTCCGGCCACGGGTTCATGCAGTCGCCCGCCACCGGCCAGGTGGTCGCCGAACTCGTCGTCGACGGGGAGGCCTCGCTGGTCGACGTCTCCGATCTCGGCGCCGACCGCTTCGAGCACGGCGAACTCCTCCACGAAGGGACCGTCATCGACTGAGAACATCACGCCACCATGACCGATCACGACCTCACCCTGGAACCGGCGACCGACGCCGACCGCCCCTACATTCAGTCGCTCTTGGAGCGAAACGGTCTGCCCACCGCGGACATCGACCCCGGACGCGACGCGCTCTCTCCGTACGTCTGTTTCCGTGGTGACGAGCGGGTCGGTATCGGCGGGGTCGAAACCTACGGAACTGACGGCCTGCTGCGGTCGGTCGTCGTCGAGGAAGATGCACGCGGGACAGGCGTCGGGACGGCGCTGTGTGAGGCGCTGGAAGAGCGTGCCACGACGGCGGGCGTCGAACGGCTGTACCTGCTGACGACGACGGCCGGAGACTTCTTCCGTAACCTGGGATACGACGAACTCGACCGGGCCGAGGTGCCCATAACAGTCCGGGAGACGAGCCAGTTCGCGGACCTGTGTCCGTCGACTGCTGTCTGTCTGTCGAAGCGACTGTGACTGGCCGGGGTGAAATTCGTTGGCTGAGATGCTGCCACGACTGCCGCGCAGTCGGGCCGAATGGGGCCGCGGGCTCGCGCGGGGCGAAGCAAGGACCGCAGCGAGCCACCGTCGTCGAGTCCGCGGGACAACGCCCTTTTGCTCGCGGGCCGGAAAGAGAGCCCATGGTCGAGGAGAAACTGGCGGCCGCGCGGGCGGATCTCGCCGACCGCGAGGGTGTCCTCGTGGCCTTCTCGGGCGGGGTCGACTCCAGCGTCGTCGCCGCCATCGCCCACGACGCACTGGGCGAGGACGCGGTCGCCTGCACCGCCAAAAGCGAGACCCTCCCCGCCGAGGAACTCACCGAGGCCCGCCGGGTCGCCGAGGAGATCGGCATCCGCCACGAGATCGTGGAGTTCTCGGAACTCGACAGCGACGCCTTCGTCCGCAACGACGACCAGCGCTGTTACCACTGCCGGTCGATGCGCCTCTCGGCGATGTTCGACCGCGCGGCCGAGCTGGGCATCCCGGTCGTCTGTGACGGCACGAACGCCTCCGACCCCGGCGAGGGCCACCGGCCGGGCCTCCAGGCCGTCGACGAACTCGACGCCTACTCGCCGCTGCTGGAACACGACATCATCAAAGAGGATGTCCGGGAGATCGCCCGCCACTACGACCTCTCGGTGGCCGACAAACCCTCGATGGCCTGCCTCTCCTCGCGGATTCCCACGGGACTGGAGGTGACCGAGGAACGGCTCACCCGCGTCGAGAAGGCCGAACGGCTGCTCCGGACCTGGGGGTTCGACCAGTTCCGCGTACGCGACCACGACGGCCTCGCGCGCATCGAAGTGGGGGAGGACGAACTCGCCGTGGCGCTGGACCCCGACTTCGTCCGCGCGGCCCGCGACCACATCGCCGACCTCGGGTTCGACCACGTGACCCTCGATTTGCACGGCTACCGGACCGGCAGCGTCAGTCCCGCCGACGAGGAGGCCGCGAGTGACGATACTCTCGATGGGGATTCGACGGCCGGCGGTCCACTCGACGCCGAGTATCCGACCGACTGACGGGCTCGCCTCTCAGGCGGTCCGCGAGACGGGTTCGACTCGCTCCGACTCGGCACCGTCGTCCCCGGGACGTGCTGGCGTCCAGGTCAGGTCGCCGTCGTAGCGCAGCGCCCGGTGATCGTCGGTCGGGTCGACGACGGTCAGCGAGAGCCACCCGTTGTCCAGCAGGTCGGCGAGGTGGTCGTGGCGACCCAGGATATCGGTCACGCGGTCGATCGGCGCGTGGATCACTGCCGAGAGCCGCAGGGGCTGGTGGTAGGGTTCGTCGGCGGCAGCAAGCAGCGACTGGAGGGGCAGGCCGGTCATCAGGTCGCCCGCGTTGCCCTGGTAGACGCCGACGTTGCCGACGGGGTTCTGGGTAACCTTCGAGCCGCTGCCGTAGACGGCGGTGTCGACGGTCGCGAAGTAGTACTGGGTGTTGATCCACTGCGTGACGACCATCGGGCCGGCCATGATCCCCGCCAGCGCGTCGCCGTCCGGGTCGGTCGACCAGTCATACGAGTGGAGGAACGATCGCCCGTCGAGGTCGAGGTCCGCCGTGAGGTCCCGCGGGCCGATGACGAAGGCCGCGTTGCCGGCCAGCCCCCACTCCGGGCGGGTTTCCGCCCAGTCCGCGGCGCGGCGTTCGGTCTCCCGGACCCCGGTCGCCGGGTCGGCGCCCATCGTCTCGGCGCGCTCGGCGGTCGCCCCCTCGCGTGCGGTCGCGAGGTCCGCACGGAGCCACGAAGACGGTGTCGTCGGGGATGTCGATCCCGCGCTCGTGGAGGCGGTCCCTGACCGTCCCGTCGTTGCAGACCCTCGCGAGCACGCGGGCGTTCGGGCCGCCGGGGTTGCCCGCGCAGGCGCCACAGTCCAGACTCGAGTCGAAGGGGTTGTTCGCTGTCCGACCCCCGTGACCGGCGAAGACGACGACGCGGGCGAACTCCTCCCAGCCCATCATCTCGAAGGCGGCCGCGGCGTACTCGACTTTCTCCTCGAGGGTCAGCCCGAGCGGGAGATCCGCGTCCCTGGATGGTTCGTGGTCGAGGGAGGGGGCACAGAACTCGTGGACGCCCGGCATCCGCTCGTCGATGCCGGCGACGAGATCGTACACGCGGGCCGGCAGGAGCGTCCGTGCCGCCAGCGCCAGGCCGTAGCCGCCGCCGGCGCTCTCGACGAAACTGAACGCGGTCGCGGCGTTCGAGGTGAGCGACTCGATCAGGTCCGCCCCCGCCTGCCTGGCGCGCGTCCAGCGGTCGTATCGGTCGTGCTGGTGGCCGTGCTCGCCATCGGGCCGGTCCTCGATGCGGTGCTGTGCGTCCAGAATCGGGGGGCAGGCGTCGACGGTCACCGACGAGTCGTAGCCCGCATAGCGCATCGGGACGCCGAAGAAGCCGGCGAAGCCGTGGGTCTCGCAGGGGCCCGCCGCCTCGATGTGGCGGCGGATGATCTCCGAGCGCGTGTCGATACAGAAGACCAGTTGGGCGTCGGGCCGCTCGTCGGCGTCCTCGCCGTCCCCGGTATCGTCGCCGGCCAGCGACGCGCTCGCGTCCGTCACCGGATCGACCAGTTTCTCACGGTAAGTCGCCTCCCACGCTGTCAGCCAGACGTGGGCGAGGGGCACGTCCGTCGAGTCGTCGCCCTCGGCGCTACCAGCGTCGCCCGTGGCGTCCGCCCCGGCGCCCGGGTCGATGGGTGCGCCGAACTGGTCGGCCAGGGCCAGGCGGACGGCCAGGTACCCGGCCAGAGTGATCGGGTACGCCGACTGCCAGTCGCCGTCGTCTGCGATCCGCTGCTTGATGAACCCGGTCCAGCCGGGGAGTGCGGTCAGGTGGTGCTCGAAGATGGGCTCCCACCGCTCCTGCGGGTGATCGGCCAGCAGTTCCCGGATGGCCGCGACCGACTCGTCGGGCAGGTCCGCAATCGCGTCGGCGTCGGGCACCTGCCGGTCGTGGCGGACCACCGTCCGGAAAGCAGCATAAAAACCCTGCTCGCGGTCGGGCATCGACCAGTGTGTCCGGCCCTGGTCTAAGAACGCCTCCAGCCACTTCGTCAGGACGCCATCGACCCGGTCCTGGGGTGTCTCGCTCGCGTCTCCAGCGGGGACCGACGTCTCCGCTTCCATCCGGTCCAGGAGGGCCTCGGGGTCCCCGGTGTACCCGTGCTCGGCTAGCTCGTCGTGCAGGATTTCGGGGTCGATCCGGCCGTCCGCCCAGGCACGGCGGAGCGTCTCGGCACTGGGATAGGGGGATCCGTCGAACAGTTCGGCTCCCCGCTGGACCGCCTCGGCGAAGGGCCGGTCCTCGAACCCGGCGAGGGGGTTGGCCGTCACGAACGAGTGGAGCGGCCAGACCGGGCCGACGCTCTCGGCTGCGCGCTCGATCTGTGCTGTCGTGTCAGTACTCATTGTACTCCTCCGGGGACGTCAGGACGGTTCCACTCGGTGGCTGTGTGGCGTTCACGAGCGCGACGTAGAGGCGCTGGCTGTACTGGTAGGCGCCACGCTCGATGGCGACGTAGGCGACGAGGAGCGCCGCGGCGACGACGCCGTGGACGACCGTCAGTTCCGCCGGCGCGGTGACGACGGGCAGACCCCCCATGAGCGCCGAGACAGCGTTGTAGACGACCGCGTAGAGGGCAACCGCGGGCAGGAACACCACTATCACTGCTCCGTAGCGAAGCGTCGCGGGGACGGCGGCGTGCCCGAGCGCCCCCTGTGTCGCGCGCAGCGTCGTCAACACGACGAGCAGGGTCAGCAGGAGGCCGCTGTCGAACGCGGTCCCCTTGCCCGTGAGGGCGGCGAAGATGGCGCCACCGGCGACGGCGGCGAGGAGGGTCACGACGCCGCCGACGAGACCGGAACAGGTACGCCTTGTAGAAGCCGTGCAGGACGAGGTGCGTGATGGCGGCGGCGAAGAAGCCGAGGCCGGCCTGCATGATCATGAAGCCCATCTGTCCGACCGTCGAACACCCGAGCTGGCCCTTGATGTCCGCCTGGACGGACTTGAGGAGTTTCCCGCCGAGGGCGCTGGTCGCGCCGACCACCACGACACCGAGCATGAGGGCGGGCTCGACAGTGACGACGGGGGCAAAGCGGGCAAGCAGGATCCCCCCGGCGTTGACGAACCCGGCGTGCATCAGCGCCGAGGCCGGCGTCGGCGCGGTCATCGAGGCCAGCAGCCAGGTGTGGAAGGGGATCAGTGCCGACTGGACCATCGCCGCGAGGACGAGCGCTACGGCCGCGACCACCAGGACCGTCCCGGGGATGGCGTCGGCGGCCGCGATGCCCGAAATCGTCGTCTCGCCGGTCGCCCACCACAGCGAAAGCAGGGCCACGACCAGCAGCGCCGTCCCGGCCAGGAAGTACCGCCGGGCCAGCGCCGCCGCCGCTTGTGCCTGTGCCCAGCCCCGGACGTGACCGACCAGGTCCGCCATCACGAGCCCCATCGCCAGCCACGCGAGCGCGAACAGCGCGACGTGGTCGGCTGCCACCAGCACCATCACGACGACTGTGAACGCGAACACCCGCGTGAAGAACCGATCCACGTGCTTGCTCCCGGCCATGTAGCGGTGCGAGTAGCTGTGGACGACGCCGCTGAAGAAGGTGACTGCCACCCACATCACGACGGTCAGCCCGTCGACGGCGAGGACGCCCGGTAGCCGCCAGGTGGCACCGGTCCAGATTCGGACGGCGAGGACGCCGAGACTGGCGACCCACAACAGCCACGCGAGTCGCGTCAGCACCGCCGGCGTCCGCGGTGCCGAATCCGCCGTCGTCGGAAGCTGTCCCACCGTCTGCTCCGTGCCGTGTCCTGACATCGTTCGACCCTGAACAGCCGACCCCCCGTCCGGCGACCGCTCGCGCAGTCGGCCGGGCGGCGGAATCGGCCGTCCTCGACACCAGTTACGAACGTAACGTGTGTTAAATCTTTTTCTACGACCGAATCGTTCGTAGAATATGTATTATAGAACATTACGTTCCCCCCATCCCGGGCAGTCACCGGCAGTGCCGACATGATCGGTCGCCTCGGAGCGGACGTCGGGACCGTCAACGCTTACCGTGCTCACCCGGCGTGATAGAGTATGGAACAGATCGAGGGAACGATTCTCGCCGGGGAGTCGTTCGAGCCGACGGCGGGCCGGGTCGTCGTCGACGATGGCCGGATCGCGGCCGTCGAGCGGGCCGAGACGGACTCGCGTGACATCGTGGTCCCGGCCTTCGTCAACGCCCACACGCACGTCGGTGATTCGGTCGCGAAGGAGGCGGCCGTCGGGCTGTCACTCGAGGAGGCGGTGGCGCCGCCCGACAGCGTGAAACACCGGCGGCTGGCGGACGCCGACCGGGAAGCGCTGGTCGCCGAAATGGGCCGCACGCTCCGGTTCATGGAACGGACGGGTACGGCGGCGTTCCTGGATTTCCGCGAGTCGGGCGAGGACGGCACCCGGGCGCTCGGGGAGGCCGCGAGCGGGACGGCAATCGACCCGTTCATCTTCGGCAGCGGGGACGCGTCCGTGCTCGCGGTCGCCGACGGCTACGGTGCCAGCGGCGCGAACGACGACGATTTCACCGACGAGCGGGCGGCCGCCCGTGAGGCGGGCGTACCCTTCGCGATTCACGCCGGCGAACCGGACGCCACGGACATCCACCCCGCGCTCGACCTGGAACCGGACCTGCTGGTCCACATGGTGCACGCCGAATCCGAGCACCTGGAACGCGCCGCCGACCAGTCGGTCCCCATCGCGGTCTGTCCGCGCGCGAACCAGGTCCTCGGGGTCGGCCGGCCGCCGATCCGTGACCTGCTCGAACACACGACCGTCGCGCTGGGCACGGACAACGTCATGCTGAACCCGCCGTCGATGTTCCGCGAGATGGCCTACACGGCCAAACACTTCGACGTGACCGCCCGGGAGACGCTCCGGATGGCGACGGCTGCGGGTGCCGAGGCCGTCGGCCTCGACTGTGGGGTCGTCGAACCCGGCCGGGCGGTGGCGCTGCTGGTCCTGGACGGCGAGTCGGACAATCTGTCGGCGACCGTCGACCCGGTGCGGGCCGTCGTGCGACGCGCGACGCCCCTCGACGTGAAGCGCGTGGTGCTCTGATACTACTCGGGGGCGAACTCGCCAAAGGGCGTCGACTCGTTGCTCCGGACGAGCACCTCGTCGGCGACCGTCAGCCCCATGTCGAGCAGTTCCTGTGCGACCGGCGTAATGTCGCTGTCGGTCTCCCCGACGGCGGTCACGAGGAGGTTCTGCTCGCCGGTGACCAGTTCCTGGACCGAGACGACGCCGTCTATGGCCAGTATCTCCGGGATGAGGTCGCCCCGCTCGGGGATCGAGGCCGTACAGAACAGCATCATCCGGAGCGGGTACCCGGACTTCTGGTAGTCGACGTGGGCGCTGTACCCCTTGATCACACCCTTCTCTTCGAGTCGCTGGATGCGCTTGCGGACCGTGCTGCCGGAGAGGCCGGTTCGCTCTGCGATGTCGCCCGACGACATGTTCCTGGCGTCCTCCTGGAGGGCGTGCAGGATCGCGCGGTCCACGTCGTCGACGGATGCCTCGACCATACGACCGATTGTCCCATCTCCGACAAAGAACTTCGCCCCGACAGGCTCAGGGACCCGCTTGCTGCTGTCCGTCGCCGCCATCGAGAGACAGCCCCAGCAACAGACCGTCCCCGCCCTCGAAGTGCCCGTCGAGGCACTCGAGGGCCTCGAAGCCGTGGTCGGCGTAGAAGGCCCGGGCACGCTCGTCGTCGGCCAGAACCGTCACCCGGACGTGGGCGTATCTCTCGGCCGAGAGGCGTTCGCACACCCCCGCCAGCAGCCGGGAGCCGTGGCCTTCCCGCTGGCGGGCCGGGTCGACCGCCAGTTCCGGGACGTACGCCACGGCCTCGCCGTCGGTGACGACGACCGCGTATCCCGCGGGACCGTCATCGTCGACGACGTAGACGGGGAGCGGGCCGTCGACGGCCGCCCCGAGCAGTTCGGGCCAGGGCTCGGCGAGTGCCCGCTCCTGGATGGTCCGGAGCCGCGGCAGGTCGGCGGGGTCGGCCTCGCGGATCATACAGTGAGCCCGAGCGCGGCTGCGAGGCCGGCGCCGACGAGCGCGGCGACCAGCGTCGCGACGAAGTTGACGCCCTGGTTCCCGAACAGCCACCCCTCGACGGTCGCGCCGAGGAGGCTGTCGACGGTCATCCCGGCGACGCCCGCGGCGACGATGACGCCCGCACCGGCGGCCTCGACGTTCCCGAACCACGCGAGGGCGATGGCGGCGACGACGACGGCGCCCGCGATCCCGGCGAGTTCGCCCTGCCAGGTCACCGCGCCGTCGGTGCCGGGGTCGACCTCTTCGAGGGACGTGATCAACCGCGGGTGGTCGAAGAGCCCGCCGAGTTCGCTCGAAAGGGTGTCCGCCAGCGCCGCGCTGACGGCACCGGCGAAGGCGAACAGGAACGCCCCGGGACCCAGGCCCAGACCGGGGCTGGCGGCCGCGCCGAGCACCGCCAGCAGCGCGACCAGCGAGTTCGCCAGGACGTTGCCCGTGCCGCGTGCGCCCTCATTGTCCTCGGCGATGCCGCGGGCGCGCTTGTCCTCGTAGCGGTACTTCGCGGCCAGGCCCCCGATGCCGAAGAAGGCGAGCAACATCGCGAACCACCCGTAGTCCCCGAGCACGACCGTCAACAGGCCGAGCAGGATGCCGGTCACCATCCCCGCGACAGAGGCGGTCTCCAGGGCGTAGGAGACGTAGCCGAGCGCGACGGTCACCGCGAGCGCGACGGCGATGCGCGCGGTCGTGATCTCGACCGGGAGCGTGGCCAACAGCCACAGCAGGATGGCGACGACGGCCATCACGAGCGGGTCGTCGCGCCGGAAGAGCACCTCGCGCAACAGCGCCCCCAGCAGGGCGCCGCTCGCGGCGAGGAAGGCCACGACGGGCAGGGGTGCCATCGCACCCAGCGCCCACGTGGCGACGAGCTGGCCGGCGCTCGCGGCGAGGAAGCCGCCGGTCACGAACCCCGCGGTGACGAGGACGCGCTCGCCGCCCTGCTGCCGGACGAGTTGCCCGCCGAGGTTGCCGTAGGCGACCAGGAGGACCGTCGCGACGTAGACGTAGCCGGGCATCCCGAACGCCACGGTGAGAATCGAAAGCCCGGCCGCGGCCAGGGCAAAGCCCGCCAGGCCGTAGAGCTTGCCGTCGCGGCGGTCGCCGGGGCGGGCGAACAACTCGAAGGCGCGGCTGTCGGGGTCGACGGTGAGCGCGGCCGCCGCGACGGCGAGGAAGGGTCCGGTCGCGGCCACCGTCGCGTAGGCCGGTTCCTGGACGCCACCGAGCGTCGGGACTGCCAGCGCGAGCGTGCCGACCAGCGCGAACGCCGCCGCGCGCCGGACCCTGTCTGTCACTACTCGGCGGCTAACGCCGCGTCTCCTTATACTGTTCGTTGTCCGCACTGGCGAACCAACCGAACCCGTTTTGGGGCCGCTCCGAGAAGTGGCCCCGTGGGGCTGTACGACACGTACCTCGCCGTCCGCCTCCGGGCCAGCGATGCCGACCTCCCCGAGACTGTGGCGGTCCTCATCACCGAGCGGGACCTGCTGGACGGCGGCTACGGGACGCTGTCGGACGTCCTGACCTGGGCCGTCGAGTTCGACGCCGAGCGCGTGGTCGTGTACGTCAGCGTCCTCGACGAGGAGGCCGTCCCCTCGCTGCGAGCAGACCTCGCGACGCTGGACACCCCCCGGGAGCTGGACGTCCGCGGGCCCGACGACCACGAGCGCGCCGACGCGCCGGTCCAGGTGAGCATCGGCCTCGGCGGCAAGTCGGAGTTCGCGGCCGCCGTGCGCGCCATCGCCGAGGACGTCGCTGCCGACGAGATCATCCCCGACGAGATCGCCAAAGCGGACATCGAGGACCGCCTCGTGTTCCCCACCGACCCCGACCTCGTGATCAAGACCGGCGCCGAGCGCCTCTCGGATTTCATGATCTGGCAATCCGTCTACTCCGAACTGTACTTCACGGACGTCAACTGGCAGAACTTCCGCCGGCGGGAGTACCTGCGGGCGCTGCGTGACTACCAGGATCGACAGCGCCGCTTTGGCCGATAAAACCCTCATTCGTTCGGGTTTTCTCACGGCGCGAACGTCCCCTCCAGTTGCGTCGCCGCCAGCACCTCCCCCTGCATGGCTTCGCCGACGTCGCGCTTGCTCGCCGACTCGGGCAGGTCGAGTGTCGTCCCGA
>PXSG01000015.1:22256-32836 GCA_003023485.1 Halobacteriales archaeon SW_10_68_16
CGCCGTAGCCCCGCTCGTCGAAGTCGGTGACCCCCTCGACTGCTCGCTCGGGCTCCCACCCCTCCGGAATCTCCGTCTCCTCGCGGAAGCCGTACTTGCGGGGAATCTCGCTGCCGTCCTCGAAAGCCGGACTGGTCAACTGCAGGTCCCCCTGCTGCGTGACGTCCCCCATCGCCGGGTTCTCCGAAGGTGTCGCAGTCCCGTCGCTGGCACTACCCCCGTCGCCGCCCCCGCCATCGCCGCCGCTCCCACAGCCCGCGAGTGCGACGGCGGCCGCGACCGCGAACGCGCGGCGGGTAACCGTCATCGTCGGCCGTTCAGGAGTCGCCGGCACGTCTGGCGCACCTGGTCGACCAGCGAGTCCGGCTCCCTGCGGCGGTCGTCCTCCCGTCGCGGGTCCTCCTGGGGACCCGTCTGTTTCGTCCGGAGGGCGTCGATCAGCGGGTTCCAGTCCCGGGGTTCCTGTGCGAGGGCCTCCCGCTGTTGTTGCCACCGGTTCGTCGCCGCAAAGGTCACGATGACCGCCTCGCAGTCCTGACACCGGAGGTACTGGTTCTGCCCGGCGTCGACGCCCAACTGCCTGACCGACTCGTGTGAACACGCCGGGACTGTGCTCTCCCCGGCCGGGGGAAACACCCGCTTGGTCGACGGCGTGGCCTCGTCCATACACCGGAGTATGGGTGCCGTTATCAAATAACTGACTCTCGGTCGCGTGCGGCGACCGTCCGTACGTCGATAGGTGAACCGTCGTCGCGGACGCGTGCACCGAGTGTGGCGGCGCGGTCTACGTGCCCCGGAGCGAGTCGGTCGTCCCCGACTACTGCCCGGCGTGTCGGTCCGACCTCATCGACCGAACCGGGGACCACGCCCCCAGCGAGGGCCGTCCGTCGTCCCAGCGAACCGAGTCGAGCACCGACGGCAGTTGCTGGAGGCGCATGTCGAGCACGGCGAGGGGATGCGCGTCGAGAAACGCAGCCCGGCGGCGGTCGACAGTCGTCCCGTCGAAATCGACCTGGACGTGACAGGGTCCGAGGTCCGAATGGCTCCCATCCCGGTGAAACCCGACCGCGAAGTCCCGCGCCGGTTCGAGCCAGTTGATGCGGTAGTATGCGTGGTCGCTCTCTGCTGGATACCAGAACCGCACCTCCAGGCGCGCTCGCTCGACGTCGTACGCCGAGCCCAGAAAGGCCGCCGTCTCGACGTCGGTGACGACGAACCGGGGCCGACGCCGCGATGGCCGATACCGGACTGTCTCACAGCCCGGTTGGTTCACCAGGCGGTCGTGGACGTCCCGCAGGAGCGTCCGTTGCGTGTACCGGTCCCGTCCCGCGAGAAAGACCATCGATGGCCTCCTCAGCCCTGCGCTCGGTCGGTGGCGTCCGTCACCCGGTCCCGTGCGGATTCGACGTCCGAGTACAGCGCCAGTGCGTGTTCTAAGAGCTTGCGGTCGCGTTCGTTCTCGCGCCAGTACGCAACGACGTCGCGGCGCTCGCGGAGGTCCCCACTCGACAGGTCCCCGTCGGCCAGCGTCCCTTCCAGTTCCTCCCACGTCTCGACGGCGTAGGTCTCCTGCCACGCCTCGATCTCCTCGGCGATGGCGGTCAGTTCGGCCCGCAACTCCTCGCGGGTGTTCTCCTCGATGAGACGCCGGATCTCCTCGAAGAGCAACCGTGCGTAGTCGGGCTGGTAGAGCGTCCTGTCGCCGGCCTCGACCTCCCGCACGCGACCGCGGTCGACCAGCGCGTCGAGTTCCGTGCTGGCGGTACTCCAGGAGACCTCGGCCTGCTCGCTGATCCAGTTCGTCGACCGGGGCTCGCGGAGCGTCTCGACGACCGACCGCACGCGCTCGCGGGCGCTGGTCGTCTCGGTCCAGGACCGAATGGCTTCGGGTGTCTCTGACACGGTTCTGTCCTCTCGTGTCGTCTTCTTCGGCTGCTACTCTCAAATAATTTTGTGTGATCTCGAATATTCGAGATGCGAGCACGGGGTTCGGGCAAAGGCACTGGGGCCGCAACGCAAAACGAGTCCGCCGTTCAAACGCTCTCGACGTACGGCAACGCGGCGGCCGTCCGCTCGACCTTCGCGAGATTGGAATACATCAGTGCCGTCGTATCCCAGATGCCGTCGACCAGGGCCTCTTTCATCGCGTGGTCGATGTGACCCTCGACGGTGGTGCCGTCGTAGCGGACCTTCTCGGCTTCGACGTCGATCTCGATCTCGCCGTCGGGGTTCGCTTCGATCCACTCCTGCAGTGCCGTGACCTCCTCGTGGCTGGCCGTGATGGCCGGGATGCCCAGGGACTTGCAGTTGTCCCGGAAAATCTCCGCGAACGATTCGCCGACGACGCCGTCGATGCCCCAGCGCATCATCGCCTGGGGGGCGTGCTCGCGCGAGGAGCCACAGCCGAAGTTCGAGTTGACGACGGCGATGGAGGCCCCGTCGAAGCGGTTGAGCGGGTGGTCGTTGAACTCCCCCTCCTCGTCCCGGCGGACGTCGTAGAAGAGGTACTCCGCCATGTTCTCGAAGGTGACCTCCTTGAGGAAGCGCGCCGGGAGGATCTGGTCGGTGTCGATGTCGTCCCCCGGGATGGGAACGCCCGTGCCGCCGACCTCGGTGATGTGCTGGTCGTCTGCCATCAGTCCGCCACCTCCTCGACGTCCGCTGCCGAAACCGTTCGTGTGCCCTCGTCGTCGAAAAAGCGCCGGCAGTCGGTGACCTCGCCCTCGACGGCCGCGGCGGCGACCATCGCCGGACTCATCAGGACCGTCCGGCCTTCCTTCGAGCCCTGGCGGCCGATGAAGTTCCGGTTCGAGGAGGAGGCACAGACCTCGTCGCCCACCAGCGAGTCGTCGTTCATCGCCAGGCACATCGAACACCCGGCGCGGCGCCACTGGAAGCCCGCCTCGATGAACGTCTCGTCGATGCCACGCTCCTCGCACTCGGTCCGGACCGTCTCCGAACCCGGAACAGCAAGCGCGCGCACGTCCTCGTCGATGGTCCGGCCCTCCAGAATGTCGGCGGCACGCTCGAAGTCCCGGACGCGGCCGTTGGTGCAGGTCCCGAGGAAGGCGACGTCGATATCGTAACCGAGCATCGACTCGCCCGGCGAGAGATCCATGTGCTCTAAGGCGTCCGCGGCGGCCTCGCGGTCGGTGCGGGCCCCGAAGTCCTCGGGCGCGGGCACCGGCTCGGAGACTTCGATGACCTGGCCGGGGTTGATACCCCACGTGACCAGCGGGTCCATCCCGTCGACGTCGATGGCCACGACGTCGTCGTACTCCGCGTCCTCGCCGGACCTGATCGACTCCCAGTAGGCCTTGCGCTTCTCGAAGGCCTCGCCCTCGGGGACGTACTCGCGGCCACGCAGGTACTCGTAGGTGGTCTCGTCGGGGTTGATGTAGCCCGCGCGGGCGCCCCCCTCGATGGACATGTTACAGACCGCCAGGCGCCCCTCCATGTCCAACTCGCGGATGGCGGGGCCGCCGTACTCGTAGACGTGGCCGACGCCGCCGTCGACGCCCAGCTCCTGGATGATCTTCATGATGATGTCCTTGGCGTAGACGCCCTCGCCCAGCGTTCCCTCGACCTCGATGCGCCGGACCTTCTGTTTGTCGGCAGCGATACAGCCCGTCGCCAGAATGTCCCGGATCTGAGAGGTGCCCACGCCGACGCCGATTGAACCGAAGGCGCCGTGGGTCGCAGTGTGAGAATCCCCACAGGCGACGGTCATGCCCGGCTGGGAGAGGCCCAGTTCGGGCGCGACGACGTGGGTGATGCCCTGCTTGCCCGACTCGAAGCCGAAGAAGGTGATGCCGTTCTCCGAGACGTTCCGCTCCAGCGCCGAGAGCATCTCCTCGGCCTCCCCGTCGCGGAGGGGTCGCTCGCGCTTCTCGGCCTCGGTGGGCGCGATGTGGTCGGTCGTCGCGTAGGTGCGGTCGGGGAAGGCAACCTCCAGGTCCCGTTCCTCGAGCATCGCAAAGGCCTGCGGGCTGGTCACCTCGTGGACGAGGTGGAGCCCGATAAAGAGCTGGTCCTGGCCGTTGGGCAGTTCGGTGACCTTGTGTCGCTCCCAGACGGTGTCGTACAGCGTGTTCTGACTCATACAGTCTCGTCTCTGCCTTCGTTACCCCGCTCGAAGGTGCGCTTGGCACCGTCGGTCGGGGCCTCGTGGACCACGTCCTCCATCGTCTCGGGCTCGACGCCCTCTATCGTCCCTTCCTCGTCGTCCTGGCCGCGGCGGAACGTCTCGACGAACGGTTCGTCCGTATGCGGGTTCGTGTGGTCGATGTCTCCCATCTCCATGGTCAGTCCTCCCAGGCGAACAGCTCGCGCAGCCGTTCGCCCACGTCCTCGATCTGGTGGTTCTGTTCGGCCTCGCGGTACTGCTTGTAGGCCGGACGAGACGCCTGGTTCTCCGAAATCCACTCCCTGGCGAACTCGCCGGTCTGGACGCCCTCCAGCAACTCCTCCATCCCCTCGCGGTCGATGACCGCCTCGCCGCGGGTCAGGCCGCCGTACTCGGCCGTGTCCGAGACCGAGTTCCACATCTCCATGTGCCCACCCTCGTACATCAGGTCGACGATCAGCTTCAGTTCGTTCAGACACTCGAAGTAGGCCATCTCCGGCGAGTAGCCCGCCTCGACGAGCGTCTCGAAGCCCGCCTTGACCATCTCGGTGACACCGCCACACAGCACCGCCTGCTCGCCGAAGAGGTCGGTCTCGACCTCCTCGCGGAAGGTGGTCTCGACGACGCCGGCCTGGGTGCAGCCAAGCGCCTGTGCGTACGCGAGGGCTTCCTGCTTGGCCTCGCCGGTGGCGTCCTGGTAGACAGCCAGCAGACCGGGCGTGCCCTGGTCGCGCTCGTAGTGGCGACGCACCAGGTGGCCCGGCGACTTGGGCGCGATCATCGTCACGTCCACCTCGGCGGGCGGTTCGATCTGGCCGTAGTGGATGTTGAACCCGTGGGCGAACTGCAGCGTATCGCCCGCCTCCAGTTGCTCCTCGATGTCCGCGTAGACCGCGGGCTGGACGGTGTCCGGGACGAGCACGCTGACGATGTCGGCCCGGCCGGCCGCCTCGCGCGGGGTCGCCACGTCCAGGCCGGCCGCGCGGGCGTCCTCGCGGGAAGAGGAGGACTTCCGGAGGCCGACCACGACGTCCACGCCGCTGTCGGCGAGGTTCAGCGCGTGGGCGTGGCCCTGGCTGCCATACCCCAGGACGGCGACGGTCTTGTCCTCGATGTGCGATGCGTCCGCGTCCTCGTCGTAGTAGATTTCGGTGGTGAATTCGTCAGTCATCCATGGCCTCCTGTGTCTCGACCTGCGCGTCCGTCGGTGCCTTGTTCGGGTACGTGACCTTCGCGGTGGGTTCGGCGCCACGGGCCAGCGCGGCGTAGCCGGTCCGCACCAGTTCGCGGATGCCGAACTGCTCGTAGGCCTCGATGGCGTCGTCGATCTTCCCCTCGTCGCCCGTGAGTTCGACCGTGACCGTCTGCGAGCCCGCATCCAGCGTCGTGCCGTCGTACATCTGGGTGATGGCGTTGACCTTGTCGGGCTCGTCGCCGTCGACCTTCAGGATGACCAGCTCGCGCTGGACGGCGTCGGCGGCGAGTTCGCGCACCGACACCACGGGCACGAGCTTCTCCAGCTGTTTCTTGGCCTGGTCGACCCCCGGCCGTGGCTCCTCGATGACGATGGTCATCCGGGCCAGGCGGTCGTCGATGGTCGGGCCCACAGTCAACGACTCGATGTTGAACATCCGGCGGCTGAACAGGCCCGACACCTCCGCGAGCACGCCGGGCTCGTGTTTGACCAGCGCCGAGAGGACGGTCCGCTCGGGCGGGTGCTCGGCCTCGACCTCGGGGTCGATGCGGATGCCCTGCTTGTTGCGCCGTCCCTCGGGGTGCATCCGTTCGTCCGGGTGTGGCCCGGGGAGTTCTCCCTGTGTCATGGTCAGATGTCCTCCAGGTGCTGTTCGTTCAGCGCAAAACGGGCGTTGTCGCCCCCGCTCGGAACCATCGGGTAGACGTTCTCCGAGGGGTCGATGATGGCGTCGATGACCGACGGCCCCTCGTAGTTGCGGGCGGTCTGGATGGTCTCCTCGACATCGTCGTAGTCCTCCAGACGGAGCCCCTGGGCGCCGTAGGCCTCGGCGAGTTTGTCGAACTCCGGAATCCAGGGATACTCCGAGGCCATCCGGCGACCCTCGTAGAAGCCGTCCTGCCACTGGCGGACCATCCCGACGGCCTCGTTGTTGAGGACGACGATGGTGATGTTGAGGTTCTCCCGCACCGCCACCGACAGTTCCTGGCCCGTCATCAAAAAGGAGCCGTCGCCGTCGAAGGCAACGACCTCGCGGTCGGGCGCGGCCAGTTTCGCGCCGATGGCAGCCGGCACGGCATAGCCCATCGTCCCCAGGCCGTGGGAAGTCACCCACGTCCGGGGTTCGGTGAACGTCCAGTACTGCCAGGCCCACATCTGGTGTTGGCCCACGCCCGCCGCGACGATGGTGTCCTCGGGCGTGAGTTCGTCGTACTTTTCGACGATGTACTGGGGCTTGATCGGGTCGTCCTCGGGAGTCTCGTAATCGAGCGGGTACTCCTCTTTCCACTGCTTGCAGGCCTCGTGCCACTCCTCGCAGTCGGGCGCGCCGGGCATCGCGTCGTCTAGCTGGCGGATGACGTGTCTGGCGTCCCCGACCAGCGGGTAGTCGGCGTAGACGTTCTTGCTGATCTCGGCGGGGTCGATGTCGATGTGGACGAGTTCGGCGTCGGGCGCGAACGTCTCGATGTCGCCGGTCAGCCGGTCGTCGAAGCGCGTGCCGACGCCGACCAGCAGGTCCGTGTTCGAGACGGCGAGGTTCGCGTAGCCCGTGCCGTGCATCCCGGCGATACCCATCGAGAGAGGGTCGTCCTCCGGGAACGCGCCCGTGCCGGGCATCGTCGTGATGACGGGGATCTCGTACTCGCGGGCGAACCCCCGGAGTTCGTCGCAGGCCTCGCCCTTGATGACGCCCCCGCCGGCGAGGATGACCGGGCGGTCGGCCCCGGCCAGCGCTTCGGCGGCCGCCTCGACCATCACCGCTTCTGCCTCGACGGGCGGGTTGTACGTGTCGGGGGTCCGGGGCTCGCCGGGCTGGCGGTCGGTTTCGCCCTGGGTGACGTCTTTCGGGAGGTCGACCAGGGTCGGTCCCTGGCGGCCCTCGTTTGCCAGCGCCCAGGCGGTGCCGATGTCCGCGCCGACGCCGTCGGAGTCGTCCGCGAAGATGTTGTGTTTGGTGACGGGCTTGGTGACGCCGATGGTGTCGGTCTCCTGGAAGGCGTCGTTGCCGACGAACTCCGTGGGGACCTGGCCCGTCAGCGCGACCACCGGGTCCGAGTCCATGCTGGCGTCCGCGAGCCCGGTCACGAGGTTCGTCGCGCCGGGGCCCGAGGTCGCCATACAGACGCCGGGGTCGCCGGTGACGATGCCGTAGGCGTCGGCCGCGTGGGCCGCGCCCTGTTCGTGGGCCATCGTCACGTGGTTCAGTTCGTCGCTCCGGTAGAGGGCGTCGTAGACGGGCATGATCGCCCCGCCCTGGACACCGAAGAGGTACTCGACGCCCGCCGCCTCGAGCGCGGCGACGACTGCCTCCGCGCCCGACTCGACGACCGACTTCTCCTCGTCCGATTCGTCTGTCTCGTCCTCGGCCGTCTCGGCCTCGGCGTCCGCTGTTTCCCGTGGGACGGACGCTCGCTCGCTCATGTCCGTCCCTCCTGTCCGTGTTGTGTCATGTGTGTGGTGTTCTGGTCTGTCTCTGGTCGTCGCTTCGACGAACGATACCGGCCGAAAAGGTGGATCTGTGCGGGGCTATACAGCCCCTACAATACCGCGAAGCTGGCCGCTCGTGGCCTCGCGCGTGCGTCGACCACGGGCGGGTTCTCGCATCACTACGAGTGTCACTCCGTCCCAGAATATAAGTGTTCCGTGACGCGCGCGCCCGGCGGCACGCGGAACCGCCGCTGGCGAGTCGGTCCCGGTGGAAGCCCGAGGCCACCGGCTGCTTGGGTCCGTTGAACGAACGCGGGGGCATGGGTCTACGCGCGTACCTCCTCGCGTTCGGCGACGCCCACCTCGCGGGCGAACTTCTCGAGTTCGGTCATCGTCACCCGCTGGGACTGTGCGCCAAAATCCTTCACGCGGCGGGTCACCTCGCGGACCTCCTCGTCGGTCGGATCGAAGCCGGCCTCCTCCAGCCGTTCGCGGACGGAGTGGGTGCCGGTGTGTTTGCCCAGGACGAGTTCGCGCTCGGCGCCGACCATCTTGGGGGATGACGCCCGCGGCGTGGATGCCGCTCTCGTGGGAGAAGGCGTTGTCGCCGACGACGGGCTTGTTGCCCGGCACCGGGACGTCGGATTTCTCCTCGATGAGCCGCGAGAGCTCCGTAATCTGGGTGGTGTCGATGCCGGTGTCGAGGTCGTACAGCGATTCGAGTGCCATCACGACCTCCTCGTAGGCGGCGTTGCCGGCACGCTCGCCGATGCCGTTGACCGACACCTGTGCCTGGCTGGCGCCGGCCTCGAAGCCCGCCAGCGCGTTCGCGCCGGCCAGCCCGAAGTCGTCGTGCGTGTGGACGTCCACGCGTGCGCCCTCGGCGGCCTCGACCACTTTGGCGGTCACCCTGCCAAAGCGGGTGGGCGTTGCGACCCCGGTGGTGTCGGGGATGTTGATCCAGTCCGCACCCGCGGCGGCTGTCTCCTCGACGATCTCCAGCAGGAACGCCTCGTCGGTGCGGGTGGCGTCCATCGGCGAGAACATGCACTCGACGCCCGCCTCTTTGACGCGCTCGATGGACTCGATGGCACGCTCCTTCGCCTCGTCGCGGGTGGCGTGCATCGAGTCTTCGAGCTGGACGTCGCTGGTCGAGACGAACACGTGGACCATCTCGACGCCCGACTCGAGCGCTGCCTCGACGTCTGCTTCGACGACACGCGCGAGTCCACAGACCGTCGTCGATGTCGCCGCCGCGAGCGTCTAACTGCGCCGCTATCTCGCGTTTGTCTTCGTACGAGAACGACGTTCGCGGCGTCTGCTCGCCGTCGCGCAGCGTGGTGTCGAAAATCCGTCCGTCTTGAATCTCGGAGGTACTATTCAGTGTACCCTGGAAGAACTCGATCCGCCGGGGAAGCCGACGAATCCTCCGTGTTGGACATAGGCATTTGAGACAACAACAGTGGTCCATATAAATCTGTCTGAAGGGTGATACGGGTGTGAGGTGGTGACACGGATGTCACACTCGTCCGTATGCCCCACCACCGCCACGACACCGAGCACGCGGACCTGAACCGGCTGAACAGCGTCTCGAACCCGCCGTGATCACTTCATCGCGTACCGGACGTCAACGTCGACAGAGACGGTCACGTCGCCGGGTTCGACCCCCGTCGATCCACCGCCACCTTCTGCGACGGGCGTCGGCGTCGCCTGGAGCGCGGTGTCGCCCGAGCGCTCGACCGGAGCGACCCGGCCTCTGGAGGCGTCGACGACCGTCGCCTCGACGCCGGAGGGCCTCCTCGCGCAGGTCGGTCCGCTTCTCCTCGGAGAGTGTGAACGTCACACGGTCGACTTCGTCGGCTCCCGCGTCGACGGCCGTGTCGATAACCGATCCGACCGCGTCCACGTCGTCGAGATCGACCTTCAGGGAGTGGGTGCCTTCGTAGTACCTGAACCGCTCGCGGGCCTCCGGCGAGTCGGGGTCGACGTCGGCCTCGCGAAGCCGACGGTGGTCGATGCGCTCGCTGATCCTGAACCGACTGGTCGTAATGTCGTCCTCGGAGAGTCCGGTCTCAAGCAGCGCTGCCCGCCCCGCGTCGGCGCGCGTCCCCAGGTCGTCTCGAACTGCGCTGGCACTGTCGGCCCGAGCCTGGATTTCGAACTCCAGCAACGCCCGGTCGGGATCACCGCGGACCTCTCCGGTCCCGCTGACCGTAACGACACGCCGATCACCCACACGCTCGGGTGTGGGTGTGGACGCGGAGTCGGGAGTGTCTGTGGGCGTGGACTCGTCCGGAGTATCCCCGGTATCGGAATCTCCGAGACACCCGGCGAGGGCACCAATCACGACCGATCCTGTGCCAACGAGTAGTTCTCTCCGTCGCATACCCGAGCGTTCGACCGGCGATACAATTAAGAAAGTGATAAGTCAAATCGCCGTTTCACATATCCGCGCTCTGACGAGCATCATGCGTCACGCACGGATTGTCTGATTCTCAGCCTTGATCTCGACTGCTTCGAAAATACTGGCATTTATTTATCCACATATCGATGGTATTATCCCCAGACGATGAAAAATTAATGATGCGTATGCGACGCCGCCAGATTATCGGTCTTGTCGCGACGAGTGCCCTCCTTTGCGGTTGTCTCGGCCGAGAGGAATCGCCGGAGACTCCATCACCAACCCCGGCGGAAACAGGGAATCCACCGACGGGGACCAGCGAGGAATCGACGACACCGTCACGTCCCGAATCGTGTCTTCCGCCGGATGGGAACGGATGGGAACTCAGGGGGACGAGCGAACACGATCCCGGCTGGACACCCCTGGGTGCG
>PXSG01000016.1 GCA_003023485.1 Halobacteriales archaeon SW_10_68_16
CGGGACGGTCGCCTTCGCGGGCTTCCAGTACAAGTTCGGCAAGTGGGCCGCCCTCCGCAGCGTCGGCGCCGAGGACATGCCCGAAGAGGGACAGTACCGCGAGATACACCGCACCGTCGAGCATCTCAGCCAGGACATGGGCATCGAGAAGCCCCGGCTGATGGTCGCCGACATGGGCATGCCAAACGCCTTCGCCGTCGGCCGGAAGGGTGCCGGGACCGTGGTCGTCTCCCGCGAGATCATCCAGCTGCTGGAGACGGACGAACTCGACGGCGTGCTGGCACACGAACTGGCCCACATCAAGAACCGCGACGTCGTGATGATGGTGATGGGCCAGAGCCTCGCGTCGATGGTCGGCATCGCCGTCCAGTTCGCGGTCATCTTCGGCGGCGAGCGCAACATCGGGACGTACATCCTGGCGATGATCGCCGGCTCCATCGCACAGATGCTCGTGATGATCTTCGTCTTCGCCATCTCGCGGTACCGCGAGTACGTCGCCGACGGCGACGCCGCCGACTACACGAACAACCCCGACGCGATGGCCCGCGCGCAGAGCGACCAGGGCACGCCCGACGAGGTGGCCGCCCTCTGTATCTTCGGCGGCGAGCGCGGCCTCATGCAGAAGGTCTTCGCGACCCACCCGCCCGTCGAGAAGCGCATCGAGCGCCTGCGCTCGCGGTCCAGCCCGCGGTACTGAACGCCGGGGTCGGGACGGCCGACTCCGTCCACAGGAACAGGTCTTTTAGCCTGGCCCGGCGACGTGCAGGCGATGAGTACCACCCACCAGGGCCAGCGGGTCGCCGTCCTGGCTGACTCCCAGAACCTCTACCACACGGCCCAGAGCCTCTACTCGCGGAACATCGACTACGCCGCCCTCCTCGAAGAAGCAGTCGACGGCCGGACGCTCTCGCGGGCGCTCGCGTACGTCATCAAGGCCGACGCCCCGGAGGAGGAGTCCTTCTTCGATGCGTTGCTGGATATCGGCTTCGAGACACGGATCAAGGAGATCCGGACCTTCCAGGACGGCTCGAAGAAGGCCGACTGGGACGTGGGGATGAGCCTCGACGCCGTCTCGCTTGCTCCCCACGTCGACACGGTCGTCCTCTGTACGGGCGACGGCGACTTCGCGCGACTGTGTCGGTACCTCGAACACGAGGGCGTCCGCGTGGAGGTCATCTGCTTCGAGGAGTCGACCGCCGAGGACCTGATCGAGGCCGCCCGCTTCTTTACCGATATGAGCGAGGATGTCGATCGCTTTCTCCTATGAGCGACGAGCGGGCGAGGTTGGGCCGCGTCGCGAACTACCAGTTCGGTGCCGGGGCTGGGGCCGCGCTCTTCCCAGAGGATGAGGACCTCTCAGTGACCCACACCAGTTCCGGCCGGCCGCGACAGGTCCACAGCGACGGCGGGCGCCTGGTCACCTACGGGACCGACGGCCGGGACGGAACGTCTTCGCGAAGTTCGTAAGCGTTGTGGACCCGACCGTCCGACCGCGGGACGAAGTGCTCGTCGAACACCACGACGGGCGACTGCTGGCCGTCGGGCGCGCGGAACTGTCCGGCGCCGGGATGGAGGACTTCGGGACCGGCATGGCTGTCAAAGTCCGCGAAGGCGTCGACTGATCGGCAAAAGTGGGCCGGCCCGGACGCTCGACAGCGGAGGGCTTTTTGTCGCGCCGCCTGAACCCGAGGGTATGTTTGGAGGAGGCGGCGGCGGACTGAACCCGAGCAAGATGAAGCAGATGATGGAGCAGATGGGGATCGACATCGAGGAAATCGACGCCGAGGAGGTGATCATCCGGACGGGAGACTCGGAGCTGGTCTTCTCGAACGCCGACGTCCAGCGGATGGACGCCCAGGGCCAGGAGACCTACCAGATCGTCGGCTCGCCCGAGACCCGCGAGCGCAGTGCAGCAGCGGGCGAGGCAGACACCGGCGACGACGGCGAGAGTGACGAGAGTGATGGGACCGGGGGTATTCCGCAGGCGGACGTCGAACTGGTCGCCGGGCGGACCGGCGCGAGCGAGGAGCGCGCATCCTCGACGTTCCGGAGGACCTCCAGCCGGGCGAAACCGTCGAGACCCACCTCGGAACTACCTTCCGCGCACGGGAATTGCGCGGGCCGGACCTCTTTCACCATCTCGACCGGACCGGCGCACCGATGATGCCCCGCGACGTGGGGCTGGTCCTCGGGCACACCGGAGCCGGGAGCGGCGACCGCGTTCTCGACGCCGGGACCGGGTCAGGCGTGCTCGCGGCGTATCTCGGCCGCGTCGGTGCCTCGGTCGTCACCTACGAGCGCGACCCCGGGTTCGCGGCGGTCGCACGCGAGAATATGGCCACTGCAGGCATCGCCGACCGCGTCGACGTCCGGACAGGTGACGTTCGCGAGGACCTCGACGACCTCGCCGGGACGGACGAGACAGCAGACGATGACGGGTCGACACAGGACAGTGGAGGGTTCGACGCGCTCACCCTCGATACCGAGGACGCACCCGCGATTGTCGAGCGGGCGCCGGAGTTGCTCGTCCCCGGCGGGTTCGTCGCCGTCTACTCGCCGTTCGTCGAACACACCAGGGAGGTCGTCGAGGCGGCCCGCGAGGCCGGACTGTCGGGCCTCGCGACGAGCGTGGCTCGCGACCCTCGACGGCCGGCGTCGGCCACACCGGCTACCTCACCTTCGGGCGCCACGCCGGCCGGCCCGATTAGGTGACCGACCGCACGATGTCGACGAACTCCTCGCGGTAGTTCGCGGCGGTCCGCTTGAGTCTCTTGTCGGCGTTCTCCAGCGAGAGCAGGTCGGCCAGCGGTCCTTCGGGGTGGCCACCGGTCACGACGAAGAAATCACCGCCCTCGCGCCAGACGCACACCCAGCCCGTGACCGGCACGTCGCCCTCGACGGGATCGATGGCCCCGTAACGGGTCAGGCGGGCGCGGGCACCGGAACCCACGCGGGGTTGTTCCTCGCCCCGGCGCGTGACGTCCGCGAGTCCCCGGTCGGTCAGGCGGCGTGCGAACGCCTCGCGGGCCTCCCGGCGGACCATCGGCAGGACCATCGACGCCGCCCCCGGCGGCAGCGGCGGGTCGAACCCCAGGCCCGTGGCCGCGACGAAACGCCACTCGCGGTCCAGACGGCCGTCGGTGGCCTCGCGGACGGCTTCCCTCGTCCGTTCGTCCTCGTAGCGGCGCGTCGCGCCGCGGACCCGCGCGCCCGGGGCCTGGAAGAGGGTCTCGACGGTCTCCTCGGCCAGTTGCCAGCCGTCGAGGTCGGCCGAGACGTCCGGGAAGGAAGGGTCCATCCGCCCCTCAGTGGTCGTCCTCGCGCCACTTGTGGTTACAGTCGGTGCAGACGAAAAAGCGGGTCTCGCTCTCGTCGGCCGCGCGGATCTGTTGCATGTAGTAGTAGGCCTGGTCGTTGTCGCAGTTCGGACACTGGGCGCGCGTCGTCGGGCGGGCCTGGTCCTCGGCCTCGCTCATGTCGACGATCTCGGTCTCCTCCTGGCCCTGCGTCGTGACCATCGCCTCCTCGCGCGCGCTGTCGCGGAGTTTCTCGTGCCCACAACTCCCACAGACCCACACGTCACCCTCGGTTTTCATCATCGAACCGCACTCGTCGCAGAATTCCATGTCGGCCGAGTAATCTCCGGGGGGATTTAAATGTTCAGCTGTTGGACTCCCACTGGTCGCAGGCGTCCATGTCCCCGAGCAGGTCGTCGTGGAACCCGCAGTAGGGAGCCATCTCGCCGTCGGCCCGGACGTACTCGAAGTGCCGGCAGTTGCCACAGTACTCGTCGGGTCGGCCCCGCCGG
>PXSG01000017.1 GCA_003023485.1 Halobacteriales archaeon SW_10_68_16
GGCAGCCTGCGGGTAGCTGTCGAACGCGAAGTAGCCGACGTTGAATATCTCGGGCAGGGCGACCAGGTCGGCACCGTCGGCCGCGGCCCGGGCGATCGATTCGGCTGCGCGGTCGACGTTGCGCTCGACGGCGCCGGCCTCCACGTCGAACTGGGCGAGAGCGACGCGCATCAGTAGGGGATGTCCAGGTCCTCGTAGATGGCGTTTTCGAGGTTGTCGAACTCCCGTTCCATGTTCCGCTTGAAGAACCGCTCGACGCCGGGGAGCTTGCCGTCGACGACGAAGCGGTTCGTCAGGCGGGTGCCGTTCTCGGCCTCCCCGAGTTCGTGCTCGCCGACGACGCGCATCACCTTCGAGCGGCCGACGAACTCGACGTACTCGGGCGGGACGCGCTCGGTCTCCTCGGTGTCGACGCGGATGCTGCGGTCGACGAGGGGGATGGGCAGGCGGAGATACCAGACGGCGTGGCCATCCTCGGCAGTTTCGAAGTCGGAGACGACGCTGATCGGGCGGGCGCGCTTCTCGGGGTCGTCGATGAACGCCCAGACGTCCTCGGAGTGCTCGGCGAGTTTGGGCAGCCGCGCGCCGACCTGCTTGGAGGTCAGCCCGATGTGCGTGGCGATGTTCTTCGCGCGGAAGTAGCTCTCGCCACGCGTGACGCGCTCTCGGAGGTATTCGAGAATGCGGCGGTCCTCCTCGCTGAGCTCTGTCATCACCGGAAGTACGGGCTTGTCCGTCTTAACGGTTTGTCCAAATCGTTGCGGTCACTCGCCGAACACGTGGACCGCCGCGACTGCGAGTCCGGCAGCCAGCAGCGTCACGGCCAGGGCAATCCCCGAGAGTACCTGCATCCCGTGGTCGTCCTGGACCACCGAGACGTACGACGTTCCGAACGTTGCCAGGGCCGCCAGCAGCGCCACGACGCCAAAGACCAGCGAGAGCCCGACGCCCGTGTCCGTCGCGCGTGCAGTGTCAGCCATAGCCGGGGATTCAGCCGTTCGGTACTTAATGGATGCGTTCGTGCGGGCAGCCACAGAACATATACCGACGCATGTTGTGTCTGCTGACATGGTCAGCAAAGCGACGAAGTACATCGGCGTCGCCGTCGTCGGGCTGATCCTGCTCGTCGTTCTCGGGTTCGTCCTCGGCGTGTTGGGCTCGCCCGCCGTCGAGGACGTCCAAAACCGGTTCGGGCCCGTCAACGACTCGACGACCACGATCGAGACCGACCTCGCGGGCGACAAGCAGGGCGTCGACCTGGGCTCGGGGACCGACACGCTCGCGTTCACGACACACATGCGAAACGAACGCATCCCGGCGTGGTGGTACACGCACGTCCGCAACGGCGAGCGGACCGAACTGCTGGTCAACGCGAGCGTCTCCCACGGGCTGTTGGGTGGCAACGAGTTCGAATTCCCCCAAGAGGAGACGATCGAGACGGACATCCTCGGGGGCTTCAACTCCTCGGAACCGCGGCCGATAAACGCCGACCAGCCGCCCGTTTCCGATCCCATCCTCTATCTCAACGAAACCGCAGCCTCCTACGGCGAGAACATCACCCGCGAGCGAACCCCGCTGGAGACTGCGTTCACAGTCTACAACCTCAAGCCGTGGCCCTACACCGTCACGGAGATCGGATACACTATCGAAATGAACGGCGTCGAGGTCGGCGAAGGATCGACCGAACGACCGTACGCAATCCCACCGGGCTCGGAAACGACGCTCCGTGCGGAGACGGTCATCCGGAACGAACGCCTCGACGAATGGTGGGTCTCGCACCTCCGGAACGACCAGGTCACGAACCTCACCATCGACTTCTACATCGTCGTCGATCCCGATCCCGGCGACGCGATCCCGGGCACCGTCGACCCGATCCGCATAGATTCCGACAAATTCGACCACCACACCACCATCGAGACGGACATCTTCGGAACGAAAAACGCGACTGACGGATCAGCCGACGCTGCCGCCCGAACGCCGACACCGGCGGAAACTCCGACGGCAGACAGTTCCGGGGACGCGACCCCGACGCCGACACCAACCGAAACGGAATCCGATATCCCGCTCGATACACCGACCGATACGCCGACCAACACCTCCACCGACACTCCCACGGACACACCGACTGAGACGCCGGACGACGGAGGAATACTGGGGCAGCTACTCGGATACTGGATCAGCTGATGGCGATGCGGTCGGACTCCTCGTTCAGCGAGAGGTTCGTCGCGATCTCGGCGTTCCGGACGGCGTACTGTGCGGTCTGCTGGAGGCTGACCAGCACCTCCCTGACCTGGAGGAGGCGGTCGTTGTCCATCTCGGGGAGGTCGGCGAGGATCTCCTGCTCGCGGTCCTCGCGAACATCGCCCTGACCTCGATGGTGGTATCGAAGTCCCGCTCGACCGCGGCCGTGACGGCCAGTTCCGTCATCTCGTCGACCTGGTCGGTGAACTCCCGGATGCGCCGCATCGTCGCCGAGTCGACGTTCAGGGAGTTCTCCTCCGCCTCGAGTGCGATCTCGGCGATGTCTTCGGCGTTGTCGGCGATCAGTTCGAGGTTCTTCGCGATCGACCGGTAGCCCACCAGGGGAAAGCCGTCGTCGAGCCCCACGGCGCGCGCGAGGTTGGGTTTCTGGAAGGCCGTGAACGTCAGCCGCAACAGGAGGACGAAGATCTTGTTGGCCTGTCGCTCGCGGTTGAGCGCGCGCTGGGCCAGGTCGGGGTTGCCGTGGGCCAGCGCCTTGACCGCCTCGTTGCGCATCGTCGACCCCGTCGATTCCAGCCGTTCGAGCAGATTGTCGAGCGTGAAATCCTCCGGGTCGACCGAACACCTGATGGCGATGCTGTCGGGCGTCTCCTCGATGACGCCCAGGCCCATCAGCTGTGACTCGGCGTTGTAGACCGCGTTGATGTGCGAACTCTCCAGCGTCTCGCCCTCCGTGGCCTCGACGTGGATGATCCGCCGGCCGAGGACGTACTCGCCGACGATGGCACGCTCGACGGCGTCCGCGTCGGCCGCGTCGGGAAGCGCCTGGTCGAGATCGTCTGATTGCTCCCCACCGCGGAATCCTCGAACCGAGACCTTTGATATTTTGATTAGG
>PXSG01000018.1 GCA_003023485.1 Halobacteriales archaeon SW_10_68_16
CGACGAGGGACTGGGCGAGATGAATGAGGGCGGTGGTGGCGGCAACGTCGACGAACTCGAACACCGGCTGGACGAACTCGAAAACGAGGTCGGCAGCCTCTCCTCGACGGTCAACACGGTGCGCAACGAGAACGAACAGATCTCCGAGAGCGTCGACGAGGTCGAGGAGAACGTCCGGAAACTGCTCGACATCTACGAGATGGTCACCCGCGGGGTCAACCCCTTCGCGGACGACATCGACGCCGGCATGGGCGGCATGGCCGAGGACGGTTCCTTCGGTCTGTTCGACGACGACGGCGGTGGTGGCGAGGAGGAACAACTCGACGAGGACATCGCCGAGGCCGACGCCGAGGGCTTCTTCGACGACGACCTCGTCGAGGACGAGGGCATGAGCACTGACGCGGACGTCGACGACGTGCTCGGCGACTCGGGCGGCGGTAGCTCGGGCGGCGGCGCGGATTTCGAGGACAGTTTCGAGGACGGCTTCGACGCCGGCGGCGACGACCTCGACGGTTCGGACGCTGGGGGCGACGACGACGCCGGCGGGAAGTCCTTCGCGGAACTCAAAGACGAGTACGAGTCCGGCGAGGCAGACTGGGCCGAGGAAGAGGACACGGGCGAGAAAGCGACCGACGGAGAGCCGGCCGAAAGCGACGCGGACGCCGGCGAGGAACTCTTCGACGACGCCGGCGAGGACTTCGAGGGGGACCTGGGCGACGACGACCTGTTCGACGAGGTGATCGAAGAATCGGACGACACGGCGGACGCTGTTCCGGAAGCGCCCGCGGAGACAGCGGCCACCGACGCACCCGAACCGGAACCGTCGACCGGGGCGACGACCGCAGATGCGGCGGCCGCGTCCCGCGGTGCAGCAGAGACAGAGGCGGACGCCGCGGACGACGGCAAGCCCTACATCGGGACGCTCCCCGACGGGTTCGCGGCGGAGTTGATCGTCGTCGAGTGGCTGGAGTTCCTCGTGAGCGAGGCGGGCGTCCGCGAGACCGCGAGGGCGATCGACTACTACGAGGACATCGACTGGATCGACGAGGGGGTCGCCGAGGACCTCCAGTCGTACCTCCGCGGGTTCGAGGGCGGGGGCGACGGCACGCTGACCATCGACCACCACACGCAGAGCTTAGAGTTCATCGGCCAGCTCAACGGCGACGCCGTGGCGGCGAGCCGACTCCACGCGGGAGGTGGTGCCGATGGGCTTCAGCGTTAGCGGCGCCGCAGCCATCATCTTCGCCAGCCTGTTCATCGCCTTCGGCATGTGGTACAGCGCGGGGATGAACAGCTTCGAGCGAGTCACCGAGGCCCAGAACGACCGCACCGACACGGTCCTCGAGACCAGCAACACCGACATCGAGATCGTCTCGACGACCTACGCCGCGAGCGAGGACAACCTCACCGTGCGGGTCAACAACACGGGCACAGCCCAGCTGTCGGTCTCGGACACCGACCTCATCGTCGACGGCGAGTACCGGACGGACTGGGCCGAGAGTTCGGTCGCGGGCGACCGCGAGACCGACCTGTGGCTGGCCGGCGAACAGCTGAAGATCAACGTCTCGGCGTCGTCCCAGCCCGACCGCGTCAAGGTCGTGGCCGACACCGGCGTCGCGGATACAGCGGAGGTGTCGGGCTGATGTCCGGAGGTGAGACCGGTGGGGTTTAGCACCAGCGGGAGTCTCCTGCTGGTCTTTTTCGCGCTGTTCGTCGCGGTCGGGACGCTCTACTCCGTCTCGGCCAACACCACCGAGGAACTGACCGAGGCGACGGACGACCAGCAGGAACGGATCGACGACGTCCAGCAGTCGCGGGTCAACGTGACCGCGGCGACCTGGGACCCGTCTGTGGGGAATCTCACCATCCGCGTGAACAACACCGGCGAGACGAGGCTGGACGCGGCCGACGTCGACGTCATCGTCGACGGCGAGTACCGCGACACTACCGACTTCGAGCGCGTCGAGGTCGCGGGCACGGACTCGACGGTCTGGCTGCCCGGCGAACAGCTCGTCCTCGAGGACGCCGACGTCGCAACCAAGCCCACCCGGGTGAAAGTCGTCACCGGCCCCGGCGTGGCCGACATCGCGTTCGTCACGGAGGTGAGTGGCTGATGGCCAGCGTCTCCGTCTCGCACCTGATCTTGTTCATTGCGAGCATGCTCATCGCGGCCAGCGTCGCGGGCGTGTTCACCAGCAGCGTCGACCGGCTGAGCGGCGCCATCGACGACCAGGGCGTGCAGGTCAGCGACGACGTCCGGACCGACGTCGAGATCATCAGCGACAACGGCACCGGCGCCTGCGTCTACGACTGCGACGGCAACGACAACCTCACCCTCCACATCAAGAACACGGGAACGACGACGTTACCGGCCGAGAGCGATCAGATGGACGTCTTCGTCAACGGTCAGTTCCAGGGCGAGTCGTCTGTCAGCGTCCAGGTCGTCGGCGACGCAGACCGGTGGCGGCCGGGCGAGGTCGTCCGGGTGAACGTCAGCGTCGACCGGTCGCAGCTGCGGACGGACAACCGCGCGAAGGTCATCGTGAACGGGGACGAAGAAGTGTTCGAGTTCAGAACGCCAGGGATAGCATGAGTGTCGCAGAGACCGACCTCTTCTCGATCGGCCTGAAAGAGCGGGACCGTCTCGACAAGGAACTGGGCGGCGGCCTCCCGCCGGGCAGTATCGTCCTCATCGAGGGCGACTACGGCGCCGGCAAGTCCGCGCTCAGCCAGCGGTTCTCCTATGGCCTCTGTGAGGAGGGCCACACCGTCACGCTGCTGTCGACGGAGCTGACCGTCGGCTCGTTCTTAGAGCAGATGCACTCGCTCGATTACAGTATGGTCGACCACATGCTCGACGAGAACATCCTCTTTTTGCACGCGGACATCGGCGACTCGAAGAACACCTTCTCCGAGGGCGACGAGGGCGACCGGATGGACCTCCTCAAGCGGCTGATGGACGCGGAGGTGATGTGGGACTCGGACGTCATCATCGTCGACACGTTCGACGCCATCCTCCGCAACGACCCCAAATTCGAGGCCCTGGTCCGGCAAAACGAGGAGCGCCAGGCGGCCCTGGAGATCATCTCCTTTTTCCGGGACGTCATCTCGCAGGGAAAGGTGATCGTCCTCACCGTGGACCCGACGACCTTAGAGGAGGAGGCGCTCGGTCCCTTCCGGTCGATCGCGGACGTGTTCCTCGAACTGGAGATGGTCGAGGTCGGCAACGACGTCCGCCGCCAGATCAGCGTCCTCCGGTTTGCGGGCATGGGCGAACAGGTCGGCGACACCATCGGCTACTCGGTGCGCTCGGGCACCGGCATCGTCATCGAGAGTCGGAGCGTCACATGACAGACCACGGCACCCCGAACCCGTCGGACGAACTCCGGCAACACGCCGCCAGGCGTCCCCACCTGCGGGAGCACCTCCAGAAGTTCAAGCAGATCACGGGGGAGTTCCCGCTGTTCATCGAGGAGGCCGACGACGAGTACGAGTCCGACCGGCCGAACGTCCTCTACCCGGTCGGCGGGCCCATCTACACGCACATCTACGGCGACGTCGGCCAGGACACCAAGTACTACGCCATCGAACCGGAACTCGACGAGGAGGAGCATGCCGTCTTCGGAAAGGTCCGCGACCGGCTGCTCGAACGGAGCGTCACCAAACCCGCTCCCCAGGACGAGGCCGAGTACGACGACCGCATCGAGGAACTCCTCCAGGAGACCACCCGCGTCAAGACCCGCGAATCGGGCGGGGGCGTCCTGACGCGGCTCTCGAAGCTCACCGACGTCGGGAAAGTCGAGGTGAAAGAGGGGACCTACGAGAACATCCGCTACCGGCTCAACCGCGACATCGTCGGCCTGGGGCCGCTGGAACCGGTGATGCGCGACCCGGCAAACGAGGACATCCACGTCGTCGGCCGCGACCAGTGTTTCGTCGATCACTCGGTGTACTCGATGCTCGAGACCACCGTCGAGTGGGAGAGCGAGGAGGCCTTCGACCAGTGGCTGCGCAACATGGGCGAGCGCATCGGCGACCCCCTCTCGGATTCGGACCCCATCGTCGACTCGACGCTGCCCGACGGGTCCCGGTTGAACGTCATCTACTCCGACGACGTCTCGGTCCAGGGCCCCTCGCTGACCATCCGCCAGGGCGACGAGGTCCCCCTCTCGATCTTCCAGATCACCAAGTGGGGCACGCTCAGCCCCGAACTCGCCGCGTACCTCTGGCTGTGCCTCGAGAACGAACAGACGATCTTCGTCGTCGGGGAGACCGCCTCCGGGAAGACCACGACGCTCAATTCGATCATGGCGTTCATTCCCCGCGACTCGAAGATCTACACGGCCGAGGACACCGCCGAGGTTATCCCGCCCCACGACACCTGGCAGCAACTGCTCACCCGCGAGGGCGAAGACGAGTCGACGAGCGTCGACATGTTCGACCTGGTGGCCGCAGCCCTCCGTTCGCGGCCCGACTACATCATCGTGGGTGAGGTCCGTGGCGAGGAGGGCCGGATGGCCTTCCAGGCCGCCCAGACCGGCCACCCCGTGATGTTGACCTTCCACGCCTCCGACATCGTCTCGATGATCCAGCGGTTCACCGGCGAGCCCATCAACGTCCCCGAGACGTTCATGGACAACGCCGACGTGGCGCTGTTCCAGAACCGCGTCAAGCAGGGCGACGAGGTGTTGCGCCGGGGGACCCCGTCGAGGACGAGATCGTCTTCCAGGGGATGAACAACTCCTACGTCCTCGAGGAACAGATCGCGACCCTGCTCGGTTACGCGGACACCCGTGACATCTACGACGACCTGCAGTTCCGGGCCCGCGTCATCGAGCGCGCCATCCAGGAGAACATCCTCGACTACTACGAGGTCAACGAGATGATCGCCGACTTCCAGCGCGACGGCGTGGAGGGGTTGCCCTTCGACATCTACAGACAGGACTGATGGCGACCGAAGAGACCGACTCGACGCTGGAGTTGACCGCCTCGGGGGTCGCCGAGGACCTCCTCGAGTCCTACCGCCAGATGCACATTCCGATGGGGCGGTACGTCACGTTCATCCTCCTGCCGTCGCTCGGCTTTCTCCTGCTGACGACCGTCGCGGCGCTCCTGCTGGACCTGCCGCTGATGATCAAGCTCCCGATCCCGCTTCTGGGACTGCTCGCGTTCGTCTCGGCGGTGTTCTACCCGCAGATCCTCCTCTCCCAGCGCAGGCGCCAGCTCAACAACCGGTTTCACCTGCTGGTGACACACATGACGGTGCTGGCGACGACGAAGATCGACCGCATGGAGGTGTTCCGGACGCTGGCCGAGGAGGAGGAGTACGGCGAACTGGCGAACGAGATGCACCGGATCGTCGAACTGGTCGACACCTGGAACCAGAGCCTGGACGACGCCTGCCGGCGCCGCGCCAAGGAGGTCCCAAGCGAGACGGTTTCGGACTTCTTCGAACGCCTCGCCTACACGATGGGGGCCGGTCAGGCGCTGGACGACTACCTGCTCTCCGAGCAGGAACAGATCATCCAGAACTACAAGACGGTCTACGAGGGGACGCTTGGCAACCTCGACGTGATGAAGGACCTCTACCTGTCGATGATCCTCGCGATGACGTTCGCGCTCGTGTTCGCGGTGGTGTTGCCCGTCCTGACCGGGACCGATCCCACGCTGACGGTCAGTGCCGTCATCGTCATGTACATTTTCGTCCAGTCGGGGTTCTTCCTGGCCATCCGGTCGATGGCGCCGTACGACCCGCTGTGGTACCCCCCCCAGAAGTACGACTCCCCGGTCGACGACAGAGTCAGGAACAGCTTCATCGCCGGCGTTGGCCTCTCGGCGCTGCTGTTTTTCATCTCGCTGGGTGGGCTCGTCGGTATCCTCCCGGTTCGCCTCGGCGACCTCGTCCCCTTCCTCTCGGCACCGCTCCCGCTTCCCTTGCTCGCGGCCATCCCGATGACGCCGCTGCTCATCCCCGGGGTCGTCATCCGTCAGGAGGAGGGGCGCGTCAAGGGCCGCGACGAGGAGTTCCCGAGTTTCATCCGCGCGCTCGGGGCCACCGAAGGGGCCAAACAGTCGACGACGGGGACGGTCCTCCAGTCGCTCCGGACCAAGGACTTCGGGCCGCTGACCCCCGCCGTCGACAACCTCTACAAGCGGCTGAACCTCCGGATCGAACCCGCCGACGCCTGGCGCCACTTCACCGCCGACTGCCGGTCCTATCTCGTCCAGACGTTCTCCGAGATGTACCTGGTGGGCCGCGAGATGGGCGGCTCGCCGAAACTGTTGGGCGAACTCATCGCCGAGAACATGAACGAGGTGCTGAAACTCCGCCAGCAGCGCCAGCAGGCCACCGTGACGCTCATCGGCCTCCTCTATGGCATCACTGCCGCCTCGACGTTCGCGTTCTTCATCGGCCTCCAGGTCGTCAACCTCCTCTCGCAGATGAGTCTCGATCTGGAGTCCAACGCCGTCAACTTCGACGTCGCGTCGCTGATCAACACCGAGGTCTACAACATCCCGCTCGTCGAGTTCCTGCTGGTCGTCGTCATCATGTTCTCGGCGATGCTCTCGGCGCTGATGATCCGGACCGTCGACGGCGGCCACAAGATGAACACCTACATGCACTTCGTGTTGCTGACCTGGATCGGCGCCATCGTTGCCATCGGTACGAAGGTGCTTGTCGCCACGGTGATCTCGATTTAGCTCCCTCGTTTCACTCGGTCGCTAACCCGGTTGTATCCGGTGTTTTGGATCCTTCCAGTCGTGCTCGTCACGCTCGCGGTGCTCGCGTGACGCCCTGGTCCGGCATCTGGCTGTGCCGGCCGTCGAGCATTTGCCTTTTCCCTCTTGATCGGTTCGTTGGGAACGATGACAGCCGACGACCGCGCGGCGTTCCTCGCCGGCGACCGGCCCGACGACGTCCTCGTGTACCTCTCCGCGGAGGCAGTCTCCGACCCGGCGGCACTCGAAGCACACGGCGAGCGCGTCGATGGCGGCCTCGTCCTCGTGTTGTCCGGCGAGCGGGCTCGGGGGGTCTTCCAGCGGGCGGCAGGTATCGATCCGATGGCGTTCGCCAGGGAGGCGATGGACACTGCGGGCGAGATCCGCCGGGACTGCACCGGCGGGGTCTGTCCGGCCAGCGACTCGGACGGCGGGTCGGATCACACCGCGCGGTTCGTCTTCGCGTTCGCCGAGGCGCAAAACGAGGACGTGGGCGGACTGTACGCCGAAGGGGACGTCATCCACGCCTACGTCGCCTGCACCTGCGGCGAGCGGTACTCGGACAAGTGGGTGGCCGGGGAACGGTCGTGAAATCGTTCAGGATACCGTCGAGAAAGCTCCCGGCCGCTCGACCGCTCCGGGCCTCGCTGCGGCCCTCGACCTGCGGCCTGCGGTCCTTACAGGATGTCCTCGACGTAGTCGGCGACCTCCTCGGGCGTGTCACCGACGGGGACGCCGACGCTTTCGAGCGCGTCGATTTTCGACTCGGCGGTCCCAGTCCCAGACCCGGAGACGATGGCGCCGGCGTGGCCCATCCGCTTGCCCGGTGGTGCGGTCCGGCCGGCGATGAACCCCGCGACCGGCGTGTCCATGTTCTCGCCGATGTACCGCGCGGCCTCCTCCTCGTCCTCGCCGCCGATCTCGCCACACATCACGACGGCGTGGGTGTCGGGGTCGTCCTCGAACAGCTGGAGTGCGTCGATGAAGTCCGTCCCGATGATGGGGTCGCCGCCGATACCGATGGCCGTCGACTGGCCCAGGCCCCTGTTGGTGAGGTTGTCGACGATCTGGTAGGTGAGCGTCCCCGACCGGGAGATCAGCCCGACGTTGCCCGACGAGAAGATGTTGCCGGGGAGGATGCCGAGTTTGGCCGCGCCGGGCGTGATGACGCCGGGGCAGTTCGGCCCGACGAGGTACGTGCTGGTTTCCTCCTCGGCGCGCTTGACCCGGGCCATGTCCTGGGTGGGAATGCCCTCGGTGATGGCAACGACGAGGTCAAGCGGCGCGTCCAGCGCCTCGAACAGCGCGTCCGCGGCGAAGGCCGGCGGGACGAACACGACCGAGGCGTCGGCCTCGGCCTCGCGGGTGGCGCGGTCGACGGTGTCGTAGACCGGCACGCCCGCGACCTCCTGGCCGCCCTTGCCCGGTACCGCGCCGGCGACGACGTCCGTGCCGTAGTCGAGCATCTGCTCGGTGTGGAACTTCCCCTCGCCGCCCGTGATGCCCTGCACGACGACCCGGGTGTCGTCGACGAGCACGCTCATGCCGACACCTCCTCGGCGGCCGCGACGGCGGCCTGGACGGCGTCCTCCAGCGTGGCCTCGACCTGCACGAGGTCGGTGTTCAGTATCTCCATGCCTTCCTCGGACTTGGTGCCGGCCAGGCGGACGATAACCGGCTTGGGAATCTCCTCGAACTGTTCGAGCGCGTCGTTGATGCCGTTTGCCACCTCGTCGCCGCGGGTGATGCCCCCGAAGATGTTGAACACGACCGTCTCGACGTTGTCGTCGGAGAAGACCATATCGAGCGCGTTGGCGACGCGCTCGGCCTTGGCGCCGCCGCCGACGTCCAGGAAGTTCGCGGGCTCGCCGCCGTAGTGGTCGACGAGGTCGAGCGTCGTCATCACCAGGCCTGCGCCGTTGCCGATGATGCCGACGTTGCCCGACAGTCTGACGTAGTCGAAGCCGTACTCGTTGGCCTTTGCCTCCAGGTCGTCCTCGGCGGCCTCCTCCTCCATTTCCGCAAGGTCGGGCTGGCGAAAGAGTGCGTCCCCGTCGATGTTGAGGACGGCGTCGGCCGCGATGACCTCGTCGTCGGCTGTGACCATCAGGGGGTTGATCTCGGCGTCGCTGCCGTCTTTCTCGTCCCAGAGGTCGTACAGCGTCCGCAGGATGGACGCGACGTCACCGGCGACGGCGCGGTCGACGCCGGCGTCGTAGACGGCTTTGCGGGCCTGGTAAGGGTGCATCCCGAACGCGGGGTCGACGTGCTCGCGGGTGATGGCGTCGGGCTCGGAGACGGCGACTTCCTCGATGTTGACCCCGCCACGCGTCGAGACCATCGCGACCGGCCGGCCGGCCCCGCGGTCCATCGTCACGCCGACGTACAGTTCGTTCGTGAAGTCGACGGCAGACTCGACGAGGACGCGGTCGACGGTGTGGCCCTTGAGATCCATCCCGATGATGTCCCCGGCGGCCTCGCGGGCCTCGCTCTCGCCCTCGACGAGCTTGATGCCGCCCGCCTTCCCTCGGCCGCCGACGTGGACCTGTGCCTTGATCGCACAGGGGTAGCCGACCGACTCCGCCGCGGCGACCGCTTCTTCGACGGTCCCCGCGAGTTGGGCCGCTGGCGTCGGAATGCCGGCCTCGGCGAACACCTCCTTGGCTTGGTATTCGTGTAATCTCATACGTCCCACTGGGTGTCTGGGAGGCGCATAAATCTCCCCCTTCTGTGTGACGCCGGGGCCAGACGCGAACAGCGTCGCGGAGGCGGCCGATCAGTCGTACTCGTCGTGGAGGCTGTCGGCGTCGGCCGCGTAGTCCTGTGCCACGTCGAGGACGTCGTCGACGAGCCCCTCGAACGCGTCGGCTCGCGACGGCGGGTCCTCGCTGAGGTCCTCCAGGTCTTCGACCGTCCCCTCGAGCGTGTCGGCCGCCCGCTCGGCCGCGTCCTCGGCCTTGTAGTAGTCGCCCTTGTCGGCCATCGCGCGGGCGGCGTCGAGTTCCTCCCTGGCGGACTGGACGGTCGAGAGCGCGTCGTGGAGCTGTTCCAGTACGTCGTGCTCGTGCTTGAACTGTGTTCGCTTCCCTTCGAACTCCTCTTTCCCGATGACGTCGGTCGTCGTGGTCGCGGCAAGGTCGACCCCCTCGGTGATTACCTCCAGGGATTGACTCGTCTCCTCGAGGACCCGCTTGGTGTCGTCGAGTGCGCTGGAGTTCCCGCAAGGAGGCGACGGTCTCGGCCTGCTCGTCGGTCACCGCGACCCGCTCTGCCTCGTTGATCGCCGTCTGGGCGTCGGACAGTTTCAGCAGGACCGACCGGTCGCCGAACTCGGCGGTGTCCGCCGAGACGTCGAGCAGGTCGTTCGACACACCGCCGGTGTAGATGTAGACCGCCTCCCGCAAGCGGTCCTGTGCGGTGTCGATCTGCTCGATGGCCGCCGTCCGGTCGCCGGATGGGGTCGGCTCCGGCGTCTCGGTCGGCGTCTCCTCGGGCGTCTCGGTCGGCGTCTCTTCGGGTGTCGGCGTCGGTGTCTCCTCGGGCGTCGGCGTCGCCGGTTCCGTCTCGCCTGTCGTCTGTGCGCCGGTGGCGCCGAAGCAGCCTGCGGTCAGTGGCGCGAGCGCGGCCAGGAGGGCCCGTCGTTTCATGCCCCCTACTGGACCGCACGTAACAATAAAAGTATAGGTGATGTATGACGCGCGTCAGACATAGAACAGACGTTTTGGCTTCTCTACCTCCGTAATTCGAAATATAGTTTTTAATATATATAATTTATATGGAAAAGATATACGTGGCTGCCGACGTGCAGCCAAAACGTATGCCAACACAGCTGGATTCGACCCGGACGGAGGTCACGACGGGCCGGCGGGGACACCCCGCAGTCCCGGCCCTCTCGTTTGTCGTTCTGGTCGCCGTCGTGAACGGCGCGTTGAACGGCGTCCTCGCCGGCGTTCGGTCGGTGTTGCCGCCCGCACTGCAGTCCGAGTTCGCGGTCACGGTCCCGCTTTCCCCACTCGGGGCCGGGCTCGTCTCGGTCGGTGCAGGGCTGCTGGCGGTCGGGGCGCTCGCGTTGTTCGTCCGCGCGGTCGGCGAGACCGACAGCACCGAACGTGGCCCACCGTCCGTGACGGAAACCGTCCGTCGGTTCGCACGCGCGACGGCGGTGGCGGTCGGGGGCGTCCTCGCGTTCGCCCTCGGCCTCGCGCTGTTCGTCGTTCCCGGACTGGTGGTCCTGGTGTATCTCCCGTTCGTCTTCGTCGCTGTCGTGCTCGACGGACGGACGGTCGCCGGGGCCATCGAGGCGAGCCACGACCGGATCGTGTCCCGACCCGCCCCGGTCGCGGCGACGGCGCTCGGGACGGCACTGGCGCTGGTCGCGGTCGGCCTGGCCGGCGTCGCCTCGACGGTCCTCCCGCCCGCCGCCGAGTTCGTCGTCGGGACTGTCTGTAGCGCGCTCGTCGTACTCTTCGGTATGTACCTGCTGACCGGACTCTACGGGCGGCTCCCTCGCCAGCAGTCCCGGTCCTCGTCCGCGTCGGCAGGCGCGCTGTGAGACTTCCGGCTGGAACTGTTTTCTCCCTGGCGTGCCAACGCTCCGTATTGACGAACTTTCAATACCGCCGACGCGAAAGGGACAACCGTACCATGGGAATCCAGGAAGACCTCAAGGACGCGATCGAAGCGGGACGGGAGGACGTCGTGCGCGTGCTGGCCGAACACCGGGTACTCCCGGTGACTGTCGAGTACGAGAGTTCGGACCTGCTGGGCGGCTCGAAGACCCCCGACTTCGAGTTCCAGCGCCAGTACGAGTCCGAGACCGGACACGTCGCCGACCGACAGACACGGCGGCTCGTCGTCGACACGCTCGGGATGACCTCCGAGGAGGAGTGTGAGGATGTCCAGTCGGAGATCCGGAACCACGACGACTGGGGTGCGAAGGCCTAGAGTTCGACGCCGCTGGGGATGAGACTGTCCGTGCGCCGGAGGTTCCCGTCGGCGTCGTAGACGAGCAACGTTCCGCTCTCCAGGACGACTGCCTCGGCGTCGGGACGCTCGATGCGGATGCGGTAGGTGTCCCCCCAGGCGCGGGCGGCGTCGACGAGCGAGCGGACGGCCGAGACCTCGGCGACGGCCTCGAGGAGGTACTCGCCGGTGAGCCGGCGGGTGAGGCTGAACACGCCCCGTGCGTCGTCCGCGTCGGCGGACTCTTGCAACCGGAACGCGGGGTCGACGTCCTCGCCCTCGGGGACCGACCCCTCGGCGGTGAGCCGCTCGGTGAGTTCGCCCGCCGGGCCGTCGTAGGACAGAACGAGCGACGGGGGGGCCTCCTCGCCGGCGTCGTCGACAGTCAGCGTGAAGTGGTCGCGCCGCATCTACCCGAGGTAGCGACGGCGTGGTTATGAACGTCACGCCACGGGGCAGGGGCCGCCGGAGCCGATACTTTTTACCCCCGCCGTTGCGGGCACGTTCCCATGTGGGTCAAATCGGAGTACGCGGGGGCGCTCGCTGTCGTCTCGACGTGGGTGTGTGGGTTGCTCCCGTGGTCGGTGACGCTCTTCCAGGAGGAACTCGAACCGGGCGTGTCGGTCACCGCGGTCTGGATCCGCTTTCTCCCCGGGCGCTTCCTCTACGTGTTCGGCATCGGGTTCTCCGAGGACTCCCCGTACCGGTGGGTCTGGGAGGTGCCGGAGTTCGTGGGAACGCGCGGTGAGACCATCGCCAGTTACGTCTGGCTGGCCGGCGTCGCCGTCTTC
>PXSG01000019.1 GCA_003023485.1 Halobacteriales archaeon SW_10_68_16
TCAACGACTCGCCCGAGTGGGTCTCGCCGCCGACGCCGACCGGGACGCTGCAGGGCAAAGAGGGCGAGACGCTTCGCTTCGAGGTGAAGGCCTCGGACCCCGACGACTCGGTCAGCTACGGGCTCAACCAAAAGCCCTCGGGGGCATTTTTCGACACCGGCCAGGGCCGGTTCCGGTGGACGCCCGGCTACCAGGACGCCGGCACCACTCAGGTGGTGGCGACCGCCAGCGACGGCTCCTCGACCCTCCAGCGGACCATCGGGCTGAGCATCGAGTTCATCGACGAGGACGGCGACGGCCTGCCCGACACCCGCGAGAAGGAGCTGGGGCTCGACCCGACCCGCGAGGACCCGTTCATGGCCGCCACCGAGTTCCCGCTGTTCTCCTGGCTCAACGGCGACCTGCACGCCCACATGATGAGCCAGCCGTTCACCCTGCTTGCCGCGGCGCTGTTGCTCGCCTACTGGCGGACCGACCACCCGCGTCGGCGCCTCCTCCTGCTCTGTGGCGCAATCCCGCCGGTGGCCGGCCTCGTCGGCCTCGTGAACGTCTGGTCGTTTCCCACCGTCGGCGGCCTCGTCGCGCTGACGGTCCTGTTCGCACCCGGCGATCCGGCCGACCTCGTCCGCGCTGTCGGGCTTTCGGAGTTCGCCTCGCGATTCGACGCGCGCACCGCCCGCGTGACCGAAGGGCTCCGGCGGGCCGGGTTCGCGGCTCTCTCGGCCGCGCTCGTCCTGCTGCTTGGCGTGCTCTGGACGCTGCCGTTCTGGGCGGTCGTCATCCCCGGCGGACCCGGCAAGGACGTCGCGTTCTGGGAGGCCTGGAGTCCTGCGGGTCCCCTCTTTTTGGTCCACGGCGCGTTCCTCGTTGCCTTCGCGCCCTACCTCGCTCGACCGCTCGGGGCCGAGACTGGCCGACCGTGGCTCGTCTGGACTCTCGGTCTCGGTGTCGTTGCCCTCTCGATACTCGCGGGCGTCCCGGCCCTCGGGCTGGCCGCCCCCCTGCTCGTTGGGGGGTGGTGGCTGTTGAGCGGAGGGCACCGAGAGAACACGGATAGCGCCCTCGCGGATGTGAACGCGACGCGGGGCCGGCCGGGCTACGAACTCGTGCTCGTGCTCGCCGGCGCGGGTATCGTCGTGCTAGTGGAGTTGCTCACCGTCGAGGGCGAGCGGTTCAACATCATCTTCAAGGCCTACTCGCACGTCTGGCTGGTCTGGGCCGTCGCCGCCGGGGTCGCGCTCGCCCGGCTCACGGATGGCTGGCCGGCCCCCGCACTGGGCCTCGACCGCCCACACTGGCGGACGACCGGGCGCGCCCTCGCGGCCCTCCTCGTCGTCTCGACGTCACTCTATGCCGGACTCGCACTCCCGGCACACGTCGAGGAAGGGAGCGCAACGGCCGACACCTTCGGGCCGACGCTGGACGCGACGGCCTACATCGAGGCCGAGGGCGTCGAGGAGCGGTACGGCGTCGACTACCGCCAGGAGGCGCCGGCCATCCGCTGGCTGGAGGGCCACGACGGCCGGCCGACTGTCGTCACGGCAACGCCGGGCGGGTACTGGTGGCGCCCCGCCGAGGGCGACGGGTCCAGCGCGCCCGCGTCGCTGACCGGCGTGCCGACCGTGCTCGGGTGGACCCACGAGCGACAGTACCGCGGTCCCGACGACTACGAGCGTCGACTCGGCCACGTCGAGACCATCTACGCCGGCTCGCCGGCCGACCAGCGGGAACTGCTGGCGCGGTACGACGTCGACTACGTCTACGTGGGACCGGCAGAGCGTGCCAGCTACGAGATTACGGTCGACGAACTCGACGGGGTCGAGCCGAGAAAGGAGTTCGAGGATGTGACCGTCTACGCGGTCGACCAGTCGGCGCTCTAGCCGCGGGCCTGGTGGACGGTGACGGCCTCGGCGTCGACGGCTTCGACGTCGAGGTGGTTGGAGATGAACCGGCGGCGCTCGAAGTCCTCCTGTTCGTCCTCGGCGCCGACGGTACACCACAGCTGGGGCCGGTCGGGACCGTGCCAGTCGCCGTTGCGGTTGATGCCGAAACAGACGTACTCCTCGCCGTCGACCTCGATTCTGGCACCCTTCCGGATGCCCGGGTCCCCGCGGATGATGAGCTTCTTCATGCGGGCGGGTTCGCCCGAACCGCACTTATGGACTTCGAACCCCGGCGGTCCGACTGGACCGGAGACCGCGGGAGTGAACCTCGGGGGAGCCGACTATTCGCCGCGAAGGAACGCAACGACATCCTCGGGATCGGCGTCGATGCCACCGCCCTGGGCGACCGTCGGACTTCCCCCGCCACCGCCGCCGAACTCCGCGGTCACGTCCTCGACCACGTCGCCGGCGTCGACGGAGCCGTCGGTGGCCACGGCGACGTAGGAGCCGGTCTCCCCGACCAGCGCGACCACGTCCGCGGCCTCCGCTACGAGTTCGCCAGCGAACTCCGCCAGCGCGTTGGCGTCGTCGGTGGGGACGCTGCCGGCGAGCCACTCGTGGCCGTCGCGGGTGACCGTCGCCCCCCGCAGGTCCGCGAGACGGGCCTCGACGACCTGCCCGCGGAGGTCCTCGACCTCCCCGGCGAGCCGCTCCCGTTCCTCCACCACCCGGGCGGCCGCGTCGTCGATCTCCAGCGGGCTGGTGTCGAGCGTCCGGGCGGCCTTGCGGGCAGCGCTCGATTCGGCCCCGCGGCGGTCGATCCCTGTGGGACCGACGGCGAACTCGACGCGGGTCAGCCCCTCGCCCGGGTTCGAGCGCTCCAGTACCGTCACGGGACCGATTTCGCGGGTGTTCCGGACGTGGGTGCCGCCACAGGCGGCGTCGTCCCAGCCCTCGATGGTGACCACGCGGACCGTCTCGCCGGCGACCCCCTCCTCGGTCTTGGCGTTGAACGCGACCTCCTCGCGGGAGAGTGCGTCCTCGCGGGGCAGTTCCTCCCAGGTCACCTCGCGGGACTCCCAGACGACGCGGTTGACCAGCCGTTCGAGTTCGACCAGCGTGTCGTCGTCGATGTCGGTCGGCGTCGCGAAATCCACCCGCACTTTCTCCGCGTCGATGTCGAATCCGCCGTAGCCCAGGTCATCGAGCAGTCCCCGGCCGGCGCCGTAGAGGGCGTGACTGGCGGTGTGGGCACGCATGCAGTACGTGCGAAAGTCGGGGTCGATCGCTCCATGGACCGTCTCGCCGACGTCGAGCGGTGGATTGGTCTCCATCGTGTGGACGATGTCGCCGTCGACGTGCTGGACGCGACTCCGAGAGGACGACCCCGTTGCCCTCGACGCGCTCGACGGTCGCTTCGAACTCAGTGACCTCCGGCTGGGCGGCGGCGAGTGTTGTCATCAGCCCGGGCGGAGGAACGCGGCCGGGAAAACTACTGCGTTTCCGCCAGTTCGACGTCCAGATACTCCTCGATTGCGGAGACGACGGACCCGCCGACGCCGGCCTGGGCTGCCCGGCCCTGTTCGATGGCCAGGAGGTCAGACTCCTCGGTACCGAGTTCGTCGGCGAGTTCCGAGAGCTGGAGTCCCGCGTCCTGGCGGGCCTCGGTGAACCGCTCGCCGTAGTCGTCGACGAGGTACGGGAGCTGGTCGTCGTCGTAGTCCGCCCCGTCCTCCCAGTAGGAGGCGTCGCGCTTGTTCGCGTCGTGGACCCGTGCGGTGTTCCGGGCAGCGTTCCGTTTGCGCTCCTGCTCGCGCTCGTCGTCCCCGCCGCCGTGTCGTCGTGCTGGGCGCAGTCGGGACAGACCTCCAGCGTGGCCCCGGCGACGTTGGCGGTCCGGAGCGTGACGTCGGCGGCGCCACACAGCTCGCAGGTCTCGCCGGCGTCGCTGTCGCCACCGCCGGTCGAGTACTTGGCCATGCCCCACGTAGCGTACTCGCCGTCTTGAATCGTCCGCTTTTCGCGCCCGCAGGCTCGGGGCACACGACCCTCCAGCTATTCAACCCTCGTCGAGGGGCAATCGTTCGTACGCAGTGCGGTCTTCCTCGGGAGCAAGCACCAGCGGCCGCACGCGCGTCAGGTTCTTGATGGTCCGCGGGCCGACGACGGCCGGCGAGACGAACCGCGGGAAGGTGCTCTCCGCACCCACGGCCACGATAGTGTCACGAGTCAGTACATCCCTCCCTGGCGGCGACCCACAGCGTTTTAGCCGACGACGGACCAGGGGGCCGTATGGCAGAGGGAATCGTCGAGGAGTTCTTCTCGCTCAAGGAGGGGACCGACGCGGACCTGCTGGCGATGCAGTGTGGGGACTTCTACGAGTTCTTCGCCGAGGACGCCGAGACCGTCGCCGACGAACTCGACCTGAAGGTCTCACAGAAGTCCTCGCATGGCTCCTCGTACCCGATGGCGGGGGTCCCCGTCGACGACCTGGCACCGTACGTCGCGGCGCTGGTCGAACGGGGCTACCGGGTGGCCGTCGCCGACCAGTACGAGACCGACGGCGGCCACGCCCGCGAGATCACCCGCGTGGTCTCGCCGGGGACGCTCCTGGAACGCACCGACGCCGACGCGCAGTACCTCGCGGCCATCGTCGCAGGCGAGGAATATGGGCTGGCGTTCGCGGACGTCACCACGGGCCAGTTCCACGTCACACAGGCCGCGGACGTCGACGAGGCGTTCTCGGAGTTGTACCGCTTCGCGCCCGTCGAAATCCTCCCGGGGCCGGACGCCCGGACCGACGACGACCTGCTGGGGCGGTTGCGCGACCGGACCGATGCGACGCTGACGCTGCACGACGCCGAGGCGTTCGCGCCCGGCCGGGCCCGCCACCAGGTGCGCGAGCAGTTCGGCGCCGAAACGCTAGAGAGCGTCGGCGTCGCCGACAAAGACGTGGCCGTGCGGGCCGCCGGGGCGGTCCTCTCGTACGTCGAGGAGACCGGCGCGGGCGTCCTGGCGTCGATGACGCGCCTGCAGACGCGGCAGGGGGAGGGCGTCACGCTCGATTCGACCACGCAGCGCAACCTCGAACTCACGGAGACGATGCAGGGCGGTAGCGAGGGGTCGCTGCTCTCGACTATCGATCACACCGTCACGAGCGCGGGCTCGCGGCTGCTGGCCGAGTGGCTCCAGCGGCCACGCCGCTCGCGGGGCGAACTCGACCGACGCCAGTCGGCGGTCGCCGCGCTGACCGAGGCCGCCATCGCCCGGGACCGCCTCCGGGAGATACTCGACGGCGCGGCAGACCTCGAACGCCTGGCCGCGCGTGCCGCCTCGGGCAGCGCCGACGCGCGCGACCTGCGGGCCGGCGCGGAGACGCTCGGCATCCTCTCGGAGTTGTCGGACCTCGTCGCCGGCACGGAACGCCTCGCGGACTCCCCTCTCGCGGACGTGCTGGGCCGGCCCGACCACGGGGCGGTCGCGGCTCTGGCGGCGACGCTGGATGGGGCCATCGTCGAGGACCCGCCGGGGACGACCACCCAGGGCGGCCTCATCCGTGAGGGCTACGACGAGGAACTCGACGAGATCGTCGCGCGCCACGAGGAGGCGCTGTCCTGGCTCGACTCGCTGCCCGACCGGGAGAAACGCCGGACCGGAATTACGCACCTGACCGTCGACCGCAACCGGACCGACGGCTACTACATCCAGGTCGGCAAGAGCGAGACCGATGCCGTCCCCGAGGCCTACGAGGAAATCAAGACGCTCAAGAACTCGAAACGCTACACGACGCCCGAACTGGACGAGCGCGAGCGGGAGGTGTTGCGACTGGAGGAGGCCCGCCACGAACTGGAGCGGGAACTGTTCGCAAAACTGCGCGAGACGGTGGCCGGCGAGGCCGAACTGCTCCAGTCGGTCGGGCGTGCGCTGGCCGAGACGGACGTCCTCGCCTCGTTTGCCGTCCACGCGGTGCGCAACGACTGGACCCGGCCCGAACTGACCGAGGGGCGGGAACTCACAATCGAGGCGGGACGCCACCCGGTCGTCGAGCAGACCACCGACTTCGTGCCCAACGACCTCTCGATGGACGCCGAGCGGCGCTTCCTGATCGTCACGGGGCCCAACATGAGCGGCAAGTCCACCTACATGCGCCAGGCGGCACTCATCACGCTTTTGGCCCAGGTGGGGAGTTTCGTCCCCGCGCGGTCGGCCCGCGTGGGACTGGTCGACGGCGTCTACACGCGGGTCGGCGCGCTGGACGAACTCGCCGGGGGCCGCTCGACGTTCATGGTCGAGATGCAGGAACTCTCGAACATCCTCCACTCCGCGACCGAGGAGTCGCTGGTCATCTTAGACGAGGTGGGCCGCGGGACCGCGACTTTCGACGGCATCTCCATCGCGTGGGCAGCCACCGAGTACCTCCACAACGAGGTGGGCGCGAAGACGCTGTTTGCCACCCACTACCACGAACTGACGACGCTGGCCGACCACCTCGATAGGGTCGAGAACGTCCACGTGGCGGTCGACGGCGAGCCCGACTCCCAGGGCGGCGAGGGAGACGTGACCTTCCTCCGGACGGTCCGGGAGGGGCCCACCGACCGCTCCTATGGCATCCACGTCGCGGACCTGGCGGGCGTGCCCGACCCCGTGGTCGGCCGTTCCCGGGAGGTGCTCGACCGCCTGCGCGAGGAGAAGGCCATCGAGGCGAAGGGGGGCGGCGGCGAACCGGTCCAGGCGGTCTTCGACCTCTCGTCGGGGCAGTTCCGAGGAAATGAGGCCGCCTCCGGGGGTCGCGCGGTCGCCGACGGGAGTCGCGAGAGCGGTGACGGCGGCCGGGACGACCGCTTCGGCGACGAGGCCGACGAGGTGCTGGAGACGCTGGCGGCCATCGACGTCGACGAGACGCCGCCGGTGGAGTTGATGGCCGAAATCCAGGAACTGCAGGAGCGACTGGACGCCAAGTCGGAGTAGCATCCCGCGCGCAACCGCAAACCGTTTGCCGGGAGACGCCCAGGGGCCAGTATGCCAACCCGGCTGACGTCGGTCGAGGACGTCGCGGCCGACCCGCCGTACCTGTTCACGGTCGCGGACGCCCGCGGCGACGCGGAGGAGGTGATCGTGGTCCCCTGCGAGGACGGCGTCGAGGCGTGGGTGAACCGCTGCACGCACGAGGCCCAGCGGCTGGAGCGGGGCCACGGCGCCTCGCTGCGGGACGGCGAGATCGTCTGTCCCAAACACGGCTCGCTGTTCGACGCCTGTGCGGGCGACTGTGACAACGGCCCCGCCGCGGAGACGACGCTGCTTGCCGTCGAGGTGACGGTCAATCGCGGGGATGTCTTCCTCACCGACGACGACTACGAGTTCCGCCACGAGGGCGGCATCGACGGGGGCGACGATCCGTCCTCGACCTCGCACCTGCGGCTCTGACACGGACTCCCGACACCGAATATTCAAACCGTCGCCGGGCCTTGGACGGCACGGCTATGGAGTACACGACCCTCGGCCCCACGGGACTGGAGGTCTCGCGGCTGTGTCTCGGCTGCATGAACTTCGGCAGCGGACAACCCTGGATGGTCGACGACGAGGCGCAGGCCCACGCGGTCATCGACCGCGCGCTCGAACTCGGCATCAACTTCTTCGACACGGCGAACGTCTACTCGGACGGCGAGAGCGAGGAGATTCTCGGCCGGGCACTCAACGACCGGGACCGCGCGGAACTGGTCGTCGCCACCAAGGTCTACGGCCCGATGTCCGACGGCCCCAACGGCCAGGGACTCTCGCGCAAGCACGTCCTCGACCAGGCCCGCGCGAGCCTCGACCGCCTCGGGCTCGATTACGTCGACCTCTACCAGATCCACCGCTGGGACGAGGCCACGCCAATCGCGGAGACGCTCTCGGCGCTGGACTCCCTGATCGAGGAGGGACTGGTCCGCTACGTCGGCGCGTCCACGATGCCCGCCTGGAAGCTGATGAAGGCACTCCACGCGGCCGACGTCGAGAACTACGAGCGGTTCGTCTCGATGCAGTGCGAGTACAACCTCGTGGACAGACACGAGGAGGCCAACGTCTTGCCGCTCTGTACCGACCAGGACCTCGGCGTCATTCCGTGGTCGCCGCTGGCGGGTGGCTTCCTCGCGGACAAGTACGAACGCGGCGAGGACCCAGAGGAGGGCCGGGCTGCCACCGACGAGTTCATGGAAAAACGGTTCAGCGACGCGGGCTGGGCGGTCCTGGAGGTGGTCCGCGAACTCGCCGACCGGAAGGACGCCACCGCCGCGCAGGTCGCGCTCGCCTGGTTGCTCCACAGTGATGTCGTCGACGCACCCATCGTCGGGCCCCGCACCATCGAGCACCTCGAGGACAACGTCGGCGCTCTCGACGTTTCGCTGACGCCCGGAGAAACCGACCGGCTGGAGGCGCCGGTCACGCCCGTCTGGAACCGCGACATCGGCGACGTGTAGTCGCTTAGAGTCCGCCCGGCGGCTTGATCTCCGTCGCGGCCTGCTCGTCCCCGACCGTGTGGATGGGCAACTCGCCGCCGCGCTGGCCGACTGTCTGTACGATCGCGTCACGTACCTCTCGGAGGAACAATGTTACTTTCATCTTTACTCATTTTAAAGTAAACTCTGTACGCATATAAGTGCATCGATAAAAAGTGCATGGATGTTCACTTGATCTCTTTTTTGGAATCTATGTAGGTTTCTATGCCCTATTTTTCGCCTGTTCGTTTCTTTCTCCGTGTTATACCGACACGTTCGTCATTTCGAGCGGAGGTAGTATGAACTGTCGACCAGCGGTCTTTTGTGAGTGCGAGGCAGGCATACGGCCGTGACGCTGCCCGATCACCTGATTCCGGATTTCGAGCCCGTCGCCCGGGAGGAGGCGGTCGTCACGGGGCCGAACTCCCGGTTCACGGTACTGACGCCACGACTCCTCCGGCTGGAACACCACCCCGGGGGCGCCTTCGAGGATCGGCCCACACAGCTCGTCTGGTACCGCGACCAGCCTGTGCCCGAATTCGACGTCGAGCGAACCAATCGAACTGTCCGACGGGACGGTCTGGCGCTACGGCGACGACGACCCCGGCAATCTCGGCGGCGCGCTCCGGACACTGGACGACGTCGACGGCCCGGCCGAACTCGAACAGGGCCTGCTCTCGCGTGACGGGTGGACCGTCGTCGACGACAGCGACTCGCTGGCATTCGGATCGGACGGCTGGCTCGAACCGCGCACGGACGGCGAGGACCGCTACTTCTTCGGGTACGGCGACGACTACCGGGACTGCCTGGACGCGTTCACGGACATCGCGGGCGCGGCGCCGATGCCCCCGCGCTGGGCGCTGGGCAACTGGTGGAGCCGCTACTGGGAGTACAGCCAGGACGAACTGATCGATCTGATGACTGCGTTCCGCGAGCGCGGCCTCCCGCTGTCGGTCTGTGTCGTCGACATGGACTGGCACGT
>PXSG01000020.1:0-4624 GCA_003023485.1 Halobacteriales archaeon SW_10_68_16
GATCCGGTCCTGGACGAACGGGTCGACGTAGCCGCTCATCCCGAAGTCGTAGAAGACTAACGTTCCGTCGTCCTGGACCGCCAGATTGCCGGGGTGGGGGTCGGCGTGGAAGACGCCGTCGTCGATGATCATCTGCAGGTAGGCCCACTGGAGGCGCTCGGCCAACTCCGAGCGGTCGAGGTCCCGCGAGTCGAGTTCCTCCACGTCGCTGATCTTGGTCCCCTCGACGTACTCCATCGTGAGTACCCGTCCGGTCGAGTGTGTCTCGACAACGCTTGGCATCCGAATGCCCTCGGAGCCGGCGAAGTTTTCCCGGATTTCGGCGAGCATCCGGGCCTCGCGCTCGTAGTTCATCTCCTGGCGGATGGTCTTGGCGAACTCGTCGGCCAGCGTCTCCAGCGAAAAGGAGCGGGCCTCGTCGACGAAGTACATCAGCAAGGGTAGCGACCACCGGATGACACGGAGGTCGGCCTCGACGAGTTCCTCGACGCCGGGCCGGCGGACCTTGACCGCAACCGGTTGGCCGTCGACGCGGGCGAAGTAGACCTGGCCGAGGCTGGCGCCGCTGATGGCGTCGGTGTCGAAGTCGACGAACCGGTCCTCGACGGGGCCGAGTTCCTCCTCGAGGACGACCTTCGCGTCGGACCAGTCGGCGGGCGGGACGCGGTCCTGGAGTTTGGTGAACTCGTCGATGTACTCCGGCGGGAGGATGTCGGGCCGCGTCGAGAGCAACTGGCCGAGTTTGATGAACGTCGGCCCCAGCGTCAACAGCGAATCCAGCAGCGAGGCTGCGCGCCGGCGGCGTTGTGCGGGGGTAACCTGCCGGGAGCGCCCGAACAGGAGAAAGCGGCGCCGGTCCCTGGCGTAGGCGACGATGAGCGGGAAAAACTGCCAGGCGACGAGGACGAACCGCCAGTACGCACGGAGGTTCACCGTTACTCCTCGATGGGGATCGACGTGCCCGGCGCGGCGGACTGTTTCGGGAGCCGGAGTTCGAGCACGCCCCGCTCCATGGACCCCTCGGCGTTCCCGCCGGTCGCGTCGGGGGGCAGGGGCAACTCGGCGTCCAGGAAGAGTTCGCGCTCCTCCTCGACGTACCGGAACTCCGGGGGGACGTCCTTCTCGCGGCGCGCCTCGACGGTCAGTCTACCGCCTTCAACGCGCGCGTCGACTGTCTCGGCGGTCGCCCCCGGGAGGTCGACGACCAGCAGGTACGCGTCCTCGCCCTCCAGCAGGTCGGCATACACTACGTCGGGCAGGTCTCGCAAGGCGTCACGGAGCGCGGACATACTCCTCGGTTGGGACTGCCCGGCGAAAAAGGCCCCGATACCGGTCTAGAATACGTGGTCCAGTACCGCCTCACAACGACACCCATCAGTCGGCCGACGGCTCCGGTGTACTTTCGGACTCGTCGGCGTCGACCGGAAGGCTGGCACGTTCACGGCCCGGCAGGGCGTCACGGAACCGGTCGAGGACGCGGGTGGCTTCCGGACACTCCCCGGGGCCGAAGGCGTGGACGACCGCCAGGGCACGCCGGGCGCGGGTCTGGCGCCAGGTCTCCTCGCGGTGTTCGTAGGTCCGGATGCCACGCAGGAAGTCGATCTTCCGGAACTCCGGCCAGTAGGGGGCCGTGAAGTAGACCGCGGCCTCGTTGCCGTTGGCCTGCCAGGGCAGGAAGTTCGAGGTGCGTTCGTCGCCGCCGGTGCGGACGATGAGGTCGACGTCGCGGGTCGGTCCCTCGTAGAGTGCCTCGTCGACGGTCGCGCTGTCGACGTCCGCGGGGTCGAGGTCGCCGGCCGCGACGCGGCGTGCCACATCGCGGGTGGCGTCGAGCAGTTCCCGGCGGCCGCCGTACGCGAGCGCGACGTTGAGGTGCAGGCGGTCGTACTCGCCGGTCCGGCGGTCCGCGTAGTCGACCGCGTCGCGCACTCGCTCGGGCAGGCGGTCGAGGTGGCCGATGGCGCGGATGCGGACCTCGGCCTCGTGGACGCGCTCGGCGTCGGCGAACTCCCGGAGTTTCGCCGCGATGAGGTCGAACAGTTCCTCGCGTTCCTCGGGCGGCCGCTCGAAGTTCTCCGTCGAGAAGGTGTAGAGGGTGAGTTCCTCGACGTCGAGTTCGTCACACCACTCCAGCAGCGCCTGGGTGGTGTCGGCGCCGGCGCGGTGGCCGTCGGTGGGCTCGGCGCCCTGGCGGTCGGCGTACCGGCGGTTGCCATCCATGATGACCGCCACGTGGGAGGGGGGCTCTGAGAGTTCGGCCTCGAGGACCCGCTCGTAGACGCGGGTGGCGACGCGGCGCAGGGACCCCGGCATCAGGTGGACGGAGACGGTGGCGTCCCAAGAGTTTTGTGTTTGGTCCCGGCGTCAGTGCGCAAAGACCCACAGGGTTTTAATAGGACCGTCACGTCTCTGGACGTGCAATGGCGAAAGGTACGGTCGACTTCTTCAAGGAGTCAGGCGGTTACGGATTCATCGAGACTGACGACGCGGACGAGGACGTGTTCTTCCACATGGAGGACATCGGCGGCCCCGACTTAGAGGAGGGCCAGGAGGTCGAGTTCGACATCGTCGAGGCGGAAAAGGGGCCACGCGCGGAGAATCTCACGCGACTGTAGGTCAGCGGCCGCTGTCCCGTGACTGCTGGCCACCATCGCGGAGTTCCTGGGCCGTCCGTCGGGTGGGACCGGCGGCGGGCCCCGGCCGGGAGACGTATCCCTGCGTTGAAACTCCCGACAGTGTTTAATAGGACGCTTTCGTAGGGCCGGCCTGTAATGTCGGAAGTCTGCTCGACGTGCGGGCTGCCCGAGGAGCTTTGCGTCTGCGAGGACGTCGCAAAGGACTCCCAAGAGATCAGCATCCGCATCGACGAGCGCCGCTACGGTAAAGAGGTAACGATCATCGAAGGGTTCGACCCCAGCGAAGTCGACATGGACAGCCTGTCGTCGGATCTCAAATCGAAGTTCGCGTGTGGGGGCACCGTCGACGACGGACAGATCGAGCTCCAGGGCAACCACACCGGCCGCGTCGAGGATTTCCTCCGCGACAAGGGCTTCAACGTCGCCTGATTCCCTTCTACTTCAGCGGGCCAAGCAGGTCGTCCCGACCGGCCTCGTGGAGGTGGTGTTCGAGTGCGTCGGTCAGGGCCGCGATGTTCCCCCGCTTGGCGCTGATGGGTGCGATCGTCTCCTGCCACTGCTGCCAGGGCGGGACGAGGCCAAGTCGGTCACAGATTTCGTCGAGACGCTCGTCGCGGTCCGCTACCTTGTCCATCTTGTTGACCGCCACGACCGTCGGAACGCCGACGTCCCGGAGGAAGTGAAAGAGTTCGACGTCGTGGGGGACCTCCCCGTTTCCGGAGTGGCGGTCGATGATGTCGACGGCGGCCTTCCCGTCGAGGACGAGCACGCCCACGAGGATGTGGTCGGCGTATCCCTCGACGTAGCGGACGACGTCCGTCTTGATCTCCTCGCGGACCGCCTCGGGGACGCCCTCCATGAACCCGAACCCGGGGAGGTCCGTGAGCACGAAGTCGGGGCCGGCCCAGTCGAAGTGGTTGGGCTGCTGGGTCACGCCGGGGCGGCGGCCGGCCGCGAAGTCGTGGCCCGTCAGTTCGCGCATCAGCGTGGACTTGCCGACGTTCGACCGGCCGACGAGGACCACTTCTGCCTCGCGGTCGGGCCGTGTCCCGAACATACGGGTGGTAGTCCCCGGGGGGCGATAAGGCTGTCAGTTCGTTTCGAGACGGTCACGGTCGAGGAGGTACGCGGCGACGCCGATGACGTTGACCAGCGGGAGCGCCGCGGTGTGGATGAGCGTCCCGAATTTATTAACGCCCCGGCGCCGAGTCGGGGCACGTGCGACTGGTCCAGGTAGCCATCCCCGCGGGCAAGCGCGAGGCGGCGCTCGCGACGCTGGACGACGAGGGCGTCGACTACGTCGTCACCGACGAGACCAGCGGCCGCGAGTACGCCGCCGTCGCGTACGTCCCGCTGCCGAAAAACGCCGTCGAGCCGGTGCTGGCCGCGCTCCGGGATGTCGGCCTCGGCGAGGAGTCGATGACCGTGGTCGTCGAGGCCAACACCGTCGTCTCGCGGCGGTTCGAACAGCTCCAGGAGCGCTACGCCGAGGAGGAGGCCGAGGGCCGAATCGCCCGCGAGGAACTGACGGCCGCGGCGGGCGACCTCGCGCCTGCGACCCGGACCTACGTCGTGATGACCGTCGTCAGCGCGCTGATCGCCACCGCGGGTCTCCTGCTGGACTCGCCGGCCGTCGTCGTTGGGTCGATGGTCATCGCGCCGCTGGTCGGGCCGGCGATGGCAGCGAGCGTCGGGACCGTCGTCAACGACCGGGACATGTTCGTCCGGGGCGTCCGCCTGCAGGTCGTGGGACTGGCCCTGGCGGTCGCGACCGCCGCACTCTTCGCCCTGGTCGTGCGGTACACCCGTCTCATCCCGCCGCTTGCGGACGTGACGTCGGTCCCGGAGATCCGCGAGCGCATCGCACCCGATTTCCTCTCGCTGGTGGTCGCGCTCGGGGCCGGCGCCGCGGGCGTGGTCAGTCTCACCTCGGGCGTCTCGACGGCGCTGGTGGGCGTCATGATCGCCGTCGCGCTCATTCCGTCGTC
>PXSG01000020.1:4781-12168 GCA_003023485.1 Halobacteriales archaeon SW_10_68_16
CTGGGCGGGGTGACCTACGACTCCTTCACCACCGCGACGACCGACGAGGAAATCCGCGCCGACGCGGCCGAACTCGTCGCGACGACCGACGCCAGCGTCCCCTTCACGGTCGAACTCCTCGACGTCCGGATCGAACACTCGAAGGCCGCCCTCTTCGGGGAACCCAGGGCGGTGGTGGTGATCGTCGGCGTTCCGCCCGACGAAACCCTGACCGGCCTGTCGGACCGCATCGACGAGCGCGTCGACGAGACTGCGGGACGCGACGTCCGCACGCAGGTCCGCTACGTCCCGACCGAGACGACCGAGTAAGGCTACTCTGTCGGTATTTTTCACGCCGTAACCGAACTATCACCCGCGAGTCTCCGATCCTCCGAGACGAGCTACATCCGGAGGTTCCGCCCGCGGGGAATGTGGCGACTCCCGAAGTGGTCGAACAGTTCGCCCTGTTCGGCGAACTCCTCGCCACAGAACAGGCACACGTTGTCCGACGGCCTGTGAGACATACGAGGGAATATGGTGGGTACGTATCTAAGTTTTGTGGCCGCAAGAATCAAATTTGATATTTAGACATAAAAAGGAAGTAGCGGTGAGGACACCCGACCGGCCGGGTGACGGACTCGGCGAGATGCTACCCCTCGAAGGGGAGGTCCGGTTCGTAGCCCACCGTGTCGACGGCCGCCGCGAGAACCGTCTCGACGTTCTCGTCCTCGGTGACGCTCATATAGTGGGCGGCTGCGACGTCCCGCGAGCGGTCGGCCTTGTTACACACCGAGATGACGGGCACGTCGAAGCGCTCGCGGACGTCCGCGAGGAGGTCCAGCTGGACGTCGACGGGGTACCCGCACTCGCCGCTGGCGTCCAGCAAAACGAGCACGGCGTCGGCGGCGTGGGTCAAGGCGCTGACGGCCTGTGACTCGACGTCGTTGCGTTCTTCGGGGGGCCGGTCGAGCAGCCCCGGGGTATCCACGAGCTGGTACCGGATGTGGTCGTGGGTCACGTGGCCGACGTTGATGCGGGTGGTCGTGAAGGGGTAGCTGGCCGTCTCGTTGTCCGCGCGGGTGACCGCGTTGACAAAGGAGGACTTGCCGACGTTGGGGTAGCCCGCCACCACGATAGTCGGCTCGTCGGGGCGGATGTCCGGCAGGGTCCGCAACTCCTCGCGGGCGGCGGCCAGCGCGTCGATGTCCCCGTCCACTTCCTCGACGATGTCGGCCAGCCGGGCGAAGGCCTGCTTGCGGAGTTTCCGTGCGGTCTCGACGTCGCTCGACCGCAGGCGGCCCTCGTACTCGTGGCGGATGTCCGTCGCCTTGCGGCTCGCCCACCCGAGTTCGTTGAGGTGGGCCCGCAGTTCGTCCACCCCGGCGATGGCGTCCGCGAGCTCGCAGTAGAAGGGGTCCAGCGCGTCGAAGTCCGGCCAGCCCGTCACGACGTTCTCCAGGTTGTCCGAGACGATGTTCGCCGCCGTCATCAGCATCGACTGCTGGGCGTCGATGCCAGACTTGGCACGGCCGGCACGGGAGGCCCGCGAGAACGCCTTGTCGAGCAACTCGTCGGCGGTCAGCGTCGCCGGGAGCTCCTCGAAGGGCTGGGCCATAACGTGGGGTAGTCGGTGGGTGCGTATAAGGCCGTCCGTTCGCGTCACACGGTCCGTCGTCGCACCGCCGGGACCCAGCGACGCCCCGGTCACCGCCGCTCGGCCAGTTCCGCCCGCAGGTCCCCGAGGTCCATGTCGTACATCGCCAGCACCACGAGCAAGTGGTAGACGATGTCGGCCGACTCGTGGGCGATGGCCGCGCTGTCGTCGTCCTTGGCCGCCAGCAGGAGTTCGGTCGTCTCTTCGCCGAGTTTCTCCAGGACGGCGTTCTCGCCTTTCTCGTGGGTGAACAGCGACGCGGTGTAGGAGTCCTCGGGAATTCGCTCCTTGCGGTCCTCGATGACCGCGAACACCTCGTCGATGACGTCCTCGTGCTCGTCGGGGTCGCTCATGTCCGTACAACCGCGCCGGGTGCCTTCAGACCGTCGAAACCCACGGCGAGTGCGGGATCGAACCTCACACAGTCTGGACGGCACCCTCGAAAAAGGCGATGTCGTGGAGCCGCGAGTCGCCGGTGAGTTCGGGGTGGAAGGAGGTACCGAGGACGGGTCCCTGTCGCACCGCGACGGGGTAGTCTTCCCAGGTGGCGAGCACCTCGACGTCCGGACCGACCGAACTGACGACCGGCGCGCGGATGAACACCGCCGGGAAGGGCTCGTCGAGGCCCGCCTCGACGCGGTCGTCCTGGGGGTCCGTCGAGGCGACGATCAGGCCCGCACACGTCGCCAGCATGGGCTTGCCGGTCTCAACGTGGGCGACGATCTCGGGGGCGATCCCCTCGCGGTCGAGCAGCCGCGAGATCGCCGTCGACTCGCCGCCGGGCAGCAGCAGGACGTCACACTCGGGGACGATTCCCGAGGTGCGGATTTCGCGAACCTCGCTCTCGCGGCCGTGGGCCCACACAGCGCGCCGGATGGCCCCGGCGTGTTCGCTGACGTCGCCCTGGACGGCCACCACGCCAGCGGTCAGCGTCATGGCTGTCCCTACGGGAACAGCGACGAAAAAGTTCTCGATTGTGGACCGTTCCGGCGGCTATATACGCCACCTGGGCCGGAACCGACCGCACCCTGTCCGCTCCCCGCTACTCGCCGGCACCTCGCCGCACCCGGAACCGGACGACTTCGTCCCGGATCGCCTCCCGCTTGAGGAGGACGAACCCCACGAGGATGAGCGCGAACCCGGCGACGGTGTAGACGGTCGGCGTCTCGCCGAGGAGGACAAGCCCCGTCAGCGCCGCCACCACCGGGGCCGCGTACGAGACGAGGTTGATCTCGATGGGCCCCAGACGGTCGAGCAAATCGAAGTAGATCAGAAAGCCCAGCGCACTCGCGACCACGACGAGGTAGCCAAGCGCGAGGACCGCCTCGCCGGTCCATTGCACGTCGCCGACGGACTCGGCCAGGCCGAGGCTCACGGCGTGCATCACCGCGGCGCCGACGAGCATCGACCACGCTTCCATCGTCTCGAGGGGGAGATCCCCGTCGACGCGCCGGGTGAGGACGCTCCCGAGCGCGAACGACGCGGCGGCCAGGAACACGAGAAACAGCGAGACCGTCCGGGTATTCAGGAGGTTGTTCGGGTCCGGGCTCGTCAGGGTGACCACTCCCACGAAGCCGACGAGCAGTCCGACGATGCCGACCGCAGTGAGTCGCTCGTCCGGCAGGAAGGCCCGCGCGAAGCCCGTGGTGAGGACCGGGGAGAGGCTCACCACGATGGCGGCGGCTGCGCTCGTCGTCCCCTGTTCCCCGACGAAGAGGAACGCGTGGTAGGCGGCGATCATGAACGTCCCGCCGATGCCGACGAGCACCCACTCGCTCCGGCCCCGGGGGCGCCACCGGTCGGTCGCGTAGGCCGCGTACCCCAGCATCAATACGCCCGCGAGGTCGTACCTGAACGCCGCAAAGAGGACGGGCGGGAAGTACGACAGCCCCGCCTTGATCGCGGTGAAGGCACTGCCCCACGCGAGGGCCAGCGCGACGAACAGGAGCGCGTTTCTGAATCTCATTCGGGGCGGCGTCACCCGACCCGGACGCGGTCGTCCGAGATACGGACCGTCGCGTCGGCCCGCTCCAGGCCGCGCCGGAGGCTCCGGAGGTTCCCCACGCCGTAGTCGATGATCGTGACTCGCACAGCCGCGGTTCGGCCCTCCGTGGTTTATCGGTTTTCACTCGCCGGCGAGACGCTCGACCACCTCCGCGTCGAGGAGGCTCTCGACGTACTTCGCGACGATGTCGAGTTCGATGTGTACTGGATCCCCCACCTCCTTCGCCGAGAGGGTCGTCAGGTCGTAGGTCTCCGGGATGATGGCGACGCCGAACGTCTCCCGGTCGCAGTCGGCGACGGTGAGGCTGATCCCGTCGACGGCGATCGACCCCTTCTCGACGACGTAGCCCGCCTGCCCGTCCGGGATGGAGAAGGTGTACCGCCAGTCCTCGCCGACGCGCTCGATGTCGACGACTTCGCCCGTGGCGTCGACGTGGCCCTGCACGAAGTGGCCGTCGAGTCGTGCGTCCGCGGGCAGCGCGCGTTCGAGGTTGACCACATCGCCGACCCCGCGGTCCCCGAGATAGGTCCGGTCGACCGTCTCGCTCGCGAGAAACAGCGAGAACCACCCGTCGCCGTGGTCCTCGACGGTCAGGCAGGCGCCGCTGATGCTGATGCTCTGGCCCTCGGCGAGGTCCTCGAAGGAAGTGGCGATCCGCAACCGCCGGCCGTCGTCGCTCTCTTCGACTGCCAGCACCTCGCCGGTCTCCTCGACGATGCCCGTGAACATATCTCCGGTTCGTGTCCTGCCGGCCAAACGCTTACGGTGTGCCGGTACCGGACGACAGCAATCAGTATCAGAAGAGCACCACGAGGAAGCCGAGGATCACCAGGAAGAGGAGTACCCCCACCAGCACGACGAGCATCGTTCCGATGGAGACGGTGTGTTGCATACTGGGGGCTCGGTGCCGTCGGTGATATAATCCGGGGTCTCGCTGTCGGTAGGCGACACACTACCTCTCGGGTGGACAGAACTTTGTACCCGGACAGCCGATAGTCGAGTATCTGTGTCTCGACTGCTGGCGCGCCTACGTCGAGGGGGACAGGGGTTCGACGTGTGACCGGCGTTACGGGAGGTGAAACTCGATGGCGGCGCCCTGTCCGAACCCGACACACTCGGTCGCCAGGCCCAACTCGGCGCCCCGGCGGTTCATCTCGTGGACGAGCGTCACGGGCAGCCGCGCGCCCGAGGCGCCCAGCGGGTGGCCGATGGCGATGGCGCCGCCGTTGACGTTGTAGATACCGTCGTCGAACCCCAGTTCCCCCTGGCAGTACAGACACTGGCTGGCGAACGCCTCGTTGAGTTCCACCAGGTCGTACTCGTCGGGGTCCTGTCCCGTCCGCTCGCACAGTCCCCGCACCGCAGGAACGGGACCGACACCCATCACCGTCGGGTCGACGCCCGCGACGTTGTGGTCGCCCACTTCCGCGAGGACGTCCAGGCCGTGCTCCTCGGCGAACGCGCGACTCGTCACGAGGGCCGCGGCCGCGCCGTCGGTGATCTGGGAGGCGTTGCCCGGCGTGACCGTCCCGTCGGACTTGAAGACGGTGGGGAGGCCGGCGAGTTTCTCCATGCTGGTCTCAGAGCGGATGCCCTCGTCCTGTTCGACGGTCCCGTCGTCGGTCTCGACGGGGACGATCTCCTCTGCGAACCGGCCCGACTCCGTCGCGTCGGCGGCCCGGCGGTGGCTCCGGAGGGCGTACTCGTCCTGCTCTTGGCGGGTGATGTCGTACTCCTCGGCGACTTTCTCGGCGGTCATGCCCATCTGGAGTTCGCCGATGTTGTACACCTCGGCCATCCGGGGGTGGACGTTGTGCGTGTTCTCGCCCATCGGCACGCGGGTCATCGACTCGACGCCGCCCGCGACGACGCACTCGCGCTGGCCGGCCGCGACGGCGTCGGCCCCGCGCATGATGGCCTCCGCCGAGGAGGCACACCACCTGTTGATGGTGCTCGCGGGGACCGACTCGCCCAGTTCCGAGAGCAGCGCGATCACCCGCGCCACGTTGTTGCCCTGTTCCCCGCGCTGCTGTGCACACCCCCACAGGAGGTCGTCGACGTCCTCGCCCGTGAGGCCCGTTCGCGCGAGTATCTCGTCGACCAGCGGGATCGAGAGGTCCTCGCTGCGCACGTCCGCGAAGACGCCGTCTTCCTTGCCAAACGGGGTCCTGACCGCTTCGGCGATGACTGGTGTCGCCATACTGTGACGTCGACCCCGGGCGCCATAAACCTGCCAATCCACCCGGGCCGACACGCTGCGGGTAGCGACGAACCCGACGGATCGGCGGCGGAGCGGTTAAGGTCACTGGCCGTCAGGGCCACCCATGAGCGACCCCGACGTCGTCGTCTTTCGCCACAGCGTTCACGGCCGCAGTCCCGAAGCGTACGTCGACATCCTGCGCGAGCGGCTTCCCGACCGCGAGGTCGCACTCGCACGGACCCGCGAGCAGGCTCTGGAACTGGTCGAGGCCGCGCGGGTCGTCACCGGCGCGTACCTCTCGGAGGACGAACTCGACCGCGCCGAGAACCTCGAACTGTTCGCGTGCATCTACGCCGGCGTGGGTCACCTGCCGATGGACGCGCTGGCCGACCGAGGCGTCGCGGTCACCAACGGCTCGGGCGTCCACGGGCCCAACATCGCAGAGTACGTCCTCGGGGGCCTGCTCACCTTCACGCGGGGCTTCCACCGCGCCTTCCAGCGCCAGCAACGCCGGGAGTACCGCTCGTTCCAGACCCGCGAACTGACCGGCGCGACGGTCACGGTGGTCGGCCTCGGCGCCATCGGGCAGACGGTGCTGGACCGCCTGGACCCGTTCGACGTCGAGACGGTCGGTGTCCGCTACTCGCCCGAGAAGGGTGGCCCGGCCGACGAGGTGCTCGGGTTCGACGCAGCGGAGGAGGTCTTCGCGCGCTCTGACTACCTGGTGTTGGCCTGCCCGCTGACCGAGGTCACCGAGGGACTGGTCGACGAGGAGGCCTTCTACACGCTGCCCGCCGAGGCCGTACTGGTGAACGTCGCCCGCGGGAAGGTGGTGGACACCGACGCACTGGTGGGGGCCATCCAGCGAAACCGCATCCGCGGGGCGGTGCTGGACGTGACCGACCCCGAACCGCTCCCGTCGGACCACGACCTCTGGACGTTCTCGAACGTCCTGCTGACCCCACACAACGCCGGGGACACACCCCACTACTACGAGCGGGTTGCGGACATCCTCGTCGAGAACCTCCGGCGCGTCGACGAGACCGGCGCGTACGAGGGGCTGTGCAATCAGACGCTGTAGCTGCGGTGCCGTGTTCTGCGAGCCCGGAACTGGATCGCGACCGTACAGTTACTGCTCGGGGTCGCGGTCGGTGTGTTGGCCCCAGAACCCCGGATACTTCCGGACGGTCAGGTCGCCCTGGACGCGGATCTGGCAGGCGAGTCGAAGACCGGAGTCGGCGTCGTGTGGCGGGACGGACAGCCGGACCTGCTCGCGTCGGGTCGGGGCACTCACCTCGCCGTCGACCTCGCGAGCCCCGACGGTGACAGTCGGCATACGTCCCCCTTCCCCGTCGGGAACAAAACGGCTCCGGCGAGGCGTTACACGCTTTCCATCCGATGGACGCTGTTCCGGCCGCGACTTCGAGTCACTTATACCCGTCGCGAGTCAACTCTGCTGAGAATGAGCAACGCGGACCTGGAGACGGATTCGCAGCGTGCCGTCGTGGAGTTCATCCTCACGGCGGCGGTCTACACCGAAAACAGGGAG
>PXSG01000021.1 GCA_003023485.1 Halobacteriales archaeon SW_10_68_16
CTGGCCGTCCCCGTCCTGGAGGAGCTTCGTCCGGGCGCCGTGGAGGACGCCCTCCTCGCCGATGGACAGCGAGGCGGAGTTGGGCGCGACGCCTTCCTCCTCGTCGACCGCCAGCGCGGAGCCGCCGGCCTCGACGGCGTAGAGGTCGACGTCCTCGTCGCCGACGAAGGCGTCGAAGGTTCCCATGGTGTTCGACCCGCCGCCCGCACACGCGAGCACGGCGTCGGGGAGCCGACCCGCCTTCTCCCGGGATTGGTCGCGCGCCTCCTCGGAGATGACCGCCTGGAAATCACGGACCATCGCCGGGAAGGGGTGTGGGCCGACGACGCTGCCGATGACGTAGTGAGTCGTCTCGACGGTCCGGGCCCAGTCGCGCATCGTCTCGCTGATGGCCTCCTTGAGCGTCCCCTGACCCGTCGTGACGGGCGTCACCTCGGCGCCGTTGATGCGCATCCGGAAGACGTTGGGCCGCTGGCGGGCGATGTCCGTCTCGCCCATGTAGATCTCGCAGGGCATGTCGAGGTGGGCCGCGGCCATCGCCGTCGCGGTGCCGTGCTGGCCGGCGCCGGTCTCGGCGATGATGCGCTCCTTGCCCATGTACTTCGCCAGCAACACCTGCCCGAGGGCGTTGTTGAGCTTGTGGGCGCCGCCGTGGAGGAGGTCCTCGCGCTTGAGGTACACCTCGGTGTCGTAGCGGGCCGAGAGCTGGTCGGCCCGCTGGAGGGGCGTCGGTCGCCCGCCGAAATCCGCGAGGCGCTGTCGAAATTCGTCGCGAAAGCCGTCCTCGTTGTCGAGCACGTATCGCTCGTAGGCCTCGGTCAGCTCTTCGATGGCCGGCATCAACGCCTCCGGCACGTACTGTCCGCCGTAGTCGCCGAACTTGCTGTGTGTTCCCATCGCTTGTCAGTCCTCCGTAGTCCCGCTCGCCAGTCGCCGCGTGTTCGCCTCGACGTCGCCGTCCATGATCGCCGAGCCGACGAGGACGCCGTCGGCTCCCGCCCGGCGCATCCGCCGGACGTCGTCGGCGTCGTGTATGCCGCTCTCCGCTATCAGCGTGACGCTCTCCGGCGTGGCCGGTGCCACCCGCTCGAACGTCCCGAGGTCGACCTCCAGGCGCGCCAGGTCGCGGTTGTTCACGCCCACGACGTCCGCGCCGGCGTCGACGGCCGCCCGCACTTCCCCGCGGGGGTGTGCCTCGATTAGCACCTGAAAGCCCCGGTCCTGTGCCGCGGCGGTCAGCCCCGCCAGGTCGTCGACGAACCGGGCGATGAGCAACACCAGATCCGCGGCCACGGTGTCGAGTTGCGCCTCGCGCAGGACGAAGTCCTTCCGGAGGACAGGGACGTCGACGGCCTTGCGGACCCGCCGGAGGTCCGCGGGCGTGGAGCCGAAGTGCTCGGGTTCGGTGAGTACCGACAGCGCCGCCGCGCCGCCGGCGACCATCGCCTCGGCCAGTTCGTCCGGGTCGGCCTCGCGCTCGCCGTCGGTGGTCGGGCTCGTGGGTTTGACCTCCGCGATCACCGGAACGCGTCCCGCCGACTCCGCGCGCGAGAACGCCTCCTCGATCGACCGCGGATCGACCGACACCCGCGCCCCGCCCCCGCCGCGCTCGCGGGCCGTCGCAAGTATCGACCGTATCGCCGGCGCGTACTCCTCGGTTTCGACCATTGATGAACACTAATGAACAGAGATGTACATAAGACTTGTGTCCCGTGGACGGTATCGGGGGTGTTTGGGCCCCAGCGAACGAGGTAGACAACGGGAGAGGGCCGCGACGCGACCGGTCACAAGTCCAGTGCGTACTCGAACGACGTGGGCGTGACCACCTGCAGCGGCGAGACGCGCGCCTCGCGAGAGAGCGTCTCCATCTCGTCGATCAGGTCGCCGGCGTCCGCGAAACGCTCCGCCTGGGCGGCCTCTGCGGCGTCGATACCCCGTTTCGCGAAGGGGACGAGGTACTGGCGGGTGTATCCGGCTGCCTCGTCGGCCAGCCTGCGTGCCCGCGTTTTGCCCACTTCCGCGGCGATGTCGCGGGCCCGCTCGAAGTGGGGGATCGACGCCTCGGCCGCCTCGAGTGCGTCGCGGTACTTGAGTTGGGCACCCTGGTACTTCCCGTTGGTGAACCCGTTGCGCGCGACCGACGTGAAGCGGTCGTAGTCCGTGTGCTCCTCGAATCCCGCCCTGTAGGCGCCGAGGGCGACCTTGCGGCGCTCGACGCTGGGGGTCGGCGTCGGCGTGGTCGTGGCAGTTGGGGTGGAGGTCGGCCTCGGCGTTTCCGTCGGTGTCGGGGACGGTGGCGGGGTGACCGTGGGTGTTCCATCCGACACGGCGGGGCCCTCCTGACTGGAGGGCGTGGGGGTCGGGGGCTCACTGTTGCCGCCGGAATCGGCCGGACACCCGGCAAGGAACCCGGCGAGGAGCGTGCCACAACCCGACAGCAGGCGGCGGCGATGCATGCGAACACGTCCGCGGCGACGGTAATGAACCTGTCGTGGTAGGCGGGATGGAAAGGCATAGGTGCGGGTGCGGGCTATCTCCCGGCACACTGACGGCATGGTACTGACCAAACGCATCATCCCCTGTATCGACGTCGACCTGGACGAGGACGGCGACGCAGCGGTGTACACGGGCGTCAACTTCGAGGACCTCCAGTACACCGGTGACCCCGTCGAGATGGCCAGGCGGTACAACGAGGCCGGGGCCGACGAGTTCGTCTTCCTCGACATCACCGCAAGCGCCCATGGCCGGGAGACGATGCTGGATACCGTCCGCGCGGTGGCCGACGAGGTGTTCATCCCGCTGACCGTCGGCGGCGGCCTGCGGACCCGCGAGGACATCAAGGAGACGCTCCGTGCCGGCGCCGACAAGGTTTCGATCAACACCGGCGCCCTGGAGAACCCGGAGCTTATGGGCGAGGGGGCCCGGGCCTTCGGCAGCCAGTGTATCGTCATCTCCGTGGACGCCCGCCGGCGCTACGACGAGGACGGCGAGCACTACGCGCAGGTCGACGGCGAGTCCTGCTGGTTCGAGTGTACCGTCAAGGGCGGCCGCGAGGGGACCGGCCGCGACGTCGTCGCGTGGGCCCGCGAGGCCGAGCGCCGCGGCGCAGGCGAACTGTTCGTCAACTCCATCGACGCCGACGGCACGAAGGACGGCTACGACATTCCGCTGATGAAGGCCGTCTGTGACGCCGTCTCGACGCCCGTCATCGCCTCATCGGGGTGTGGCGGGCCGGAACACGCCTACGAGGTGTTCACCCAGGCGGACGCCGACGCCGCGCTCGCGGCCTCCATCTTCCACTTCGGGGAGTACTCCATCCGCGAGACCAAAGAGTACCTTGCCGAGCAGGGTATCCCCGTCCGACTGTAGCCATGGCCGACCCCACCGAGGGAACCTTCCTCGTCACGCACGCCGACGCGGAGTCGGCGGTCCTGCGGGACGTCCACGACGGCCAGGTCCACACGCTGGTGGACCACCCCGACTTCGAGGCCGGCGAGGTCGTCGACGCGACGCTCCAGGCCGAACCCCCGATGGAGGTAAGCTGGCAGGTACTCGACGTCGCAAAACGGCGGCTGATACCGGTAGAGGAGAGCCCCGAGACGCCGACGCGCCAGGCCCGGGAGATCGCGGCCGAGCAGTCCGTCGGCGAGGTGACCCGGCGCGAGCGTGCCGGCCTGGGGGAGTTGCACGTCCTGACGGTCCCCGCCGAGGAGACGGCCCAGGCTGTCGCGGATGTCGTCGACGACGAGGTCGCGCGCTCGCGTGCTGCCCGACTGGGCGTCTCGCGGGTGGAAGTGCGGGCCGATGACGGCGTCGTGAGTGTGCGGTATCTTCCCTGACGGGCGTACCGGGAGCACTAGACGGTGGGGCCGCCGGCGCTCTGGACCTGCCAGCCGCCCTGGACGTCGCAGGCCTCCCGGACGGTGAACTCGAAGGTGGTCTCCTCGGTCAGCCGCGGGCCCCCGTCGACGGATTCGACGCGCAACGGCACGTCGAGCGTGTCGCCACAGCAGCCGACGCCGACGAACTCCTCCCACACCTCGCCTTCCTCGGCGGTGTCGTGGGCCTTGGGCAGGTACGACCGGAAGGGTGACCCCTCGACGGTGTCCCGACCCCACTCCGAGAGGTCCGCCGGGTACGAGACGACGACGTGCGTCGCGGGCGCAGAGTGTGTCATACGCCCAGTAGACTCCCGGAGGGCATAGTAGTTGCGTGCGAGTGCAAAGGGAAGGCTTATTCGGAGGGCTCTCACACCCACCGGCATGGTCGAGTTCGATGTACGGGACGTCGACTACGAGCAGTACTCGAACCGCCAGCTAGCGGCGGTTCCGCTGGCCCTGCTCGTGGTGGCGCTGGCCGTCATCGGGGCGTGGTGGGCGATCACGGGAGTGCCGGTCGATCCGGGAATCGAGTTCACGGGCGGTGTCGAGGTCCAGTTCACTACCGACGATTCCATCGAGGAAGTCAGGGCCACCTTCAGCGATGTCGAGTACGATTCGATCCGACCGGCGGCCGGGGCGAACACGTACATTTTGACGGTCCAGACTGACTCCGTCGGGAACACCGCCACCGATCCCGGCGAGTCGGACATCGTCGCCGAGATCAACACGGTCCTGTCGGAGGCGGGATACGAGGAACAACAGACCAACGCGCGGGCTGCGAGTTTCGGGTCGAGCGCCCAGCGCCAGGCGCTTGTCGGCCTCGGCGTCGCCTTCCTCGGAATGAGCGTCCTCGTCTTCCTGCTGTTCCGGACGTTCATTTGGCGACCCCCTCGTACTTGTAGTAGCGCAGCAGGCTCACGTTCATCATGTAGGTGTTCATCAGGTCCGTCGCGAGCCCGAACACGAGAACGAGTCCGATGTCTGGCAACAGGGGAATCCCGAACAGCGTCGCCACGATCGTCATGACGATCATCGCCGACAGCGACGTCAGCGTCATCGTCACGCCGGGGCGCATCGCCCGGTAGGTACTCTCGTAGAAGCCACCCCGCCGGCGCAGTACGTGGTTGTTCAGCAGGATATCCGAGTCCACGGAGTACCCGATGAGCATCAGCAGGGCTGCGACGGTCCCGAGTGAGAGCTTGATGCCGATCACGTTCATCAACGCGACGGGGATCATGATGTCCGAAAACGCCGAGAGGACCACCGCGATGGAGGGGACGAACGTCCGGAACAGCAGGAAGACGAGGACGCTCATCCC
>PXSG01000022.1 GCA_003023485.1 Halobacteriales archaeon SW_10_68_16
GAGTAGGCAGGGGTAGTTCACCCGTTCCGTTGGTACGGAGAGAACAGAAGCCAAAAGATTTTTGTCCAAGGGTTTAAGTCCGTCGCTCCTACTACTAAAAGAGTGCGATGACACGGTCCAGCCGTCAGCGGGAGCGCGAGCGCGAGTCCGAAACTGAACCCGAACAAGGGGAGAATGTCCGTGATTGTCCTGAGTGTGGATCCGAGAACCTGATAAAGAGTTCCGATCGGGGAGAACTGATCTGTGACGACTGCGGTCTCGTCGTTGAGGAAGGCAACATCGACCCGGGGCCCGAGTGGCGTGCCTTCAACCACCAGGAGCGCCAGGAGAAATCCCGCGTGGGCGCGCCCACCACCCAGACGATGCACGACAAGGGGCTGACGACCACCATCGACTGGAAGGACAAGGACGCCTACGGGCGGTCGATCTCCTCGAAGAAACGCAGCCAGATGCACCGCTTGCGAAAGTGGCAGGAACGCATCCGGACCAAGGACGCCGGCGAACGCAATCTCCAGTTTGCTCTCTCGGAGATCGACCGGATGGCCTCGGCACTGGGGGTGCCACGGTCGGTACGGGAGGTCGCCAGCGTCATCTACCGGCGTGCGCTCAAGGAAGACCTCATCCGTGGTCGCTCTATCGAGGGCGTCGCCACCAGCGCCCTGTATGCGGCCTGTCGGAAGGAGGGCATCCCGCGGAGCCTCGAAGAGATCTCGGACGTCTCGCGGGTCGAACGCAAGGAGATCGGCCGAACCTACCGGTACATCTCGCAGGAACTCGGCCTGGAGATGGAGCCCGTCGACCCCAAGAAGTACGTTCCGCGCTTCTGTTCCGAACTGCAACTCTCCGAAGAGGTACAGACCAAAGCCAACGAGATCATCGAGACGACAGCCGAGGAGGGACTGCTCTCGGGCAAGTCACCCACCGGCTACGCGGCCGCGGCCATCTACGCCGCCTCGCTGCTGTGCAACGAAAAGAAAACCCAGCGCGAGGTCGCCAACGTCGCGCAGGTGACCGAAGTCACCATCCGCAACCGCTACCAGGAACAGATCGAGGCGATGGGCATCCACAGTTAGGCCCTCGCTCGTTTCGTCCCCATCCTTATCAGCGAAGACGTGACCACCCTCGGGTGTGCGCTGAGAACGGTCCCGGCACATACTGCGGGAGTGCGGCGCGACGTGTCGGGTGCGGGAGCGCCGCCTGTCAGTCAGATTGATACGGACCACCGACGAACTGTCGGATAGATGCGCCTCGACGAGTTCATCGAGGGCTTCGAACGCGACAGGGCGGCCGAGCGACGCCGACTCGCCCGCGAGAAGTCCTACGCGATCACCGACCACCTCGAGGACGTCGAACGCCAGTTCGAGCAGGTCGTCCAGGGTGACTCGCTGTTCGGGTCCTCGGCCCCGGAGATCTTCGTGGGGCGCTCGAACTACCCCGACGTGGCGACGGGCCTGCTCTCGCCGATGGACCGCGAGGCCGACCCGACCGACTTCGCGACCAGCGGCGAGTGGTACCGGCGCGGCTTCGACATCGACGACGTGCTCCAGCGCCGGACCGGGCTGTTAAACTCCACGCGCTCCTCGCAGGTGAACGTCGAGGACGTCTGGGACGGGTTCGTCGGCGTCCAGCGCGAGGTGGCCATCGCCGACCACCCGGTCGACGTGGAAGTGGGCCTCGACGGATCGCCGGACCTGGACCTCTCGCTGGACGATATCCGGACCCCCACGGGACCGCGCGCTCGCGCCAGGGACGCCGACCTCGCCGAGAACCCCCACGTCCCCCGGCCCGTCGAGAAAACGCTGGAGGACGACGACTGGCAGGCCGAGGGCGCGATGACCTACCTCTACCGGCGCGGGTTCGACGTCTACGACATCAACACCATCCTCTCGGCTGGAGCCCTGGGGCGTGGCCGGAACCGCCGGCTCGTGCCCACGCGGTGGTCGATCACCGCGGTCGACGACACCGTCAGCCGGTACCTGCGGGGGACCCTCCGGAACGCCCCCAGCGTCGACGGGGTGGAGGTCCGGTACAACGAGTACATCGGCAACGACTACTGGGTGATCCTCGCGCCGGGCAACTGGGAGTTCGAACTCGTCGAACTCAAGGCACCGGGGAGCATCTGGAACCCCGATCCGGAGGGTGAATACTACCTCGCCGCCGACAGCGAGACCTACGAGGGCCGGACCGCCTACGTCGACGAGACCTCCGGTGCGTACTACGCCTCGCGGCTGGCCGTCCTCGAACACCTCCAAGAGCGAGACCGGCAGGCGACCTGTCTGGTCATCCGCCACGCCAGCGAATCCTACTGGGCACCGGTCGGCGTCTGGCAGATCCGCGAGGGGGTCCGCCACGCCTTCGAGGGCGACCCCGCGACGGCCGAAACCTTCCACGATGCGGTCCGCCAACTGGAAACGGCACTCCCGGTCTCGCTTGAGACGCTGCGCCGGAAGTCGGAACTGGTCGCGGGGGTGCAGTCGCAGTTGACGGACTTCTGATTCCTGCTGTCCTCGTGGCTCTTTGAAGAGATATAGTACTCTGGAAAACACCTATATCCTTGTAGACGGTAGTGACGGACGTGACAGAGAGATCCGATCCGTCCCAGTACGACGACGTGAACGAGACTGTGGCCGCGGAGTGGGAGGCAGAGACGACACCGTACGAGCGGGTCAGGACCGTCATCGCCCGGACGTACACGCCGGTCTCGGCCGAGACGGTCGGGGACCGGGCACGGACGTCAGCGAAGACAGCCCGCAAACACCTCCAAGCCCTGGTCACCGAGGGGTTCGTCGTGACGGAACCGGCCGAGTACGGCGCGACTCACTACCGGCGGTCGCCGGAGTCGGTCGTCCTCGAACAGGCGGCCGACATCCTTGCGGAGACTTCGAGGAGCGAACTGAAGACGCGCGTCACGGAGATGCGTCGACGACTGGGGAAGTTCCGGGACACGTACGGCGTAGAATCGCCCGAGGAGTTGGCCGTCGTGCAGACGAACGACGAACTCGCCGGACACGAAAGCCGGGAAAATATCGACGACGAGACAATCGGGGAGTGGAGGCAGACACGACAGAACCTGGCGTTCGCGAACGCAGCACTCGCAATAGCGAACGCCCAGGAGTTCGTCGGGGGAAAACACGCGGACGAGAACCGTTCGCTGTCCTGACCGATGGGGGGCCTACACTCGGGGGAGTCCCACTCGCTCAGAGGACCGATCGACCGGCCGGCACTGGTCGCGATACGTGACCTGTTCGGGGCCCAAGAGCCACTCGCCTCGGCCCGACTCGATGATTTCCTCGATCCGACCGTCCTCGAAGTGAAACTGTCTGACGGTCTGCTGGACGCCGAGAGCGCCCGCGTCGATGTCCAGTGGACGACCCGGAACGACTACAAGTACCACTACACCGATTCACGGGACGTCGACCTACGCTGGGGACGGCATCCCCACGATGGAGATTACGTTCACGCACCGGGTCCGGAACACTATCATCCGCCGCCAGACGCTTCCTCGGATCCCACTGCCGTCGAGGCTTCGTGCATCGAACACGCATCGGACGTACTCGTGACCCGAGCGGTGCTGAAACTCTGGCGGACGGCGTACCACACCGGGTCCCTCACTCCGCTCAACGCCGGGCGTAATCCGCCGTGTCACTCGACGGCGTACTCCGAACTCCGGAGCGTCGAGAGGGCGGCGTCGACGAACTCGCCGGTGTCCGCGACGATGGGGAGTGTCATCCGTCCTCGGCGGTCGGGACGGGGCCGGTCCCGATGGCGTCCTCGACGGCGTCGAGGAACTCCTGGCGGGTGGCGAAGTAGGTCCGGTCGATGTCGTCGAGGACGGCCGTCAGTTCGCGCGGCCCGTCGGGCGTGCGGACGACGGTGTCGCCCTCGCGTGCTGCAATCTCGCTTTTCTCGATTCCCCACATGAGGCGCTCGGCGATCCGTGCCACCGGCGCGCCCTCGACGGGGTCGCCCTCGCCCAGCGCCACCGTCGGCTCTTCTTTTGTCTCCTCGTCGTCAGCCATGTCCGGCCTTTTAGCGGGGCAGCGATTAGTGTTTTCGATAGCGCCGGCCGGGACTCACCGGACCGCCGTCTGACGCCTGTCTGACGGGTAGTTTTGTGGCTGTTGCGCGTACGCGGCCACATGACCAGTTTGACCGACGTCTACGCGGGGGGTGTCGGAACAGCCATCGACCTGCGCCGGCGGCTGCTCGGTGCCGCGCTGTTCGTCCTCGGCGCGGGGATGGTCGTCGGTGCCATCCCGGTCGCGACCACCGACCTCGCCGCGGAGTTGGGCCTCGGGCTCTACGGCGCACGGGAACTGGCCGGCATCCTGGCGGGAGTCGGACTCCCGGCGGCGTTCGTCGGTATCTTCGCGGTCTTACCCGCCGGTCGCGCCACCCGCGCGGCCGCCGCCATCGGGGCGAGCCTGGCCGTGCTCGGCGTCGCGATGTTCGTCGTGACCTATCCCTACGACTGGCTCGCCTCGGCACCACAGTTGGCCGTCGCGACGACCGTGGTCTACTCGCTGGGGACGCTCGTGACCTTCTGGTGTCTGTTCGTCGGCCTCGCGACGTTCAAGCGCCGGAACGACCCCGGCGGCACCGCCCGCGTCGAAATCACCGACCAGGGGACCGTCCGAGTCATCAGCGACGAGGACAGCTCGCTGCCGGGATTCGGGAGCGTCGGCCTGTTCGGGAGCGGGCCCGACGGGAGCGTCGAGACTCAGACGAACCGGGAGATGTCGGCCGAGCACGGCGACGCTACAGATACAGCGACCGCCGCCGAGGGGGGAAATACCCCCGTCATCGAGGAGGACGCGACGATCCTCGACGACGACGGCCCGGAGACGTCAACGCCAGCACCCGGCGGGGCCACGCCGGCGAGTGACGGCGCGGGCGGCGCGACGTCGGACCCAACCGAGATGAGCAAGACGATCTGTAACTACTGTTCCGTCGGCTGTGGGTTCCGCGGCGAGCGCGAGGGCGACGCGTTCGTCGGCATGGAATCATGGGACGAGCATCCGGTGAACGCGGGCAACCTCTGTTCGAAGGGCGCGGCGATCCTCGAGACGGAACACTCCGAGAAACGGCTCAAGCGCCCGATGATAATGGAGGACGGCGAGTGGCGGACCCTCTCGTGGGCCCGGGCCTACGAACGCCTCGGCGACGACATCAAGG
>PXSG01000023.1 GCA_003023485.1 Halobacteriales archaeon SW_10_68_16
GATGGTGATGAAGTCGTGGTACTCGGCCGTATCGTCGGGGGTGAGTTCCTCGTAGTCCCCCGGCCGGCCGACCCGTTCGAGCCAGTCTCGCGTGTTCCCGTCGGTCGGGAAGATCGATGAGGTCGCGCCCAGTTCCGTGCCCATGTTGGTGATGGTCGTCCGCTCCGGTACGGACAGCGACTCCACGCCGGGGCCGGTGTACTCGAAGATCTTGCCGACGCCACCCTTCACGGAGAGCCGGCGCAACATCTCGAGGATGACGTCCTTGGCGGTGGCCCACTCGGGGAGTTCCCCCTCCAGGCGGACTTCGACGACCTCGGGCATCTCGATGTAGTAGGCGCCCCCGCCCATCGCGACGGCGACGTCCAGGCCGCCCGAGCCGATTGCGAGCTGGCCGAGCCCGCCGGGCGTCGGCGTGTGCGAGTCCGACCCGAGCAGCGTCTTGCCGGGCGCGGCGAAGTTCTCCTTGTGGACGTTGTGGCAGATGCCGTTGCCCGGCCGGGAGAAGTAGGCGCCGAAGGTGCCGGCGGCCGAGCGCAGGAAGCGGTGGTCGTCGGTGTTCTTGAAGTCGAACTGGTAGGTCTGGTGGTCACAGTACTGGGCTGCCAGTTCGGTCTGGACCTCGTCCAGGCCCAGCGCCTCGAACTGCAGCCAGACCAGCGTTCCCGTGGTGTCCTGGGTGAGGACCTGGTCGATTTCGATGCCGATCTCCTCGCCCGGTTCGAGGTCGCCCTCGACGAGGTGGTCATCGAGAATCTTCTCCGTGAGTGTCTGTCCCATAGCGTACAGAAGTGGACTACGCGGAGGTATAAATCATGCGTGTTCGGGCAATATCGCCACCGCGACCGCCTGTCCGTCTTCCGGGTAGAGTGGTGCGCGCAGTCCCGAGCGCCCGGAGCGGTCCCCGACGCCCCACCGGTGGCGGGCCAGACTCTTGCCTGACGTGGCGAGACAACTATATGTGTACTGATACTTGTCACAGGCTACCGAGCGAGACCGAGGCTGTCTCCATCACAATTGACCGAGCGGACTGTTACCCGGAGGATGGCGTCAGGTCGGTAGGTAACGGCGTCTCCTCTGTAGCCCCGCAGGCTTCGACGAAGTCCATGACGGTCACCGTCTCGTCACCGACGGTGCAGGGATAGACACCGAGAAGTTCCTCGTCGTAGACAGCCAGACACAAGACCGGCAGCGTCACCACTTCATCGCGCTGGCCGACGAGCGTCCTGAAGGTCCGCCGGGTGAACGGTGGCGAGATGCTGACCCCCGTCTGTTCGGCCCAGGTCCGAAACCGTTCGTAGGTTTCGACGGCTTCGGTGTGTGGCGTCCCCTCGGAGATGACGACTTCGTCGGGCCAGGTTTCGATGCGAAAGCCAGCGATTTGTCCACTCGATTGGAGCGATGCTAAGTGATCGATGACCTCTGTTCGTGGCCCCGAGACCGGCCGACGTGTCCACAGTTCGAGCCGCGGCCCGGGCACCTCGTCGCTCTGGTCCATGGCCGCTGATCTTTCCCCGGACTCGGTGAGCTCATCTTCGTTTGGTTCTCTTGTCATTGTAGAGGTAAACGACCAAGGCGGTTCTCGCATTCCGGACAGCGATACCGGACCGGACCTGCCTCGTCGAGGACCTGCCAGTCCCCATCAAGCCGGCTCTGGTGCCCGCAGTCAGGACAGAACAGGGTCGTCTTCGTGACGCAGTCCCCGTCAGTGTCCGTTTCGGATGCCGGTATCATCGATAGATCTCGGGGCTGTCGTCACGCCGTGGTTCGATAGGCACTCTTCTGTACAATCTCGACGTTGTGGCAGTCCGGGCAGGCGTATTCCGTCAGTTTCGTCGTCTCGTCGTTATAGTTCATTCGTGAACCACAGAGGCAGTTTACTAACATACACTGGCAAGAAAAGTCCCAAACACTAAAATCTTCTGCGCATAAGACCTATATTGTATTAGGAAGTCTAAATATTGTATCTCGGGTCGAAAGCACTGTTCATATTGGTGAGAATCGATCTGTCACGCGCCCGGTGACGGCGTTACGCTACCCGGGTTGCGGTTGCGATCGGTGCTTCGTCGGGTGACTTGGCAGTGTCTTCGTCGGTCGCTTCCTCTTCGCGCGGGTTTCGCGGCACACGCGTACTGGTTGCAATCGGTGCCTCGTCGGGGTCCTCGGGTGGGCTTTTCGTCATCGCATCCTGTCTTCTCTTTTGCTCGGTAAGTATTTTGATGAATGTGTAAATATATGAGATAATACCTAATATAGCTATTACTATTTGTCGATATACGATTCGTTCGTATTGTTATATCAGAGATAGCCAAAGGTATATACAGACAGATTTAATCATTCGAATTCACCACCATCAGTATATATTTTTGTCCACTAAATAACCATATTGTAACTATATAATGGCAATATTGGGCGGCAAAACACCATGTAATACCTATCGAGAATTGATTAACTGTATGGATGTCCAAACGTCGAGCAGACAGGTGATCATCGTCGGTGGCGGGCGCGTGGGACGGCGGACCGCGGCTCAACTGTCCGAGTCGGGGTACATGGTGACGGTCATCGAACGCGACGAGACCAAGCGTGAGCGGATCGTGGGACACACTGTTAGTCGGGTTGTTGTGGGTGACGGCACCGACATCGAGTGCTTCAAGAAGGCCAATCCGACCATGGCGGGATGGACCGACCGGGGGTTGTCCAAACGATGGGCGTACCCGAGGATCGATCCACCGAATAGTCACGACTTTGTGACAGAGGACAGAAATGACTGTTTCACCGAGTCGGGTAAGAGTCCCGGGCCAGCGGGTCCTCGCCGATCCCGAGTTCCGGAATCGATGTGACGTCGTGGCCGGCGGCCACCGCGTTGAGTTTCGCCGATGCCGGTGACTCCCGCATGTCGGCGTCGTCGTAGCCCGCCTCCTCGAAGGCCGACAGCACCCGGCGGGTCGCCCTGAGGCTGTGTTTCTGGTGGTAGTCCTCGGCGAGGTGGAACTCCCCGAGACGTTCGATCCGTGTCTCGATGGCATCGGTCGCGAGGTCGCGGTCCGCGAGGAACGTCTCGAGGGTTTCGCGTTGCTCGGGCGTCCCCGTGAACACGATGTTCTGGTACTGGACCTTCCCGGTCTGTCGGTGTGGGTGGTGACTCTCGAAGACCACGTTGAGGAGGTCCGCGAACGAAATTTCCGCCGGAACGTAGTCGACCTGGAAGGCCTCGGTGTGGTCGCCGAGCGCGTGGTATGAGGGGTCGGCCGTCGTCCCGCCGGCGTACCCGACCCGGGTTCGTACGACCCCGTCCAGCGCGCCGAATTCGGCGTCGGGTCCCCAGAAACAACCCAGCGCGAACGTCGCCGTCTCCGTCTCGTCCGCGTCGGGTGCCGTCCGGTCGTACTCGCGGATGGCAGTTGGCGTGGGCGTCATTCGTTCCTACCCAGGGGCGGCGCCGGTAATACAGTAGCGGTTCCGTGGCGGCACGGCCCGGCCATCGGTCACTCGGCCGTCCCGGTCCACTCGCCCGCGGTGACGGTCAGGCCGGCCTCGCGGAGCCTGTCGGCCAGCGGCGACCCGATCCCGGAGGCGGGCGTCAACACGCCACCGGCCAGCGGTGACTCGATGTCGCCGCGGACCAGACACATCGCGGACTCGCCGAGCATCCGCGCGGTCGCGCCGTAGCCCGGGTCGAGGTCCGCGCCGATCACGCTCTCGACGACGAACGGACCGTCGGTGGCCGTTCCGCGGCCGAGCACGCGCACCGTGAAGTACCCGTTCTCGATCTCCTCGCGGCTCGGCCCCTCGCCGGGGTCGGGAAAGACGAAGCGGCGCAACGCCGATCGGACCGGCCCGACCGCCATGCCGGCCGTGAACAGCCCGAGCCCCACGGCGATGGTGCCCGCCATCGCTGCGCCGGCGACACCGCTCCCGGTGGGGACGACCTCCGTACACCGCAGTTCCCGTCCCCAGGGGTAGCCCAGCAGGGCGTTGCTGCGCCGGACCACGCGCTCGTTGACCGGCGCCATCGGCGAAGGAGCCGTCCAGCCCGGCCGCAGAGGATCCCGCTTCGGGCGGCGTTGCTCGCCCGGGTCGACGCCGTCGCGCTCGCCGGGCGGGGCCAGCGAGTAGGGGTTCCGGAGCACCTCCCGTGCGGTCGCGTCCTCTGTTGTGGCCTCGAAGAGCGCGGCCGCGCTTGCCATCGTCCCCCCACTGACGCCGCCGCGCCTGTCCTCCAGGTAGACGCGGACCAGGTCACACGCCGACCCGAACGACTCGGTCGCGAACGACTGGACGAGCAGGGTCCCCAGGTCCGCGGGCACCGAGTCGAAACCACAGCTGTGGACGAGTCGTGTGCCGGTCTCGACTGCCTCCTCGTGGTACCGGTCGACCGTCTCCCGCACCCAGTTCACTTCGCCGGTGAGGTCACAGTAGTCGGTCCCGGCCGCGAGACACGCCTCGACCAGCGGCGTGCCGTAGGTCGTGTAGGGGCCGACGGTCGTACAGACGACGCGCGTGCTGGCAGCGATGTCGCGCAGACTCGCCGGGTCCGTCGCGTCGCCGAGCACGACCGGGATGTCCGCCCACGCCAGGTCGGCCGCGAGCGCGCGGAGGCGCCCCTCGTCCCGGCCGCCGAGTGCCAGCGCGAGGGTGTCCGGCGTGTACTGTTCGGTGAGGTACTCGGCCACGAACCGGCCGGCGACGCCGGTCGCGCCCCAGACGACGAGGTCGTACTGTCGGTCGATGTCTGCCACGTATCTCGACTGTTGACTCCGCACATATATGGGTCTCCCGCCCGAGGCCACGACCATGTCAGTAGACGGCGACACCTTCCGGACAGTTATGGGGAATTTCGCGACCGGCGTGACGGTGATGACGCTGCCCGAACCACACGGCATGACCGCCAACGCCGTCTCCAGTGTCTCGCTGGATCCGCCGCTCGTGCTCGTCTGTGTCGACCACGACACCGAGTGCTACGAACTGCTCGAGGGCGGGACCGACGCCTACTGTCTCAACATCCTCGCCGAGGACCAGCGCGACCTGGGGGAGTACTACGCGGACATGCTCGACCTCGAGACGGACCCCTTCGAGGACCGTCGGACGACGACCGCGGAGACGGGGGCACCGGTCTTCGAGAACGCCATCGGGTTCCTCGACTGTCGGGCCGAGGCGGCCCACGAGGCCGGCGACCACACCATCTACGTCGGCCGCGTCGAGGCCGCAGAACTCCTCGATGCCGAGGCCGATCCGCTGCTGTTCTTCCGGGGGGCGTGGGAAGAACTCTGATAGTGATTGCTGTAACGAATTACCGTGTCGACCGCGTCACGTCGTGCGGTCGATCCGGCAACGGCTGACAGCAATCACTATGAGTGCGCGCCGGTAGCGTCCCCGGGCTATTCGGGCCGAAGCGGTGGTCGGACGGACAGACCGGCAAACCGCGATGGTTTGAATACCGCGGCCGGAAACCCCTCAGCTGTGACGGGGGGCAGCCCGGACGAGCGAGACGAGGATGCGTCGAGCGGGACGCGGCGGTACAGGGTGCTGTTCCTCCTGGCGACCGCGGAACTGCTCGCGATGACACTGTGGTTCAGCGCCTCGGCGGTCGGCCCCGAACTCGCGACGGCCTGGGACCTCACGCCCGCACAGACGGCGTGGCTGACCAACGCCGTCCAGTTGGGGTTCGTCGTCGGCGCGCTCCTCTCGGCGGTCCTGACGCTGTCGGACACCATCCTGCCCCGGTACCTCTTTGCCGGGTCGGCGGCCGTCGGCGCGGCCGCCACGGTGGTCATCGCAGTCGCCGTCGAGTCATTCCTCCCGGCTGTCCTCCTGCGGTTTCTGACGGGTGTGATGCTCGCAGGCGTCTACCCGCCGGGGATGAAGATCATGGCCGGCTGGTTCCGGTCCGGTCGCGGGTTCGCCATCGGCGTGCTGGTGGGCGCGCTGACCGTCGGCTCCGCGATGCCCCACCTCCTGCGGGCCGCCGGCGGCGTCGGCGAACCGACGCGCGTCCTCCTGGCTGCTGCCGGACTCGCTCTCCTCGGGGGCGTGCTCGTGCTCTTCGTCGCGCCCGGCCCGTACCAGGCGCCGACACAGCCGTTCGACCCGGCTGCCGTCTCGCGGATGCTCCGGGACCGCGGGACGGTGCTCGCGAACCTCGGGTACTTCGGGCACATGTGGGAGCTGTACGCGGTCTGGGCCTGGATCCCGGTCTACCTCGCCGAGAGCTTCGCCGTCTCGGGCGGCCCCGGCGAGGGGGTCGCCGCCCTCGTCGCCTTCGGGACCATCGCCATCGGTGGCCTGGGTGCGGCCGTCGCCGGCGTCTGGGCCGACCGCATCGGCCGGACGATCGTCACCAGCGCCAGCATGCTCGTCAGCGGGAGCGCCTGTATCCTCGCGGGGCTGGCCTTCGGCGCGTCGCTGTTCGTCGTCGTCCCGTTCGTCCTCGTGTGGGGGTTCGTCATCGTCGCCGACTCCGCACAGTTCTCGACGGCCGTCTCGGAACTGGCAGCCGACTCCTACGTCGGAACGGCGCTGACCCTCCAGACCGCGGTGGGTTTTCTCCTGACGCTGGGGTCGATCCAGCTCACGCCGGTCGTGGCCGAGGCCGTCGGGTGGCAGTGGGCCTTCGCCCCCCTGGTCGTCGGCCCGCTCGTGGGCACGGCCGCAATGTTGCACCTCCGTCGGCTCCCCGAAGCCCGGAGCCTCGCCGGTGGCGCCGGCTGACCGGACGAAGTTCGCTCCGACTCCAGAAACGGTCTACGCAAGTTCCTCGATGTTCTCGACGACGGCGTCGGCGTACTCGCTGGTCGGGAGTTTCTCGCCGCCCTCGATCTGGCGGTGGAGGTCGTAGGTCACCCGCTTCGAGGAGATGGTCGCCTCGCAGGCGTCCTTGATCAGGGCCGCGGCGTCGGTCCAGCCCATGTACTCGAACATGAGCGCCCCCGAGAGGATCATCGCGGTGGGGTTGACCTTGTCCTGGCCGGCGTACTTGGGGGCCGAGCCGTGGACGGGTTCGGCCAGGCACATCGCGTCCCCGAAGTTCGCGCCGGGCGCGATGCCCAGGCCGCCGATCTGTGCGCCACAGGCGTCGCTGAGGTAGTCGCCGTTGAGGTTGGGCAACGCCATGATGTCGTACTGTTCGGTCCGGGTCAGCACCTGCTGGAGCATGTTGTCCGCGATGCGGTCGTTGACGACGACGGTCCCCTCGGGCTGTTCGCCGTCGCGTTCCTCCCAGAGGGTGTTCTCGGTGATGACCTCGTCGCCGAACTCCTCCTCGGCGACCTCGTAGCCCCACTCGCTGAAGGCGCCCTCGGTGAACTTCATGATGTTGCCCTTGTGGACCAGCGTCACGGAGTCGCGGTCGTGTTCGAGGGCGTACTCGATCGCCTTCCGGACCAGCTGTTTGGTGCCGTGCTCGGAGATGGGCTTGATCCCGATCCCGACGGGCCCGTCGTGGATGGTCTGGTCGAATCCCATCTCCTCTTCGACGAACTCCCTGACCTGTTCGACTTCGTCGGTGCCGGCCTCCCACTCGATGCCGGCGTAGACGTCCTCGGTGTTCTCACGGAAGCTCACCATGTCCATCTGCTCGGGGTTCGAGACCGGCGAGGGGACGCCGTCGAGGTGGTAGGTGGGCCGAACGTTCGCGTACGTATCAAGCGTCTGCCGGAGCGCGACGTTCAGCGACCGGTAGCCCGCGCCGACCGGCGTCGTGAGCGGGCCCTTGATCGCGATGCGGTGTTCGCGGATGGCCTCGACCGTCTCGTCGGGGAGGTTCTCGTCGTACATCTCGCGGGCACTCGATCCGGCGTAGATATCGGGATGATCGGCGCCTCCGGGATGTCGAGTTCGTCGGCGTCCTCGTCGATCACCCGGATCCGCTCGCCTTCCTCGGGTACCTCGACCGTGTCGTACGACATATGAGGGTGGATTGCCCGGCCGCCTGTAAAGGCATGCCGCTTTTGACGAGCGCACGCAGTGGCCCGCGAGCGTCACCGCTCTGTCCGGCTTCCGCGATGTGGGGCCATGCGCGTCCACAGCGCGGCAGCGATGGGAACCGCGACGGGCGGCGAACAGTAAGCCTTTCTCCCCGAGCGTCGAAGGGCGGGCCATGAGCGACGTGGACTTCACCGAGGAGCAGTACGAGAAACACCGCGAGGCCGGCGAGATACTCGCGACGGTCCGCAAGGAGGTGACCGACCGCGTCGAGGTGGGTGCGAGTCACCTGGCGGTGGCCGAGTACGCCGAGGACCGCATCCGGGAACTGGGCGGGGAGCCGGCCTTCCCGGTGAACATCTCCATCGACGAGGAGGCCGCCCACGCAACCCCGAGCGCGGACGACGACGCGACCTTCGGCGAGGAGATGATCAACCTCGACATCGGGGTCCACGTCGACGGCTGGCTGGCCGACTCGGCGGTGACGGTCGACCTCTCGGGCCACCAGGACCTGGTCGACGCCTCCGCCGAGGCCCTCGAGGCGGCACTCGACGTCGTCGAGGCGGGCGTCGAGACCGGCACGGTCGGCCGCGTCGTCGAGGAGACCATCGACGGCTACGGCTACAACCCCGTCGTCAATCTCACCGGCCACGGGCTGGGCCACTGGGAACAGCACACCGAGCCCAACATCCCCAACCGGGCCGTCACCCAGGGGGTCGAACTCCAGGCCGGCGACGTGGTGGCTATCGAGCCCGCACGCTACCGTTCGCGACACGCTGGCTCGACGTCTCGCGGGCCTCGATGGCGCTGCGTCGACTCAAACGTCAGGACATCGTCCACGGGTATCCTGTCCTCAAAGAAGACGACGGCTGTCTGGTCAGCCAGAAGGAACACACCGTCATCGTCACCGAGGACGGCTGTGAAGTGACGACGCGATAGCGACGCGACCGCGTCACGTCGTGCGGTCGATCAGAAGGGGTCCTCGCCGAGGCCGCTACCCATCCCGGGGTCGTCGTCCTCCGTCTGGAAGGCGTCGGGGGGCCGGCCGGCCTCGTCGACCACCTCGTCGCTGACGATGATCGGACAGTCCACGCGGAGAGCAAGGGCGATGCCGTCGGAGGGTCGGGCGTCGAAGACCGCCTGCTTGCGCTCGCCGCCGTGGTACTGCTCCATGTCGATTTTGGCGTAGAAGGTCCCGTCCGCGAGGTCGTCGATGCGCACGCGGTCGATGGCGGCGCCGAACTCCGCGACCATCTCGACGAACAGGTCGTGGGTGAGCGGGCGCTCGAACGGTTCCCCCTCCAGGGCGAGCTGCATCGACTGGGCCTGGTCGGAGCTGATGAAGATGGGAATGAGTTCCTCCCGGGCCTGCAGGACGACCACGGGTGCCCCGGGACCCTCGTCGCTGACGCCGACACCGACACCTTCGACTGTTGCCTCGTGTTCCATACCGCCGAGTAGGGACGCGGGCGTGAAAAGACTGTCCGCAGGCCTGCCGGCGAGACGCACCACCCGCCGTGACGGAGGGCCGTCGACCCGCTCGTGGCGCGCACGAACCCCGCGGCCCGCCGGTGGCCCGCCAGGATGGCAGGGACGGCCACCCCGGCCCGATTGGACCGGATTAATCCGGATTAAATCCGCGTCGAGAGGCGTTAATCCGGCTTAATTCGGCCGGGATGCGGTTTCAGCGCTTGCCCCCTTCAAGTGGGGCTGGCACCCAGCGTCGAGCGCACAGCATGAAGCTGACCAAGCTCGCGGGCGTGCTGCTCGCAGTGCTCGTGGTCGCCACCGGGGCGGCCGCGGCGCTGCCGGGCAACGCGCCCTCGGACGCGCCGGTCGAACAGCCCACGAACGACAGCGACGTCGCGGACGCACGCGCCGACGACGATGACGACGACCGCGGCGAGTCTGCCGCCGACAGGCGCGGTCCGCCCGCGGACATGCCATCGCAGGTGCCCGAGTTCGTGAGCGGGATTCACGACCTCGTCAACCAGAAGATCGACGGCACGCTCTCGAACCTCGGCGAGGAAGTCAGCTCGGTGACGCCCGGGGACGCCGCTGAAGACCGGAGCGAGAACGCAGACGATGAGTCGTCCGACGACGAGTCGTAACGATACCCGCCCGCCAGACACCGACCCCCCGCTGACGCTACTCGGCTCTTTTCGGTCAGAACTGTCCGCTCCATCCCCTACTCGAGCAGATCATCGACGGCACCGCGTGCGGCCAGCGCGGCGTCGTCGGCGACGCGCTCGGGGTCAGGGCGACCCCCGGCGTCGAGGTAGACGTCGACCTCCAGGACGCCGTCCTCGAAGCTGACGGTCACGTCGACGTCGTCGACCTGCGTGCGGTCGTACCGCGAGAAGACGACGATGTACCGCGAGGTCGGCGAGTTGCTCGTCAAAACCGACTACGACGAGGCCCAGGACGACCTCGAGGAAAAGGTCGAGAGCCTGGA
>PXSG01000024.1 GCA_003023485.1 Halobacteriales archaeon SW_10_68_16
CGAGCGGGACTGCCACAACGTCGCCGCGTTCTTCCGCCGACAGGGGCTGGAGGTCACCGACGTTCTCGAAGCCGAGTCGCCAGGCTGCCGTGACGAGCACGATTGCCTTCCGCGGGGCGACGGCGGCGAGCAGTCCCTTCAGAACGAGCGTCCCGTAGCCGAGTTTCAGCGGCCGGTCCAGTCTCATACCCTCATCTTGGGACTCCAGGCACCTGAACCAACCGTTAGGGGCGGAAGAGTCAGGCCTTTGGTCGACGAGTCCCCCCGGTCGAGTATGGCCGAGATCGACCCCGAGACGCTGCTTCCGAGCGAGCGCATGATGGCACAGGCACTGGATGGCGAGGTGACCCAGATCCACCGCGGCCAGGGGTACGCCGACGAGGGCGACACCTTCGAGATCGACGGCACCGCCTTCGCGGTCGTCGAGGTGACCGAACTGTTTTTGCCGCGGGCCGGTCAACGAGTCGCCGATGGAACTCCTCGTGGTCGGTGCCGGCGCGATGGGGCGGTGGCTCGGACGCGCGCTCCGGGAGGACGGCCCGCCGTCGCTCGACCTCACGGTTCTCGATACCGACGCGGGGGCAGCACGCGAGGCCGTCGACGCACTCGACGCCGAGACGGTCGAGCCCGAGACCGACGAGACGTTCGAGGCCGTCTGTTTCGCGGTCCCGATTCCGGCCGCGGGTGAAGCGATCGCGACCTACGGCGGCCAGGCCGAGCGCGCGGTCTTCGACGTGACGGGGACGATGGCCGAGCCCGTCGCGGCGATGCGCCGCCACGCACCGAATCGCGAGCGGATCAGTCTCCACCCGCTGTTCGCGCCCGAGAACGAGCCGGGGAACGTACCGGTCGTCGCGGACGCGCCGGGCCCGGCGACTGACCGCGTGCGCGAGGCGCTCACCGCCCGTGGGAACGACCTCTTCGAGACGACACCCGACGAACACGACGAGGCCATGGAGACCGTCCAGGCCCGGACCCATGCCGCCGTGCTCGCGTACGCACTCGCCGCAGAGGAAGTCCCCGGGCGGTTCCAGACGCCCGTCTCGGCCGGACTCGGCGACGTGGTCGCCCAGGTGACCGGCGGCGACGCGAGCGTCTACGCCGACGTCCAGGCTGCCTTCGACGGGGCCGAAGACGTCGCCAGCGCGGCCGAACGGATCGCCGGGGCCGACCACGAGGCCTTCGAGGACCTCTACGACGAGGCCGGGAACTGAGATGCGCCCCGAACAGCGCCAGGGGGTCCGGGACAACGCGAAGTACCTGCGTGAGGTCCGGCCGATCGACCCCGAGGAGATCCACGAGTACGTCGAGGGCCAGCCCCACCCCGGGGCGGTCGCACAGGTCCTCCGCGAGGCAGCCCCGGACCTCGGACTGATCGAGCGCGCGGACGGGACATTCGTGCCGGCACTCGAGGGACCAGTGGACCTCTCGTTCCACGGCGTGGCGGCGTTCCCGGAGCAGTACGCCCGCGCCCTCGAGGACGCACTCGTCGAGCGCTTTGGCCCTGGCTGGCCCGACGGCGAGTCGGGCGACAGCCTCCGTGCGCGCGTCCGCGAACTCAAGGACCGCTACCTGAAGGGTCTCGACGTCGAGTACGACGAGGTCACCGCGCTGGGCTATGCCCTCTATCACCTGCCGACCACCTACGCGGAGGCCCAGTACGTCCTCGCTGACCTGGCGGCCGAGGGCGAACTGCCAGCCGGCCTGCGCGTACTCGACGTGGGTGCGGGCGTGGGTGGGCCGGCGCTGGGACTGGCAGACCTGCTTTCCGCCGGTGCACTCCTCGAGTACCACGCCGTCGAACCGAGCGCCGCGGCGGATCTCCTGGAGCGCTTTCTGGCCGAGACCGGCCGGAACGTCCACGCGTCGGTCCACCGCAAGACTGCGGAGGCGTTCGACCCCGACGGCGAGTACGATCTCCTCGTCTTCGCGAACGTGCTCTCGGAACTCGACGCGCCGTCCGAGGCCGTGGCGGGGTACCTCGATTCCCTGGCTGCTGACGGGACGGTCATCGCAATCGCGCCGGCCGACCGGAACACCGCCACTGGCCTGCGCGAAGTCGAACGGGCCGTCGAACGCGAGGCCGGCGCGACGGTCTACGCGCCGACGGTCCGGCTCTGGCCCGGCGAGACACCCGCGGGCGAGTGCTGGTCGTTCGACGCGAAACCGGAGCTGTCGGTCCCGCCGTTCCAGCGCCGTCTGGACGAGGGCGAACGCGGCCCCGACCCGAGGGCATACGAGCGACGGGACGAGCCACCCGCCGCCAACGGCGACCGGTCGCCCGGCGACGGCGAATTCGTGAACGTGGACGTCCAGTACGCGTTCGGACTCTGGCGGAGAGACGACACGCGGCGGATCGAGTATCGTCCGGACCCGGGGCGGACCGCGAAGATGGCAGACGCCGAAACGTTCGTGACCGAGCGTGTCGACCTCGCCGCGGTCAAACTAAGCCACGACCTCTCGGAGGACGGCAACCCCCTCTACCTCGTCGGTGACGGCAGCGAGCGTCTCGACCACTTCGCCGTGCTGACAAGCGAGTCGGCGCTGAACCGTGACCTCGCGGCCGCCGACTACGGCGACCCGCTCCGCTTCGAGAACGCGCTCGTCCTCTGGAACGACGACGAGGGCGCGTACAATGTGGTCGTTGACGGCGAGACGGTCGTCGACCGGATTCCCGGTTGAGGTCGTTCCGGTGGCACCGACGCGGACGGCACGCTTTTGCGCTCGCCGGTCGGACAGGGGCCATGAACGAGCCGGACATCCTGCTGACGAACGACGACGGCATCGAGGCGACGGGGCTGGGCGCGCTCCGGGACGGACTCTCGGCCGTGGGGGACGTGACGGTGGTCGCGCCGGCGAACGACCAGAGCGCAGTGGGCCGGGCACTCTCGGGGTCGGTGGCCGTCCGGGACCACGACCTCGGCCACGAGATCGACGGCACCCCGGCCGACTGTGTCGTCGCGGGACTGGAGGTGCTCGCCCCCGAGACCGACCTGGTCGTCGCTGGCTGTAACCGCGGTGCGAACCTCGGCGCGTACAACCTCGGGCGCTCGGGGACGGTCAGCGCCGCCGTCGAGGCGGCCTTCTTCGGGGTGCCCGCCATCGCCGTCTCGCTGTATGTCCCCGTGGCCGAAAACACCGCCTACGAGGACGTCGACGTCGGCAGCGAGGAGTACGCCGAGGCGGTCCGCGCGGCCCGCTACCTCGCTGACCACGCCGCGGGCGCCGGCGTCTTCGACCAGGCCGACTACCTGAACGTCAACGCCCCCGTCGCCGCCCGGGCGACCGGCGAGATGGCCGTCACCCACCCCTCGCAGGTCCACGAGATGGCTGCCGTCCGCGAGGGCGAGACCGTCTCGCTGGTCGACAACATCTGGGGGATGATGGCCCGCGGCGAGGTTCCCGACCCCGAGGGAACCGACCGGCGTGCCGTCGTCGAGGGACGGGTGAGCGTCTCGCCGCTGACGGCACCCCACACCACCGAACACCACGAGGCACTCGACGGACTGGTCGAGGCGTTCCCGGCCGAATAACCCCGGAATGCGATTGTATTCTTTCGACCGATCTCAGACGCCACCCGTATCCGCGGGAACGACGGTGAACCCCAGCGTTCGGAAGTCGCTCCGGTCGAACGTGAATACGTGCTCGATGCCTCGATCGTCGGCGAGGACCGCACTCGAGTGATCGACGAAGGAGATCTGCTGGTCGGCGTACTGGCCAAACTGCTCACACACCCGATCGAACGTACTACCACCGACGGTGAGGATATTGAAGCTGTCCGCTTCCCGGATCGTCCCGAGTGCGTTCACCGCCGCACGATGGCTGACCTTCCGGAGCAGCAGCGTTGCGAGTTTGGAGAGAACGTATCGACTCGTGAACAGCGGATCGTACTGGAGGTCGCCGGAGCGGATCCCCGCGAAGACAGCACGGGCTCGCTCGTGCTCGGTCACACGGGTGTTGAAACGGGCGAAAAACGCGGCCGTGTCGATGAACAACGGGACTGGCGAATGCGACATCGAGGGTTCACTACCCGTAGAGGACGTCGTCGATGTCCGCGGCACTCATCTCGTCGCCGGCGTAGGACTCCGCTTCCCAGAAGGAATCGTCCGGATCGACGTGCGCGACCACCGGCCGCTTCGAGCGTCCAGACCAGCGAGGTCCCGATCTTCTTGGAGCTTACCGTCCCCTCGTCCTCGAGGCGGCGCAGGCGCTGATCTGCGTTCTGTCGAGTGACGCCGACCGCTTCCGCGATCTCTACCGTGCCGGCTGGCTCGTGTTCAGCGACAGCCCCCACGTACTCCCGGTCGTCGTGTTCGGCCTGAAAGTGCCCGCGGTCATCGCGGTCGTTCCCGCTCATACCATCGCTTTGCTCCGGCGCAACCCGCTACCGGTTTTCCCGCTGTTCGACCTTGTTCAGTTCGATCAGCAGCCGGAAGATAGCCTTCACGAGGTTCGCGTCGACACCGAACTGCTCGGCGTTTTCGCCGGCGCGGTCGATGACTTCCTGTTCCTGCTGTTCGTCGGTGGTCGGCAGTCCCTGTTCGGCCTTGACCTGGGCGATGGTGTCCGCGACGTAGGTACGCCGCGCGACGAGGTCGACGATGTCGCGGTCGATGTCGCGTATCTCGCGGCGCAGTTCTTCGAGGGACATCTCTTCTGGGTCGGTGGCGTCGCCGCTGTCGCTCATGTGACTCGTGCTCCCTCCGTCTGTGTCGTTGTCAGCCACGTCGCCCCCTCGCGGTCCGCCCACCGCTCCCTGACCGCCGCGAGCGACTCGCGGTCGCCGACGGCGGTGAAACTCGGGCCGGTCCCCGACAGCGAGACGCCCCGGGCGGCGTCCATCGCCTCGACCAGCGGGTCCGCCGAGAACCCGAGCGCGGCACAGAACGCCAGCCCGTTGACCGTCATCGCCCGCTCGTATGCTCCGTCCAGCGCGAGGTCGGCGACCAGGTCCGCCATCGGTGCGACCTGCCGGCACCGCTGTACGTCCGCGTCGGCGCTGAACGCGCGCTCGGGAGGCGTGTAGACGAGGACGTCCCAGTCGACCGTCTCGCGGGCGAGGAGTTCGTCGCTGGTGTTGTCCGTCACGGTCACGCCCCCGAGCATGCTGGCGCTCGCGTCGTCGAAGGCGCCGGTGACCGTGACGCCGACGCCGCGTCGGTACGTCGCTCTCGGTGCGGACCGTGCCGCCCTGCCCGTCACCGAACCGTTCGACGACAGCGGCGACACATCGCTCGATCAGCGCGGTGTCGGCGTCGGGGTCTTCGGCCACGGTTCCCTCGACCGTGCCCGAGTCGTCGAGCGTGACCGAGGCACGCGTGTACTCCTCGATGGCGAACGCGCTGCCCGTACCCGTCGCGAGCGCGTTCAGGACCGTCCCCGCGGCAGGGGCCCGCGCGTGGCCTTCCATTACGGTTCACTGTCCCGGACGGCTGTACTTACCTGTGGTGTTTTTGCCCCGCGGGACCAACGGCCGGATATGGATTCCCGCTCCGAGGTTCCGCCGGACACGCTGCCGGTCGACCTCTCCCCGGAGGGTGTCGAGGTCACCTACCAGGACGGCCGCCGCGTCTTCTACCGCGGCGTCCCGACGAAGGCGGCCGGGTCGGTCACGACCGCGCCCGGGAAGGACGTCCACGTACTCGTCACGGACGCCGACGAACAGCGGGGTGTCCTCGTCTACGTCGACGAACGCAAGACGGAAGACGAGATTCTCGAAGATACGGGTGTGGGACGCGTCCTGCTGGATCGTGACGAGGAGACGGAGGTGTTCCCCGGCGTGACGGTCCGCGAACGCCAGTTGCGCGTCGAGGTCGAGACGGACCCGACGGTGGTCGAGGGCCGCGTCTTCGTCTTCGAGGAGGACGAGATGGGGGAACGGTCGTTCGAACTCGTCGCCGGGGAGGAGACCGAGTCGACGGATGAAGGCAACGAGTACGACCGCGGGGACGACGACACGAGGGCGGATTGATCGGGCACTGCGACGGGGCCGGTCACTGGATATAGGAGGGGTCCTGATCCTCGGCGTCGCAGTTGCGTTCGTGCTGACGGGCCTCCTCTTCGGAGTCGAACATGAGTCCGCAGGTTTCGCACTCGTACCACGTCATGTCGTCGCGCGTGGTTTCCGTCACCATACCCGGAAATGCGAGGTGGGACAGTAAATGCGTTTATCCTCTCGGCCCCCCAACGGGAACGCATGACAGACGGCGGGGGCAAGGAGTTGCGCGTCGAGGGGGCACGCAAGCGCGACGCCGGCCGGGGAATTGCGCGCCTCCCGGGCCACGTCCAGAGCGACCTCGGGGTGTTGAGCGGCGACCCCGTCATTATCGAGGGCGAGCGCCTCACCGTGGCGAAGGTCTGGCCCGGCGAGGACGACAGTGACGTAATTCGCATCGACGCGGACACCCGTGCCAGCGCGGGCACCTCCATCGGCGAGACGGTGCAGGTCAGGCGCGCGAGCGTCGAAGACGCAACCGCAATCGTGCTCCAGCCCGCCGACGAGCACACCGACGGCGACGTCAGCGACTCCGTCCTCACCCATCAGCTCAGGGAGAGCATCGTCCGTGTCGGCAAGCGCGTCCACGTCGAGGGCCACGGGACCTACGTCGTCACCGACAGCCAGCCGGGGGGCTCGGTCAAGGTGACCACGAGCACCGACGTGACGCTCGACCCGGCGGTGGCAGACCAGGACGCGGGACCCCGACCCGACGAGGCCGACGGCGAGGAGCAAGCGGCCGAAACGGGGGCGACTTACGAGGACATCGGGGGCCTCGACGAGGAACTCGACCTCGTCCGCGAGACCATCGAGTTACCCCTCTCGGAACCGGAACTGTTCGCCAGGCTCGGCGTCGACCCGCCGAAGGGTGTCCTGCTGTACGGGCCGCCCGGCACCGGCAAGACGCTGATCGCCCGCGCCGTCGCCAACGAAGTCGACGCCTACTTCGAGGCCATCTCGGGACCCGAGGTCGTCTCGAAGTACAAGGGCGAGAGCGAACAGCGCCTCCGGGAGGCCTTCGACCGGGCCGCCGAGAACGCGCCGGCCATTCTCTTTCTCGACGAGATCGACTCCATCGCGGGCGCCCGCGACGAGGAGGCCGACATGGAGAACCGCGTCGTCGCGCAACTGTTGACGCTGATGGACGGCCTCGAACAGCGCGAGGAGGTGATCGTCGTCGGGGCGACCAACCGGGTCGACACCGTCGATCCGGCGCTCCGGCGCGGCGGCCGCTTCGACCGCGAGGTCGAGATCGGCGTCCCCGACGAAACCGGACGCCGGGAGATACTCGACGTCCACACGCGAAACATGCCTCTGGCCGGGGACGTTGACCTCGACCGGCTCGCCCCCACCACCCACGGGTTCGTCGGCGCCGACATCGCCACGCTGGCACGCGAGGCCGGCCTGGCCGCGCTCCGGCGGGACCCACAGGAACTCGAAGTCTCGCGGGCGGACTTCGAGACGGCGCTCGCGAACGTCGAACCGTCCGCGATGCGCGAGTACGTCGCCGAGTCACCGACCGAGACGTTCGCCGACGTGGGTGGCCTGGCGGCGGCCAAGGACGAACTCCGCGAGGCCGTCGAATGGCCCCTCCAGTACGGCCCGCTGTTCGACGCGGCGGCGACCGACCCACCCTCTGGCATCCTGCTGTATGGCCCGCCGGGGACGGGCAAGACGCTGCTGGCGCGAGCCATCGCGGGCGAGACGGGTGTAAACTTCGTCAGCGTCGCCGGGCCGGAGGTGCTGGACCGCTACGTCGGCGAGTCGGAGGAGGCGATCCGCGAACTCTTCGAGCGGGCCCGCCAGACCGCGCCGGCGGTGGTCTTCCTCGACGAAGTCGACGCCATCGCCGGCCGGCGCGGCGAGGGCCACGAGGTCACCGAGCGGGTGGTCTCACAGCTGCTCGCGGAACTGGACGCTGCGGCCGACCCCCCCTCGCTGGTCGTGCTCGCGGCGACCAACCGCATGGGGACGCGCTGGCAGCCGCGACCGACGGGTATTCGGGCGCGGAGGTCGAGGCGCTCGTCCGGGAGGCGTCTCTCCTTGCCATCCGCGAGGTCGCGGCGGATATCGACCCGGACGAGGCGAGCGCACACACCGGCGCTGTCGAGATCCGCGAGGAACACTTCCAGCGTGCGCTGGAGTGAGTTGGCACTGCTCCCTGGTTCGCCGTCGGGAACCGTCCTGGCCCTACTCCTGGCTCATCGCCTCGCTGGCCATGTTGCGCCCCTGGGCGTTCAGCGTCACCTCGGTCCGCTCGCGGACCTTGTCGACGGCGCCGACTTCGATGAGCCGCTGGTAGATATCCTCGACCTCCTCGACGTCGATGCCCACGAAGTCGGCCATCTCGAACGGTGACACCCCCGAGTACAGCGCCATCAGGACCTGCCGTTCGGTCTCCGAGAGTTCGTGGTCGCCCCCGCGGTTCTCGATGACCGTCCGCAGGAGCGACTCCAGGGCCCGGGCGTGCCAGTCGTTGCCCGAGAAGTGCGTCTCGACGCTCCGGTCGTCGCTGTCGGTGTGTTCGACCTTCACGACCGGGCGCCGGTCGCCGGCGACCTCCCGGTCGGTCGTCTCGATGGTGCCGACGTTCCCGATCTCGAAGGAGACGGTCTCGCCGCCGGGCAGCCCCAGGACGACGGTGTCCTCCCGGAGGCGGAACTTCCCCTTCGACCACGAGTCGTCCTCTTGGACGACGCCGCCGACGACCGCGGGATGTTTGACGAGGATCACCTCGTCGTGGAGGGCGGCCCGGCAGTACTCCGACTCGAAGTCCTCGACGTCCCGGACGTCCACGAGGATGACGTTGTCGCCGATTTCCAGCGGTGTCGCGTCGCCGGCGGCCCCGCCGGGCAGGTCCTCGCCGTCGTCGGGAACGCGGATCTTGGCGTGCGGGATGGCCTGCTTGCCGCCGTTGGTCGCGAGGACGAGCCGCTCGCTGGTCAACACCACGCGGCAGGACTGCCAGTCGCCCTCGACGGGCTGGCCGTCCCTGACGGCGTAGCGGTAGTCCCCAGCGGTGTCGACGAGCCGCTGCTCTCCCTCGCTCATGCCGGTTCGTCGGGAGATAGCGCCCGAACCTATATAAGCGCTGACGACTGGCCGGCACGTCGTCCGACAGCGACGAGTGAGACGGTACGGACTTCGACGTGTGCGACCGTCCGACGGGCGTCTGACGGGGCTTTAAGAGCGTGTGTGCGTGTCTGACAAGCAAGGTGTTCACGGTGTCACGGTCAAGTACAGCAGCCCCCGAGGAGGATGGTCCGGACGTCGCCGAGAGCGCGGCGGAATCCGAGTTCGTGTGGGCGAGCGTCGAGGACTCCGCTGACGCGACGGACCTCCGGGAGCGCGTCGACGCGCTGGAGGCCGAACTGGCGCGGGTGCGCGAGCAGCGCGACCGCCTCGCCGCGAAGGCAGCCCGCGTCCCGGACCTCGAACGCCAGGTCGAGCGGCTCAAAAACGAGAAACGGACGCTCATCCAGGCCCGCAAGGAGAGCCCGCAGCTGGTCCCGGCCGACGACGTGGCCGACGCGGGCCGACAGCGCGGCGAGCCACCCGACGCCAGACAACGACGCCGGGAGCGACGCCTCTGGACCTACCTGAAGCGGCAGCTCTTCTAGTAGACCGCGTACAGCATGAGGTAGACGACCAGCCCGAGCGCGAAGGAGACCAGCCACAGCGTTGCGGCGACGCGTCCGACCCGCGGGTGTGGCGTCGCCGGGAGTTCCGAGACGTCGTGGGTGAGCGCCAGCAGGAGGACGTAGTACAGCAAGGGGATACAGACGATGGCAAGCAGGATGTGGACCGCGAGCGTGGGGAGGTAGACCAGCCGGTAGACGGCATCCGGGCCGGGGAAGGGCGTCGGTCCCACCAGCGAGACCCGATAGAGGTACAGGACGAGGAAGGTGACGAACAGCGCGAGGCTGGCGAGCATCGCCGCCCGGTGGCGTCGGACGTTGCCCCGGCGGACGCTGACGACGCCGTAGGTGATGGTCCCGATGGCGGCGAGGCTGACGGCGGCGTTGACGTGGGGGACGGCCGCGACGAGCGACCCGACGTGGGGCAGGAGTGTGGCGGGCACGAGGCCGCCGACGGCCGAGAACACGAGCGCCAGCGAGAGGACCGAGAGGAGGGCCGTGAGTTCGCCCACTCGCTCGCGGGCCGACAGTTCCATGTCCACCCCACGGGACCGTCGCATAAAGGGGGTTTCGTTCCGGACGGCAGTTCCCGCTCCGGGTCGGCTTCCCACGCGAACCTACTTGCCGCCGGCCCGAGTACCACGGGTGTGCGACTGGCGCCGTCCGGACACGGGACACCCGGGGTCGAGTTCGCCCGGAACGAGTTCACGGGCGCAGTCGGTGACTCGGTTACCGTCCTGCCCATCGTGGTCGCAGTCGCCGTCCTGACGGACCTCTCGCTGGGAATGATGCTCGTCTGGTTCGGCGTCTTCCAGGTCGTCTGGGGGCTCTACTACGGCGTGCCCATCTCCGTCGAGCCGATGAAGGCGCTGGCTGCGCTCCTCCTGGCTGGCACCATCACGACCGGCGAGTTCCTGCTTGCCGGGGTCATCCTGGCGGTCGTTCTCGTCGCGATCGCCGCCACGGGGACGCTCGACCGGGTCCGGACGTACATCGGCGACCCCGTGGTCCGGGGCGTCCAGTTCGGCGTCGCGCTGGTCCTGCTGGAGACGGGGCTGTCCCTCGGGCTCGCGGACCGCTGGCTGGCGGGCCTCGCCGTCGCGGTCGCGCTCGCGGTCATCGCGACCGGCTACTGGAACCTGAGCGCCTTCGTCGTCCTCGTCGTCGGCACCGGCGTCGCGCTCCTCGAGACGGGGATCCCCGCACCTGCCGTGCCCGAGGTCACCGGTGTCGGAGCAATGTGGCCGCCGCCGGTCACGCTCGGAACGGTCGAGGCGACGGTCAGCCAGTTGGCGATGACCGTCGGGAACGCGGCGCTCGCGGCGTCGGTGTTGCTCGCCGACTACTTCGACCGCGAGGTCTCGCCGGACGAACTCGCGGCGAGTATGGGCGTGATGAACCTCGTGGCGCTCCCGTTCGGGGCGATGCCGATGTGTCACGGGAGCGGCGGCATCGCCGGCAAGTACGCCTTCGGGGCACGGACGGCGGGCGCGAACGTCATTCTCGGCGTCGGCTA
>PXSG01000029.1:0-2616 GCA_003023485.1 Halobacteriales archaeon SW_10_68_16
GTCTCCAGCACGTCATCGACCACTACGAACACCTGCTCGCCGAGAAGAACCGACAGCTAGCAGACCAGGACGAGACATCAGCGGCCGCTCGGATTCAGCAAACCCTGTCTTCGTTCTTCGAGTCCCTCGTCCGATAGTCCCTCCGAGCCTCTGTCCGCTCCACTGCCGATTGAATCACACGCCGAGGAGCGTCGGGCGTGTCATCCAGTCAGTTCGAACTCGTGGACGGGCCAGTCCTCCTCGTAGGGGAGGTGTGCGCTCGGGTCGATCCCGACCTCGTCGGGGTCGCGGGCGCGCAACTCCACGGAGGAGCCGATTTCCACGTCTCCCAGGGGAGCGGTGACCCGCCCCGTCAGCCGCGCACCCGAATCGAGTTCCACGACGGCGACCGTCACGGGCGCGAGGTCGGCAAAGGGCGAGGGTGGCCGGTGGACGGCAGTGTAGCTGACCACCTCGCCGGTCCGTGGCTGTTCCTCGACGGTTATAGCGCGACTCCCGCAGTCGTAGCAGGCCGGCCGCGGCGGGACGAGGCGTGTCCCGCAGTCGGTACACCGCCCGGCGAGCAGGCGACCCTCGCCGAGCGCCTCGAAGAAACCGGGGAGCGTAAAGGGCGAGTCGGCGGTGATGTCCTCGGGCGCGAGCGGTCCTGTCGGGGTATCGTGGTCCGCCATGGTCAGGTCGCCTCCAGGATGTGTGCCGCAGTGTGGGCGTCCGCGAGGCCCCCCTCGTTGACGAGCAGTGCGGTCTCCGCGCCCGGGACCTGCCGGTCGCCGGCCCGGCCCGTCAGCTGTTCGTAGGCCTCGACGGCCTGTGCCAGTCCAGTTGCGCCGATGGGGTGGCCACGCGCTTTCAGCCCGCCGCTGGTGTTGATGTGGACGTCGGTCCACCCCGCCGAGCGCTCTGCCGGATCCCGGACCGTCTCGACGCCCCGACCCTGGGGTGCGAACCCGACCGCCTCGGCGAGCATCGCCTCACAGACCGTGAACGCGTCGTGGACCTCCGCGACGTCGACGTCTTCCGGTCTGACGCCAGCCTCCTCGTAGGCCCTGTTGGCGGCCACATCAGCTCCCTCGACGTAGGTGAGGTCTCGCTCCGCGACGGCCAGGGCGTTGGCTGCAGTCCCGGCCCCCGCCACGCGGACGACGTCTTCGCGGTCCAGGAGGTCCTCGGCCACCTCCCCGCTGGCGACGAGAACGGCGGCTGCGCCGTCGGTCACGGGTGCGCAGTCGTACAGTTTCAGCGGCGGCGCGACGGACGCCGAGTCCAGCACCGTCTCGACGTCGACCTCGCGCTGGAACATCGCACGCGGGTTGTCGGTCGCGTTGCTGTGGTTCTTGACCGCGATGCGGGCGAGGTCCTCCTCGGTGACGTCGAACTCGTGGCAGTACCGCCGCGCGAGCAGTGCGTACTGGCTGGGAGCGGTGATGCCCGAGCGCTGTTCGAGCGCGCGCTCGAAGGCCGCCGCGAGGGCGTTGGTCGCGCCCTCCGTCCCGCCGGCGGTCATCTTCTCGACGCCACACGCCAGCACGGCATCGTGGACGCCAGCGCGGACGTCCCTGACGGCGTTCTTGAGCGCGAGCGCGCCGGCGGCGGCGCAGGCCTCGACGCGCTCGGCGGGACAGTTCTGGAGGCCGGCCCACTCGGCCAGTAGCGTCCCCAGCATGATCTGGTTCTCGTAGCGTTCGGACTGGGCGCCGACGTAGACGGCGTCGACGACCTCGGCGGGGTCGGGGAGGTCGGCGAAAGCCTCCGCGAGCGCCCGCGAGAACAGGTCCCGTCCGGGCAGGTCGGTCTTCCCGAGCGGTGAGGTGCCGACCGCCAGGATGTGTGCCTCTGTCATCGACCGACGGTTTTGCGGCTGTCCGCTTAATAGTTCGCCACTGTCGGGGCAGTACGGGCGGGTCGACCCGCAGTCACTCGGGGATGTCCGCGGTGGCGTCCTTGCTGTCCCACCACAGGTACGCGATGAGTCCCGCCATCGCGGCGACGGCGAGCAGCGTCAGCAGGCCGGTGACCATCAGGAGCTGTTTGAACCGTGACGGCGCGCTCATGTCTCACTCGTGGGTAGGGGCGACGGCGACTTGTGTTTTCCTGTCCGGGCCAGACGCGCCGCGTTCTGGGACTCGTCGTTGCCGCGCGCTCGCTTGCGCTTGGGTTCACTCCCGCATCTGCTCGCTCGCGCGCCGGAAGAGCCCACGCAACGTCCGGATTTCGCGGCCGGTGGGGTGTGCCCGCCCGAGCAGCCGTCGCCAGAGTCGCCTCGTTTTCGGGCGTTTCTCCCCGGGATGACCGAGCGCGACCAGGAAGTCCGCGAACTGGTCGTGGAGTCCCTCGATGGCCGACTCGGCTGCGCGGTCGCGTATCTCGGGCACCTGCGTCTTTTCGACGGTGAGCGACCGGAGTTCGTAGAGGACGACCGTGGCGGCCTGGCCGAGGTTGAGCACCGGGTACTCGTCGCTTGCGGGGATGGCACACACCTGGTCCAGTTCGTCGAGTTCCTCGTTGGTCAGCCCGACCGACTCGCGCCCGAAGACGACACAGGTCTCGACGTCGACCCCCCGCAGTTCGTCGGCCAGATCGGCCGGCGTCACGAACGGATAGCGGACGTGGCTGGGG
>PXSG01000029.1:2637-7743 GCA_003023485.1 Halobacteriales archaeon SW_10_68_16
CCGGCGAACCCGTAGGCCTCGCCGTCGGGATCGAGTTCCGGCGGGTCCACGAGCAGCAACTCCGAGAGTCCGAAGTTCTTCATCGCACGGGCGATAGTCCCCACGTTACCGGGAGTCTCGGCGTCGACGACGGCTACGGAGATGGACGGCCCCTCGCTTCCGTCGGCGTCTTCCTCCCCCACAGTTCCCTCCTGGGACACCTCGCCGGTCATAGGTCCAGATCCTCGAGGTTCACGTCCAGCGCCTCGCGTTCGGCCTCCTCCATCTCCTCAAGCTGGTCTTCGACGGCCTCGACGTTCGCGTCGTCCTCGCCGTCGGGGACGTCGCCGGCGCGATGCTGGACGTGTTCGAGGCCACCGTAGCCCTCGGGTGCGCGTCCGCCGTCGAGAAACCACTCGTGGAATTCGTCCTGCAGGTCCGCACTGCCGGCATGCTCGCTACCGCCGAGTTCGCGGAACCAGTAGAGGAAGTCCGCCTCGTGGTCCGCACAGAGGAGCACCTCGGCGAGTGGTTCGCCGTAGACGATGGAGCCGGTGTTGCACTCCTCGATGTTCTCCTCGCCGTGGATCAGCCAGCAGGCGCTGCAGGGCTCGCCCATCAGCGACGGGAGGCGGACGACCCTGTGGCGCGTCTCCGCGGGCATCTCTCCGATGTCGCGGACCTCGCCGTCCTCGTCGAAGACGTGTTCCTCCTCGAAGCGCCAGCCCCGGAGCCCGATGGAAACCTTGCCCATGTCGGGCGTACGCGACTGGTCGACAAAAAGGGCCTGAAGACCCCGCGCCGGCACCGCGGCGGACCACGAACGCGCCGCTTTAGTGGCGTCCGCCCAACACGCACACATGCAAACAGTCGACGCCGCTGGCCTGTCGATCGGCGACGACCACCCCCCGCGCATCATGGGCGTTTTGAACGTCAGCAAGGAATCCCCCTACGACCCCTCCGTCTTCGACGAACCTGGGGCGGCCGCACGCTACGTCGACGAGGAACTCATCGAGGAGGGTGCCGACATCGTCGACGTCGGCCTGGAGTCGGCAAACAAGCGCTTCGACGTCCTCCCGCCCGAGGCGGAACTCGAACGACTGGACACCGCCGTCGAGGCGATGGAGTCCGTCTCGGGCGACGCGGTCTTCTCCATCGAGACGCGCTACCACGAGGTGGCCGAGGCAGCCCTCTCGCGGGGGTTCGACATGGTCAACGACATCTGCGGGTTCGCCGACCCGGAGATGCCACGCGTCTGCGAAGAGTACGACGTCGCGGTGGCGAAGATGGCCAGCCCGCCGGACCTCGAACGGCCGGGTACCGTCGAATCCGTCGGCGACATCTACGACGCGCTCCGCCGTGGCGGCCTGACCGACAAGACCCTCGTGGATCCCGCGTTCGGCGGCTGGAGCGAGGAGAAGACCCTCACCGACGACCGCGAGACGTTCCGTCGCCTCCGGGAGTTTCGCGCGCTCGGCCAGCCCATCCTCGTCTCGATCAACCGCAAGAACTTCCTCCGGAAACTGGCCGGCCGGCCCACCGAGGCGGCGCTGCCGGTCTCGCTGGCCGCCACGTCGATGGCCGTCGAGCGCGGCGCTCACGTCGTCCGGACCCACGACGTCGCGGAAACGCGGGACGCGGCCATCATCGGCGACACTTTCTCGCGGGAGCGAGTGCGCGACGACGAGGTGGGCGTCGAGGAACTCGACGTGACGACCGTCCGCGAGGCGGGGCGCCACCTCGATGCAGGCGGGGGCGAGACAGGGGACACGGGTCGGGACGCTGCCGGTGCGGTCTTCCGGATGGTCGCAATCGAGGGGCTGTCGGACGCTGGGCGCCAACGGCTACGGGAGGCTATCGAGGAGACCGATCTGGTTCTGGCGTCGGCTGCCGGGCGGGTCGTGCTCGGCGGGTCGGTCGCAGATCTTCAGAGACTGGCTGACGAGGTGTCGGAACCGGACGGCCTTGCGGCGGCTCTCGACAAACTCTGGGCGATCGGACAGTAGTAACGACGCAGTCCCCGGGAGACCTGAATTACAGGTCCCAGTACTCGCCGTGACGTTCTCGCACCCGCTCGATGACTCTCTCGACGCCCGGACTGGCCGACGGGGGCTCGTAGATTGCCGGTTCCCGGATGTTCGACGTATCGAACCCCGCGAGCGAGGCGATCACGGCGAGATTCGTGTAGGGGAGCCCGCCCTCGATGCCGTACCCGCCGGCGAGTGACGCGGCGAGACGCCCGTCACACAGCCGCTCGGCGACGTCGATGGCCCGCTCCATGAGTCGGGCGTAGCCCTGTGCCGTGACCCCGAGATCGGTGATGGGGTCCGTGAAGTGGTTGTCCTGGCCGGCCTCGACGAACAGGAGGTCGGGATCGAACTGTTCGGCGAGCGGTTCGAACACCTCCTCGACCACGCGGAGGTAGGCGTCGTCGCCCGTCCGGGGCGAGAGTGGCACGTTCACGGTGTAGCCCTCGCCGTCGCCGGTCCCGACCTCGCGGACGAACCCGGTACCCGGAAACAGCGTCCGGCCGGACTGGTGGGTCGACACGACGAGCACCGAGGGGTCCTCGGCGAAGATCGCCTGCGTGCCGTCGCAGTGGTGGGCGTCCCAGTCCCACAGCAGGATGCGGTCGACGTCCGTCTCGGCCTGGACGCGCCGGAGCGCGACCGCGGTGTTGTTCAGGTAACAGAAGCCGTGGCCGTCGTCGGCGAAGGCGTGGTGGCCACCCGGGCGGGCCATGACGAACGACGAGGGGTACTCGCCACGGGCCACAGCCTCGACGGCGTCGGCGACGCCACCCGCCGCCAGGCGTGCCTGGTCCCAGACGTGTTCGGAGATGTGCGTGTCGACGCTCAGCTGTCCCTCGCCGTCTTCGGACATGCCCCGCAGGCGGTCGAGATACTCCCCGTCGTGGACGCGGTGGAGGTCCTGTGTGGCGGCAGGTTCGGGCTCGCGCACATCGACGGCCGGCGAATCCAGCACGCCCTCCTCGCGGAGCTGGTCCATCGTGTACTGCAGGCGCTCGCGACGTTCCGGGTGGGTCGGCGTGTGTTCGTGCAGCAGGTACTCGTCGTGGTAGTACAGCGCGAGCGTCATCGCTTGCCTCCGAACGTGACGGCGAGACCGGGTTCGACCTGTGCGGTCGCGTCGACGACCTGGCCCGCCACCCGGGACCGTTCGACGACGTTGAACCGACGGGTGTCCCGCACGTCGACAGGCAGGTCCTCCGCGGACGAGGCCCCCGCCTGTCGGGCCGCCGCGCGCGCTCGGTCGGTCGCGAGCGATTCGACCTCGTCGTCGGTGAAGGTCCGGCCCTGCTCGACATCCTCGGTCTCCGTTCCGAGAGCCGAGACGGTCATCGTCCCGCGTGCGGAGTCGACGTGGATGCCGGTCTCGACGCTGACGCGCGCCGCCGCACAGCCCACCGCGCCCGCGACGCCCGCCTGGTCCGGGACGACCACGTCGTCGATGTCGGCTGCCCGGGCGATGGGTTCCGCGAGGTGCGGTGCGAGCACGCCGCCAGCGACGAGGCGCGTCGCGTCTGGCGCGAGGCGTGCGATGGCCGCATCTACCCTGGAGACGTACGAACCGACGGCCATCCGGGCGACACTCTCCGGATCGTCGAAACGCCCGAACGCCCCGCGTGCCGCTTCCGGATCGCCCGCCTCTTGGGCGCCGGTCTCTGTGAGCATCCCCGCGACATGGAGGGCGTCGGTCAGCGTTGGCGCGTCCCCGCCGAACGCTGCAGCCTTGCCTTCGCGCTCGCCCGTGAGCCCATCCGCCACGACGCGGGTGTCACCACCCAGCGGGAGGTCGACTGCCCGCACGCCGTCGTAGCCCGTTTCGAGTGAGCCAGCGTCGACGGGTTCGGTCGCCGGTAAGCCCTCGGAGAGACGCGTCACGTCGGTCGTCGTCCCGCCGATGTCGACACAGACAGCGTCCGCGACGCCCGAGAGCGCCAGCAGTCCGAGCGCGCTGGCCGCGGGGCCGGCACGGAGTGCGTGGGCCGGTGTCGTCCGCATCGCGTCGGCCGAGAGCATCGCTCCGTCGCCTTTCAGGTAGTAGACCGGGGCCTCGACGCCGGCTGCCGAGAGTGCATCCGCGACGTCCGTCGCGAACGCGGCGAACGTGGGACCGGCTTTCGCGTTTGCGACTGTCGTGGCCGCACGCCGTGGGAACGTCATGCCGGGTCCGGCCGCGTGGCCGACGGCAATCGCGTCTTCCTCGCGGTCGATTTCGGCGCGGACGTCCCGTTCCGGTTTGGGGTTGCGCGTACCGAACTTTGCGGTGACTGCGACCACCGACGACTCCGGTGTCTCCTCGTAGGCGGTCTCCTCGGTCACTCGGCCGCGATGATCGACACAGCCCCCAGCGAGGTGGTTTTCCTCGCCGTAGAAGGCCCGCTCGGGGTGTAGTCCCGGTCCCGGCACGATGACGTTCGTACAGGCCGGGAGCCGCTGCTGGACGGCGGCGTTCAAGACGAGTGTTGTCGTGACGACCACGCGGTCGACCGGTTCGCCGTCGAGAATACGGTCGAGTGCGGTCCTGATGGGTTTCGGTTCGTTGCCGGGAACCTTCGCCCTCGCGCGGACGTCCTCCTCGCAGCTTGTCGCGTCGACGGCGACGGCATCGACGTTCGTTCCGCCGGTGTCGATGCCGACGTGCATGCCCGTCGTGACGGCCCCGCGCAATTGGCCTTTTCGTTCAGTGACCGGGTTTTTAAGTCAGCACCCCGTCCCCTAAGGGAAAACTTATGTCAGAGGCGCCAAAATCGGCCGGTGAAGGCCGAAAGGGCACCTGGGCAGGGGTAGTTCAGTGTGCCATTTCGGCTCAACCCGGATTATCTGGCGTGACATCTCATCAGCGACAGCACTCGCTCGGGATCTCGAGACCATGAATTTCGAGACCTGGGAGCCGGTCTACGAGGCCATCCTGGCCGATTTCGGCTACGACCGCGAAGCCGACGAGCGTGCGCGGGATGTCCTCTACGACCTGCTCGATGGGAAAGAGACGTACGATCCGGCGAATCTCGACCTCGATGGTGCCACTGTCGCAGTCGCTGGCGCCGGTCCCTCGCTGGAGGAGGATCTGTCTCTCGTTCGATCGGCCGACGCGGTGGTCGCC
>PXSG01000030.1:0-835 GCA_003023485.1 Halobacteriales archaeon SW_10_68_16
GCGGCGATGCTCGCCGGCGCGACCAAGAAGGTCGGGATGTACGCCATCGTCCGCCTGTATTTCACCGTCTTCGCCGGCGCGTCGCTCCCGCTTGACCTCCCCGTAGTCTCCGGGAACTCCCCGCTCGCCTTCCTCGCGCCGGTGCTCCTGACGATGGGCGTCGCCAGCATCCTGCTCGGGGGGCTCGGGGCGGTCGCCAGCGCCAGCCTCGAGGAACTGTTCGCCTACTCCAGTATCGGCCAGGTCGGGTTCATCGCGGTCCCGGTCGGCCTCGCGGCGGCGGCCGGGTCCCCGACGGTCCGTCGCCTGGGACTGGTCGCGGCCCTCGTGTATGCGCTCCACCACGCGCTCGCAAAGGGGATGCTCTTCCTCTCGGCGGCGACCGTGCGCGGTGCAACAGGCACGAACCGTCTCGCGGAACTGGGCGGCCTCGGCCGGCAGTCGCCCGTCCTCTCGAGTGCCGTCTTCGTGGGGATGCTCTCGCTGGTGGGTATCCCACCGCTCTCGGGCTTTTTCGGGAAGTTCCTCGTGCTCGATGCCGCCACGTCCGTTGTGGCAAGCACCGGCGACACGGCGACACTGCTGGTCCTCCTGGTCTTGCTGGTGGGAGCGTTGCTGACGATCGTCTACACGACGCGGGTCTGGGTCGGGGGGTTCTGGGGCGCACGCTCCGAGCGGGTTCGGGCGGCGTCTGTCGACCCCGTGCAGGTGGCCGTCCTCGTCGCCGTCGCCGCCGTCATCGTGGGTGTCGGGCTGGGTTTCGAACCGGTCGTGGACTTCGCCGGGACGGCCGCCGACGCCGCGCTGGACCGCGGAGCCTACGTCGAGGCCGTCG